>CAXTCI010000041.1:0-32134 GCA_964242325.1 uncultured Acetobacteraceae bacterium
GCCGGAAGCGGCTGATCGTGCTGCGGCAGATGCTTGTTTTACTTGCTGAGCAACGACTACAACTCATCCATCTGGCGGTTTTGCATTCGCGCGGTGGTAAAGAACTGTGCACCTGCGGCTATTAGGTGCTCGACACAAGCTGCATTCAAATCCTTCCGCCGGATGTGAATGCTGTGGATGATCAGGTTATTCAGGTCGATTTGCTGAACCACCGCGCCATCAACGTCGTCCGGCACCTAAATCGAGTAGGGTCCGGGCGCGTCGGGCACAGCGTCCTGGACATCTGCCCTAACCCGTTATCACCCGCCGTCCCCGCACCGCCGCCGCCAGCGTCCCATCATCCAGCACGTCCAGCGCGCCGCCGATCGGCACCCCCTGCCCCACCCGCGTCACCCGCACCCCTGGCGTGGCCTTGGCGATCCGCTCCTGTAGCCAGTGCGCGGTCGTTGCGCCGTCCACAGTGGCGCCCAGGGCAAGAATGACTTCGCCAACTCCGCCTGCATCGAGACGGTCCAGCAGGGGCTGCAAGTTCAGGTCCTCCGGGCCGGTGCCGCCTAGGGCGGACAGGGTGCCCCCCAGCACGGCATAAACGCCATGATGGACGCTGGCGCGTTCCAGCGCCCATAGGTCGCCGACGCCCTCCACCACGCAGACCAGCGCCCGGTCGCGTGCCGGGTCGGTGCAGATACCGCAGGGATCGCGGCTGTCCAGGTTGCCGCAGGTGCTGCACGTGCGCACGGCCCGGGCGGCGTCGGACAGGGCGGCGGCCAACGGCAGCATGCGCGCTTCGGGCTGCTGCAGCATTCGTAGCGCGGCTCGGCGGGCACTGCGTGGACCTAGGCCCGGCAAGCGCGCTAGCAGGCCGATCAGCCGCTCGACCTCAGGTCCGCCCATGCGGGCCTGGTTGGGATGGCAGCGCTCCCTGCTCCCTCTCTCTCCGGGAGGGGGTTGGGGTGAGGGGACCTTCGAGGGCCGTGCTTGCTGACACAGGATGGCTGGATGGTGGCGCTGATCGTGCCCCGCTCCGCAGCCAAGACCCCCTCACCCCGGCCTTCTCCCGGAGGGAGAGGGAGAAGGTGCCGCTTAGAATGGCAGCTTCATCCCGCCGGGTAGCTCCAGCCCACCGGTTGCGGCTGACATCTCCTCCGCCATCACCGCCTCCACCTTGCGCTTGGCGTCGGCGTGGGCGGCGACGATCAGGTCCTGCAGCATCTCGGCTTCCGCCGGGTCCAGCAGCTTGGGGTTTACGGCCAGGCGGCGCAGCTCGCCCTTGCCGGACAGCACCAGCGTTACCATCCCCGCACCGGAAGCGCCCTCGATCTCCATCGCTTCCATCTTGGCCTGCATCTCGGCCATCTTGGCCTGCATCTGGCCGGCTTGCTTCATCAGGCCCGCAAGGTTTTTCAACTGTCGTCCTCCATCATTCCAGCATCTTCGGCATCCAACGGCGCAAACTCCCGACCGTCCCCGCCGCCGAGGATCGAGGGCTCGTCGTCCACCAATCCATAGGCGTCCGCCCGGCTGTCCGTCACCCGGCTGATTTTGGCGCCGGGAAACGCGTTCAGGATGGCGCGGACCAGCGGGTGCTCGGCGGCAGCGCCACGGCGGGCCTGGTCGGCGGCCTCGCCCTGGTCGTGCAGGGTGGGATCGCCGGCCTCGCGGGACAACGCGATAGTCCAGCGCGTGCCGGTCGCATCCAGCAGCAAGGCGGCCAGGCGCGGCGCCAAGTCGCGTGGGGCGTCGGGCACGGGCCGTAGCTCGATGACGGGGGGCGCAAAGCGGACAAGGTGAACTTGGTGCAGCAAGGCGCCATGCAGCAACGGTTCCCGCCGCTCCGCCACCAGCATCGCCACCTCGCGGAAGCTCGACAGGCGAGGCGGCTGCGGATCGGCCGGCGGGGGCGGCGCGGATGGCGCCGGGTCCGGCTGGAAGGCCGGGGCGCCGTTGGCGACGGCGCGGACTGCGCTGCCGTCGGTGGATGCCGGGCCGTTGTTGATGGCAGCGCGGACGGTGCCGCCTTCGAATGGCGGCGGTGCGCCACTGGCTGGACGCGGTGCGGACGGGGCCGCGCCGGCCTCAGTCAAGCGGCGCACCAGGTCGCCGGGCGTTGGCAGGTCGGCGGCGTAGCACAGGCGGATCAGCACCATCTCGGCCGCGGCCCGGCGGTCCGGCGCCTGCTCCACCTCCTGCGTGCCCTTCAGCAGCATCTGCCAGGCACGGCCCAGCAAGGGCATAGACAGCCGGTCGGCCAGGGCCGCGCCGCGGGTGCGCTCGGCCTCCGGCAGTTCCCCGCCGTCGCGCAACGCCGGCACGGTGCGGAGCCGGGTCAGGGTATGGGTCAGGTCCAGCAGGTCGCCCAGCATCAGGCCGAGGTCGGCGCCCCGCTCATGCGCCCGGTCGGTGATCGCCAGCGCCGCGGCGGGCTGCCCGGCCATCACTGCCTCCAGCAAGTCGAACACGGCGGAGCGGTCGGCCAGGCCCAGCATGTCCGACACGGCGTCCGCACCGATCGGCCCGGCGGCGCCTGCCCCCTGGGCGATGGCCTGGTCCAGCAGCGACAGCCCATCGCGCACCGACCCGTCCGCCGCGCGGGCGATCAAGTCCAGGGCGCCGAGGTCCACAGCCACGCCCTCCTGCACGGCGATGCGGCCGAACATCGCGGTCATCTCCGCCACCGATACCCGGCGCAGGTCGAAACGCTGGCAGCGGGACAGCACGGTGACGGGCACCTTGCGGATTTCCGTCGTCGCGAAGATGAACTTCACATGCGGCGGCGGCTCCTCCAGCGTCTTCAGCAGCGCGTTGAAGGCGTTGCGGGACAGCATATGCACTTCGTCAATGATGAAGACTTTGGTGCGCGCCTGCAGCGGGCGGTAGCGGGCGGCGTCTATCACCTCGCGCATGTCATCCACGCCGGTGCGGCTGGCGGCATCCATCTCCACCACGTCCGGGTGCCGGTCGGCGAGGATGGCAACGCAGTTGGCGCATACGCCGCAGGGGTCCGCGGTCGGGCCGCCCTGGCCATCGGGGCCAATGCAGTTCAGGGCGCGGGCGATGATGCGGGCGGTGGTGGTCTTGCCCACGCCGCGCACGCCGGTCAGCATCCAGGCATGGGCGACGCGGTTCTGCGCGAAGGCGTTGCGCAGGATGCGAACCATTGCCTCCTGCCCGATCAGGTCGGCGAAGGTGGTGGGACGATATTTGCGCGCCAGGACGCGGTAGGGCGTGGGGGCCAGGGCCGCCTGGGCTACCAGGGGTGGGGACGCCGCGGGTTCGTCCCCGAACAGGCCGGGACCGGCAGACGGAGGCGGCAGGTCTTCGTCCAGGTCGGTGTCCTGCAAGCCTGACATGCTTCCTGCCGCAGGAGGGTGAGGGTGGGAGGCCGAACGAACGACCCAAGCAAGAACTCGTTGCGGCTGCTTCCTTCCGGACCTGACCGGGTTGGCGAGGAACCCGTCCGCCGCCGACCTCCCAAGGTTTCATATCATGGGCGCGGGGGGTGGGGGCAAGGGGGATGGCTGCTTCGCACGGCGCTGGCAGGCGCGCGGTCAGGAAAAAGTGGGGGACACGGGCTGGCACCTCCGCCATCCCCACGCATTTGATGGCGGCGTGGCCATTCCACAGGATGGCTCGCAGGCACGAGGAGAAGCCGAATGACAGCATCCAAGCATCCCAAGCACCCGCCCACCGGCCCTGACGACCTGGGCGCCGACGTGCCGCCGTTGCAAGACGACCTGCAGCGCAACCCGGGTATTGGCGCATCCAAGGGCGCCTTTGCCCGTACCGGGGTGGACCCGGAGGACATCGAGGCCAGCAACACCTCTGAAGGCGATGTGGTCAGCGACGGCGCCAAGGGTGGTGGCGTGAACCCGGGCAAGCTCGGCCGCACGAACAAGTAAACATCCGGTTACGTTCGCTTTTACCCGGCGGGAGATGGCGAACGGTCTCCCGCCGCGGTTATTGGGTGTTGCTTGGACGAGTCGCTCGGCGGCTTAGATCACGCACCTGTGACGGCATCGGTCGTCGAGGCTCATGCTTCCTCGATGAAGCGGCTCCGGTGCAGGAAGCGCCCCGTCAGCAGCGTTGCCACCAGCATCAACCCGCCCGCCAGTCCCCACCAGGCGCCAACTGCCCCTGCCCCGGCGCGCGCCGTCAGCCACCAGGCCGCTGGGAAGCCAACGCCCCAGTAGCTCACCGCCGCGAGCACGAACGGCACCCGCGTGTCGCCCAGGCCGCGCAGCGCGCCAGCCGCGGCGGATTGCATCCCGTCCGACACTTGGAACACAGCGGCGATGGCGAGCAGGCTGATTGCGGTGGTGGTTGCCTCGGCGTTGGCTGGCAGCGCCGGGTCTATGTAGAACCCGGCCAGCGTGCCCGGCGCCACCACCAGCACGGCCGCCGCCATCGCCTCCGTCACCGCCGCCAGGGCGATGGCCACCAGCCCGGCCCGGCGCGCGCCGGCGGCGTCTCCGGCGCCCACCCGGTTGCCCACTCGCACGTTGGCGGCCTGCGCCACCGCCAGCGGCACCATGAACGACACCGACGTAATGCTGAGCGCGATCTGGTGCGCGGCCAGCGGCGCCGCGCCCAACCGTCCCACCAGCAGCCCAATGCCCAGGAACAACCCGGTTTCCACCGCGAACGTCCCCGTCACCGGCAGCCCCAGCACGACCATGCGCCGCAGCAGCGGCAAGCCGGGCCGCCGCCAAGCGACGAAGCGGCGCAGCCCCGGATGCCCATGCAGCCAAGCCATCAGCACCAACGCCATCCCGCTTTCCACGAACACCGTCGCCAGCGCCGGGCCGCGCATCCCGAGCGCCGGCAGCCTCCAGGCCCCATGGATCAACCCCCAACACAGCGCGGCGTTGATACTCGTTGCGCCCAGCGCCACCCATAGCATCGCCGCTCCCTGCCCGATTGCCGGCAGGAAGGCGCGCATCAGGCCGATGCCGATCATCGCGCCCGGCGTTCCCCAGCGCAGAACGTCTATGAACGCCGCGGCGTCCCGGGCCAACGCAGGGGGCTGTCCGGCCAGCAGCAGCAGAGGCTCCGCGAGAGTGAACACTACGAAGGCCGGCACGGACAACAGCAGCGCCATCGCCAGCCCGGCCCAGTATGGCGCCGGCACCAGGTTGTCCCGCCCCGCACCGCGTTCCTGCGACACCACGATGCTGACCGCCGTCAGCATTCCTTGCAGCATGATCGTAACGGTAATGAACAGCATGGTCGCCAGACCGCCGGCCGCCAGCGCGTTGCCGCCCAGCGTGCCGAGCAGCACCGTGTCGGTCACGCCCATCGCCATGCCCGCCAACTGCGCAACCGCCAAAGGCCCGGCCAGGCGCAGGGTTTCGACCGCATGGCGCCAGGGCGACTGCACGGCATGCGCCGGCATTAGGAGGATGGTGCCGGACAAGGTGGGAGGCTTTCAGGTTGGGAGGCGGCAACGCAGCCGGGCCGCCCCGGGTTCGGCTACCAGAACATGGTGCCGGGACCGCCCTTGAACGGGCCGGTCAGCTCGGGCGTGATCCAGCCGCCGTAGAAGCCGCCCTCCTGCGGCACGACCCGGTCATCGCCGACATAGCATGCGTCCATCCGCCCGGCATACACTGCGACATGCCCGGCGATGGCGGCAAAGTCCGGGGTGGGGTGCGGGTAGCCCCAACCGGCATCCCGCGCCACGGCGCCCCCAGCCTGGACGGTGTAGTATTCGGCCTGGCCCTTCCACTCGCACACGCTGCCGCGGCCCTGCGAGGGCAGCAGCGTGCCCGGGGCGAAGGCCGCGGCGGGGATGTAGTAGGATGGAGGATGGTAGGTTTCCAGCACCCGCCAGGCCGCATCGGTGTCCACGATCTCCTGCCCGCCCAGCATGATCCGCACCCGGCGCGGGCTGCGCTCCAGCCGGGGCGGGCGGGGGTAGTCGGCGACACGTTCCATTGGGTTAGCTCCTGGGTTGGGCGCGTCATAGCAGATTCTCCTCTGCTCCCTCTTCCTCCGGGAGAGGGTTGGGGTGAGGGGGCGGGCAAGCACCGTCCTTAGCCCAAGCAAGCCCGGCGCAGGTGGCGCGTTCGGTGCGCCGCTCCGCAAGCAACACCCCCTCACCCCGGCCCTCTCCCGGAGGGAGAGGGAGAAGGACAGCGACCCTGGCCGTGCACCGCCTGGCCCGCTAGCTTGCCGCTCCCTGACAAGGACCCGAGCATGGATTGGCCAACCGACAGCGGCATCTTCGACGCAGGCGACCTGCCGCTGGACTCCGGCGGCGCCCTGCGCGGCGCCCAGATCGGATGGAAAACCCATGGCACGCTGTCCCCGGCCCGGGACAACGCAGTCCTGTATCCCACCAGCTACGGCGCTCAGCACCCGGAGGTGGAATGGCTGATCGGCCCAGGTGGCATCCTGGACCCCACGCGCTGGTTCATCATCCAGGTGGACCAGTTCGGCAACGGCATCAGCACCTCGCCCAGCACCACCGCGGACTACCCCGAGCTGGTGACGGTTGCCGACAACGTGCGGGGGCAGGCGCGTCTGCTGGACGCCTGGGGCATTGCTCGTCTCGCCTGCGTCTACGGCTGGTCCATGGGCGGGCTGCAAGCCTACCACTGGGCCGCGCTGTTCCCGGACCGGGTAGAGCGGATCGTCGTCAACTGCGGGGTGTCGCGCACCGCCATCCACAACCAGGTGTTCCTGGCCAGCCTGATGGCGACCCTGGAGGCCGCGCCGGAGTGGCAGGGCGCCGGCCGCTTCGGTACCGAACCCCGCGCCGCCCTGCGCGCCTTTGCGCGGATCTACGCGGGATGGGCGCTGAGCCAGGATTTCTACCGTGCCGGGCTGCACCTCACGGCGCTCGGCGCCCCGGATTTGGAAACCTTTCTCGTGGAGGGCTGGGAGCGCCGTTATGACAACAAGCAGGCCGCCAACCTGTATGCGCAGTTGAAAACCTGGTACGCCGCCGACATCAGCGGCGGTGGCGACCTGGCGGCGGCGCTGCGTGCCATACGCGCACGCGTGCTGCTGCTGCCCGGCGAGACCGACCTTTATTTCCGCGTCGCCGACAACGTGACGGAGTTGCCGCATCTCGCCCATGCCGAGTTGCGCCCCATCCCCTCTGTTTGGGGCCACCGCGCCGGCAACCCGGTGCAGAGCCAGGCCGACCAGGCGTTCCTGCGTGATGCCGTTCGCCGCTGGCTGGAGATGTGACCATGCCCGGCTATGAGTTCATCACGACGGACGTGTTCACCAACCGACGCTTCGGCGGCAACCCGCTGGCCGTGTTCCCCGATGCGCGCGGCCTGACGACGGAGCAGATGCAGGCTCTGGCGCGGGAGTGGAACTACAGCGAGACCACCTTCGTCCTGCCGCCCGACGACCCGTCGCACACCGCCCGGGTCCGCATCTTCGTGCCCACGGCGGAAATCCCCTTCGCCGGGCATCCGAACGTCGGCACGGCGCTGGTGCTGGCCGCCCGGATGGAGGCGCCGCCGGCCGCGATGGTGTTCGAGGAGCTGGCGGGCCTGGTCCACATCGCCCTGACCGGCGGGGACGGCGAGGCGATGGCGACCTTGGAAGCGCCGCTGCCGCTGCAGCTTGGCGCGGAGGTGCCGACGGACCTGGCAGCCGCTTGCCTCGGGCTGCGTCCGGACCAGGTGCTGGCGGGCACACACCGGCCGGTGGTGGCAAGCTGCGGGCTGGGGTTTGCGATCGCCGAGGTCGCGCCGGATGCGCTGGGCGCGGTCACCACGGACACCGGCGCGTTCCGCCGGGCGATGGCGGCGGCGCCGTCGCGGGAGGGCGGGTTCAGCCTGCTGGCCTACAGCCGGGATGGCGACGTGGTGCGCGCCCGGATGTTCGCGCCGCTGGGCGGCATCACGGAGGACCCGGCCACCGGCAGCGCCGCCTGTGCCCTGGCCGCGCTGCTGCTGCACGCCGGGGGCGGCGACGCGCACCGGCTGACGATCCATCAAGGCGTCGAGATGGGGCGGCCGAGCCTGCTGCATGCCCATGCTAGCCGGGCGGCGGATGGAGTGCGGGCCGGGGTGGGCGGCGGGGCGGTCACGGTGTTCCGGGGAATGGTGTCCTTGTAGCATCAGAACCAAGCCGGCCCGCTTGTCCCGGCCGGTTCCAGCCTCCGCCGCGGCGCGCCGTCCTCTCCCAGGACACACGGTTTCGTTGCGCGCATCGGTTAGCCTACCAGCCGGCACCTAACGATGACCGCGGCCCTCGAAAGTGTGGGCTAGCCTTGCCGGCCGCAGCCGAGTACCTGCCGCGCAGGACGGCAACGAGGCGGAACACATGACTCAATCGGCGTTGATCGCAGGCGTCAGCGGCATCGTGGGCAACAACCTGGCCAGGCACCTGCTCCGGCAGGGCTGGGAGGTCAGCGGCCTGGCGCGGCGCCCATCAACCGACATCGAGGGCCTGCATCCCGTCGCCGCCGACCTGCTCGACCCGGCGGGGCTGCGCGCCGCAGTGGAGGCGCTGCGCCCGACCCACGTCTTCATCACGACCTGGCTGCGCCAGCCGACCGAGGCGGAGAACATCCGCGTCAACGCCGGCATGGTACGCAACCTGCTCGACGCCGTGCGGCCCGGCGGCAGCGTCGGCCATGTCGCGCTGGTGACCGGCCTCAAGCACTACCTTGGCCCGTTCGAGGCCTATGGGAAGGGCAGCCTGCCCGCGACGCCGTTCCGCGAGGAGCAGCCGCGCCTTGACGTGGAGAACTTCTACTATGCCCAGGAGGACGAGGTGTTCGCCGCCGCGGCACGCGACGGCTTCGGCTGGAGCGTTCACCGCCCGCATACCATCATCGGCTACGCCGTTGGCAACGCCATGAACATGGGTGTGACCCTCGCGGCCTACGCCACGATCTGCCGCGAAGCCGGGCACCCGTTCCTGTTCCCCGGCTCGGCCGCGCAATGGAATGGGCTGACGGACATGACGGATGCGCGGTTGCTGGCGCGCCACCTGGAATGGGCGGCCACCACGCCTGCGGCCCGCGACCAGGCGTTCAACGTCGTGAACGGCGACATCTTCCGCTGGAACTGGATGTGGGGGCGCCTGGCCCGCTGGTTCCAACTGGAGCCGGCCCCGTTCCCCGGGCAGGGCACGCCGCTGGAACAGCAGCTTGCCGGCGCGACCCCGTTGTGGGCGGAGATCGCCCGCAAGCACGGCCTGGCCGAGCCGGACCTGAGCCGGCTGGCCTCGGCCTGGCACACCGACGCCGACCTCGGCCGGCCCATCGAGGTAGTCACCGACATGAGCAAAAGCCGCAGGCTCGGCTTCCTCGACTACCAGGCCACCGACGACTCGTTCTTTGACCTGTTCACCCGGCTGCGCGAGGCGCGAATCATCCCCTGAGCGCGTGCACCTTCCAGGTGGGAAAGTGTCGCGCCGCAAGCGGCTCGCGATGGCGGATGCACAGCGGTCAGTTCCAAAAGCGGTCAGGCATGCATGTGTTAGCTGCTTCGTTGGGCACTGTTCCCAACTGGAGCGAACCGCGATCACCGGCGCGTCGGAGCTGACTGATCGGGGTCGTGCCCACGCTGATTGCACGGGGTGACGGGTTGCGGGTGGGCGTGAAAACGACCCTGGATTGGGCGTCTGCCACATTTCCATGCGCGCCATTACACAAACAGGGCTTCCGCATGCGGTGAGCATCGTTTGGCATAAGTCTTGCTGTTGGGTTCCAGACCAACTGCCTGGAGCGCACGATGCCGACCACGATCACCGTGATGTATGAGAACGTCGATGATGCGACCTTTGATCTCGACTATTACATGGCCAAGCACATGCCGCTGGTCGATGAGAAGTTCAAACCTTTCGGCATCAAGGGATGGCGTGTGATCAAGGCGGTCGGTACTCCCACCGGCGAGAAGCCTCTCTACAGTATCATCGCCAACCTGGAATTCGACACCGCCGATCAGTTCAAGGCCGCGGTTGCGGCCGAGGGCGGCCCGGTGTTCGGTGACGTGCCTAACTTCAGCAACAAGGCGCCGGTGGTCGTGATCGGGGATCTTGTGGGCGCGGCCTAGCTGTATCGGCTCGCATCCATCCACGGGCTGACTCGCACTTATTGGCCCCATCCGGCTCACCCTCGTTGGGACTGAGCTGGATGGGGCGGAACCGAACCTCATCATCGGTATCGCAACGCATCCACTAGCAGCGCGAACGCTGCCGAGGGCTGGCGGCGGCTCGGGTAGTAAAGGTGATAGCCGGCGAACGGAGGACACCAATCCTCCAGCACGCGGACGAGGCTGCCCTCGGCGACGGAGGCAGCCACGTAATCCTCCAGCACGCAGGCCAGGCCGAACCCGGCCGCCGCGGCGCGCAGGACCATGGGCACGCTGTTGAACGTCAACTGGCCGTCCACCCGCACCCTCAGCTCGCGGCCGTCCTTTTCCAGTTCCCAAGCATAAAGGCCGCCCAAGGTGGGCAGGCGCAGGTTGATGCACAGGTGTTCGGCCAGGTCCTGCGGAGTGCGCGGCTGCGGTCGCCCGGCGAAGTAGGAGGGTGCGCCCACCACCGCCAGCCGGAGGTCAGGCCCAATGCGCACCGCGACCATGTCTTTCGCGACCGCTTCCCCGAGGCGGACGCCGGCGTCGAAGCGTTCGGCGACGATGTCGGTCAGGCCGGAGTTGACCGACATCTCGACACGGATGTCGGGATAGTCAGGCAACAGCGTTTCCAGCGCGGGCCACACGACGCTGTGCGCCGCGTGCTCGGACGTGGTGACGCGGATGGTGCCGGCCGGCTTTTCGCGCAGTTCGCTGAGGGAGGCGAGTTCGGCGGCGATGGTGTCGAACGCCGGGCCAAGAGTCTTGAGCAGCCGCTCGCCCGCCTGGGTCGGGGCAACGCGCCGCGTCGTGCGGGTCAGCAAGCGAACGCCCAGTCGGGTTTCCAGCCGCCGGACGGTGTGGCTGAGCGCCGACTGCGAGGTGCCGAGCTTGGCCGCCGCGCGGGTAAAGCTTTCCTCCTCCGCGACCGTCGCAAAGGCATTGAGGTCAACCAGTTCTTCACGACGCATTCGTGAAGCCTAGACATAGGTCCATGCAACTTCCAGCACCTAGACCGTCGTGGGGGCCGCGCCCAGCTTGTCCGCCGACAGCGGACGGAGGGAACTATGGACATCAAGCGCAGCGGCTCGCAGCCCTCGGCCAAGGGGCCTGAGGAGTATTTCACCGGCACGGTCCGGATTGATGCGCGGTTCCAGGGCAGCGGCGACGCGCGGGTCGGCGGCGCCACCGTCACGTTTGAGCCGGGCGCGCGCACCGCGTGGCACACGCATCCGCTGGGCCAGACGCTGCTCGTCACCGCCGGGCTTGGCCGGGCACAGCGCGAGGGCGGGCCAGTGGAGGAGATACGCCCCGGCGACATCGTCTGGTTCGCGCCTGGGGAGAAGCACTGGCACGGCGCCTCACCCCAATGCGCGATGACCCACGTCGCCATTGCCGAGGTGCTGGACGGCAAGGCCGTCGAGTGGATGGAGAAGGTGACCGACGCGCAGTATGGTGCTGCCTCAGCGGCGGCGTGACCGCCGGGCAGCCCGCCTCCTGGCGGACGCTCTGCCGTGATGGCGATGGTCGCGGACGCTGGCGCCTGCTGGACTGACGAAAGCTAAGCTACCCGCTCCGCCTCAGGCAGGCTGGCCGCCGCGGGCGTGGGTAGGAGCAGCCAGGCGCAGGCGGCGCTGCCGATGCCGCCCGGCGCGATCACCTAGCCCATCGGCGCCGGCGTGCCGTCAGCAAACGCCCTCACCAGCGCGGAACCGGCCCTGCCCGAGCTATACTGTATGCGCCGACCAGCGCCGAAACGGCACCCGCCCGCTGCGGGGCAAGGGCGAAGGCGCCAACGACCGAGTTGGCGACGATGAACCCGGTTGCCGACACGAACACGAACAGCGGCCCAACCAGGCCGGCAAGGGTCGCCCCAGCCGGTCCACGCTTTCATCGCCGACGCCACCCCGGCAAGCGCCGCCATCGCCGTGCCCACCCGCAGCAACCGGTCGCTGCCCAGCCGCATCACCAGGCGAGCGTTGACGAGGTTGGCCGCCATGATACCGACGATGCCCAACGCGAACAGCGCGCCGTAGATCGGTGGCCGGCGCCGAAGGCCGCCAGGTAGCCCGCAATCGTCAGCTCGACCATGCCCGCGTCGGCCCGCAGAGCCGCGGCCATGGCTGGCAACCCCGGCAAACAAAGGTCGGTCGAGATGGACGCGAACCCCAGCAGGGTGCTCAGCACCAGCAGCACGCGCAGGGCGACAGGCGTCTCGGTGGCAGGGGTCATGACGTGCTCCATTTGCGGAGGCGCAAGCGTCCATGCGCCGGGATGGCGCACGGGCGTGGCATGCAGCCGATCAGCGGCCGGTCGCCGCCAGGAGTTGCGCGGGATAGCGTTCGCCCTGGATGGTGATCCCCGCTGCGGCGCGCTCGATCTTGGCGAGGTCATCGGCGGTCAGTTCCAGGTCCGCCGCGCCGAGGTTCTCCTCCAGACGGTGCAGCTTGGTGGTGCCAGGGATCGGCACGATCCAGGGCCGCTGGGCGAGCAGCCAGGCGAGCGCGACCTGTGCCGGGGTCGCACCCTTCTCACCCGCGACCTGATGGAGCAGGTCAATGAGGGCCTGGTTCGCCGCCATCGCCGCCGGGGTGAAGCGCGGCAGGATAGTGCGGAAATCGCCTTCGGCGAGCTTGGTGTCCTTGCCCATCGCCCCGGTCAGGAACCCTTTGCCGAGCGGGCTGTAGGGCACGAAGCCGATGCCAAGCTCTTCGCACGCCGCAAGCACCCCGTTGGTTTCCGGCCCGCGCGTCCACAGCGAGTATTCGTTCTGGATGGCGGTCACGGGCTGTACGGCATGGGCGCGGCGGATGGTCTGCGCGCCGGGTTCGGACAGGCCGAAGTGCTTCACCTTGCCTTCGGCGATCAGGTCGCGGACGGCGCCTGCCACGTCCTCGATCGGCACGTCGGGGTCAACGCGGTGCTGGTAGAACAGGTCGATCACCTCGGTGCCCAGCCGATGCAGGGACGCCTCAGCTACGGTGCGTATATGCTCGGGGCGGCTGTCCATGCCGGCCTGCTTGCCGGTCCCGGGATCAGTCCTGAAGCCGAATTTGGTGGCGATTACCACCCTGTCCCGCACCGGCGCCAGCGCCTCGCCGACCATTTCCTCGTTGGTGAAGGGGCCATAAACCTCGGCGGTGTCGAACAGGGTGACGCCGCGCTCCACTGCCGCGCGGATCAGCGCGACGCCCTCCGCCTTGCTCAAGGCCTGGCCGTAGCCGAAGTTCAGGCCCATGCAGCCGAGGCCGATGGCCGCAACCTCCAGGCCGCTTTTGCCAAGTGTGCGCTTCTGCATTGCTCTTGCTCCGGACGTCCTGCGCGGCCTGGTGCCGTGCGGTGTCTGGGAGGTAGGCCGCTTCGCTTATAAGGATTAGCCGGGGAGCGCCGCATGAGGTCATGTCCGCCATTCATGTGTCGGCGCTGGATGGCACGTGAGGAGGGCATGACCGTTGAACGGGTCCGGTGGCGTGCCGGCTGTCCGCCGGACTACTTGTGATGCGTGAACAGAGTCGGCCCGGGGCCGGAGGCTGGCACCCGCATCCCGACCGGGAGGCTCCCCACCCCATCGTGACCGCCTCCGATCTTGCGCGCCCGCCTGCTTTGTCGGATGACGCCCCGAGTCTCCAATCACGGACACACGACCCAGAGGAACCCCCGATGTCAGTCAACGTGCTCTATTCCACCCAGGCCACCGCCACCGGCGGCCGTGACGGCCATGCCGCCACCAAGGACGGCAGCCTGGACGTGAAGCTGTCCACCCCCAAGGAGTTGGGCGGCGGCGGCGGCTCCGGCAACAACCCCGAGCAGCTCTTTGCGGCGGGCTATTCTGCCTGCTTCCTCGGCGCGATGAAGTTCGTTGCCTCCCAGGGCGGCCCCAAGGTCCCTGACGACACCAACGTGACCGCCACCGTCGGCATGGGGCCGCGCAGCGAGGGCGGCTTCGGCATTGACGTGGAGTTGGCCATATCGCTGCCCGGCATGGACCATGCCCAGGCCGAGGCGCTGGTGGAAAAGGCGCACCAGGTTTGCCCATACTCGAACGCGACTCGCAACAACGTGCCCGTCCGCCTCAAGGTCGTCTGATTTCCCTGGCCCGGCCGCAGGGCCGGGCCAACCCGGAGCCTACTCATGGACCAAGTCCTGTCCGCCGCCTGGAGCCAGACCGGCCCTGCCCCGGCTCCCCTGCCCGGCGCTGGTGCCACCCTGCGCCAGGTCCACATCAAGGCCGGCCATGTCTCCGCCAAGCACAGCCACCCGCACGAGCAGTTCCTCATGGTGCTGTCCGGCGCAGGCCGGGTGGAGTGCGAGGCCGGCGGCATCCCGCTGCACCCCGGTACCGTCATACGCTTCGCGCCGGACGCCTGGCATAGCGCCGAGTTCACCGCCGATACCGTGCTGGCCGAATTCAACCTGAATGAGGACGCGGCAGGCGCCTGAGCCGGCGCAGCTTGCCGCCTGTCGCCGCGATGGCCATACCGGGGTGATGCGGACGACGCTCCTCGCCGGCGTCTTCGGCGCCGTTTTGGTGCTGCACGTTGCGGCTGCCGCACCGGCGGCAGCGCCGGAGCCGGATCGCACCGCCTGCGGCACGGCCATCGAGGCTGCGGAGCGCACCGCCCGCACCGCTCCTGGCCTGCTGGCTGCCATTGGAGTGGTGGAAAGCGGGCGCACTGATCCTCGCACCGGCGCCCGGCTCCCCTGGCCTTGGACGATCAACGCGGAGGGGGTTGGCACCTACTTTCCTTCGAAGGCCGCCGCAATCACCGCCGTCCAGGCATTGCAGGCGCGAGGCGTGCATTCGGTGGATGTCGGCTGCATGCAGGTGAACCTGATGCACCACCCCCAGGCGTTCCGCACGTTGGAGGACGCGTTCGACCCACGGATCAACGCCGCCTACGCCGCGCGTTTCCTGAACAGCTTGCGTACCCGCACCGCCGACTGGCCGGCGGCGGCGGCGGCCTATCATTCTTTCACGCCGGAGCGCGGGGCGCAGTATGCCCGGCTGATTGCTGCCGTCTGGTCCGGCGCTCCGGTGCCGGTCTCGCCCGGCGCTGGCGGCGCAGAGGTCGTCAGCTTTCCCGACGGCGGCCAGCTCCGCATCTTCCGCGAAGCTGCGGCGCCGGGGCGGTCCGGCCGGGTTCTGGGCTACCTGAGCGGACCGTAGGCGGCCCGTCAAACGGGAGCGAGGCCCAACCGGTCCAGCACGCGCCGCACGGCAGGGCGTGCAACCGTGCGGCGGCTGAGCGCAGCCCATTCCGGGCAAGCTGCCTTCATGTCCAGGCCGATCCGCCCGCCCCACCGGTAGAACACGAGGAGGTAGGTGTCCACCACGCTGTAGCCGCCCGGCACCGCCCAGTCCCGTCCGTCGCCCAGCAGCCGCTCGATGTAGGCATATTGCTCCTGCAAGGTTTCCATTCCGCGCGCCTGCACGGCGGGAAACAAGGCTGGGTCGGCGACGAAGCGCTCCGGACGCCATATCTGGCCAAAGCTCATGGCGTGGACGTTGCTGGCCAGCCAGTTCATCCACTCTACCGCGCGTGCTTCGCCAGCATGACCCTGGGGTAGTAGCCCCACAGCTGGGTTGGTGCGGGCGAGATAGACCAGGATCGCGTGCGCCTCGGTGAGCACGCCCTCTGATCCGCCGGCAGTGCCAGGCACGCCGGACAGGGCAGGAACACGAGCCTTGGGGTTCACGGCCCGCCAAGCCGGAGTGCCGGTCATCAGGCCGTCCGTTGCCGTGACAAGTTCAATGGCATAAGGCGCACCGATTTCCTCCAGCACTATGTGCGGGGCGAGTGAGCAGCTTTGAGGCGAATAGTAGAGGGTGTGCATGGCCATGCGTTCAAAGTTCGCGGGTGTGGCGAGCGAGGCAAATTCTGCTCCCTCCATGCCGGTGCTTCAAACCCCATTGACCATCCCGCCCACCATCGGGGCCGGAACGCCGGTCGTGCCGGGAAAGCTGATGGGCAGGCCGCGCAGCCGGCGAACCGCGAGATACGCGAAGCACTCCGCCTCGATGGCGTCGCCGCGCCAGCCCAGGTCCTCGGCGGAGAGCACCTCTACCCCGGCACGCAGCCGCAGCGCGTCCATGATCGCCGGGTTGCGCCGGCCGCCGCCGCACACGGCGAGGCGCGCGGGACGTTGCGGCAGCAGGTCCAGCCCGCGCCCGACTGCGGCGGCGGTGAAGGCGGCCAGCGTTGCAGCGCCGTCCTCCAGCCGCAGCCCGTCCGCCATGGCAGCCGTAAAGCTGAATCGGTCCAGCGACTTCGGCGGCGGCGCGGCGAGATAGGGGTGCTGCAACAGCCGCTCCAGCCGCGCTTCGTCCACCTGGCCGGCGCGGGCCAGGGCGCCGTCGCGGTCCATGCCGGCACCGGTGTGGCGCTCCACCCAGTCGTTCAGCGGCGCATTGGCCGGGCCGGTGTCGAAGGCGACCAGGGCGCCGTCCGGTCCGGCCCAGGTCAGGTTGCCCACCCCGCCCAGGTTCAGCGCCGCCGTATCCGGGGGCGCCCCGCGCAGCAGCGCCGCGTGGTAGCATGCCGACAGCGGCGCCCCCTGCCCGCCTGCTCGGACGTCGGCACCGCGGAAGTCGTGCACGACGGGGATGCCCAGCAGCGACGCCATCAGCGCGCCGTCGCCCAACTGCCGGGTGGCGCCGATGCGGCCCGGTTCCGGCGCGCGGTGCAGCACGGTTTGGCCGTGGAAGCCGACCACCGCCGGGATCACGCCGGCGCCGGCGAGGAACGCCTGCACGGCGGCGGCCTGCGCCCGGGTCAACGCCGCCTCGGCCGCTGCGAACACGGCGGGCTCCGGTCCCTCGAAGGCCCAGGCGCGGGCCGCGTCCAGGGCCTGTTGCAGCAGGGGGCGGATGTCGGCGGGATAGGGCGCCAGGGTCCAGGGGCCGAACTCCTGCACAGTCTCCCCATTGGTGCGGATCAGCGCGATGTCCACGTTGCCGTCCAGCACGGTGCCGGTCATCAGCCCGGCCGCCCAAACCGGCGTCATGCCAGCGCCTCCCGCACCCGCCCACCCGAGCGGGCCAGGCGCCGCACCGCCTCCGCCGCGTCCACGTGGGACAGCAGGGCCACGATTGCGGGTTTCACCTCGCCGTCCGCCGCCGCCAGGGCCGCCGCTGCCGCGTCTTCTCCGGCGCCGGTGATCGTGCACACCATGCGTAGCGCCCGGCGCCGCAGCTTGGCATTGGTCGCGCGCACGTCCACCATCCAGGGGCCATAGGTCCGGCCCAGGGCGATCATCGCCGCGGTGCTGAGGGCGTTCAGCGCCACCTTCTGTGATGTGCCCGCCAGCATGCGCGTGCTGCCGGCGACGACCTCCGGGCCCGTCAGGATCTCCACCGCCAGGTCCGCCGCCTCGGCCGCGGGGCTGCCGGGGTTGTTGATGACCGCGATGGCCAGTGCCCCGCGCGCCCGGGCATGGCGCAGGCCGCCGACTACATAGGGCGTGCGTCCGGATGCGGCGATGCCGACCACGGCGTCGCCCGGCCCTAGCCCGTGCGCGTCCAGGGCGGCAGCGGCGGCGTCGGGGTCGTCTTCGGCGCCCTCGGCAGACCGCACCAGCGCATCCATGCCGCCGGCCAGCAGCGGGATCACCAGGCCGGGCGGGGCATTGTAGGTCGGCAGCAGCTCCGTCGCGTCCAGTATCGCGAGCCGGCCCGGCGTGCCGGCGCCGAGGGTGAACAGCCGCCCGCCGGCCATCATGCGCGCGGAGATCGCATCCGCTGCCGCGGCCAGGGCGGGGGCGGCACGGGCCATTGCGGCGACCGCATCACGCTCGGCGGCCAGCAGCACGTGCACGACCTCGCCGGGGCTGCGGCGGTCCAGGTCGTCCAGGCCGGGGCGGGCGGCCTCTGTCGCCAGGGTGTCGAGGCTGGTGGTCGGCGGCCCCGATGCTGCCCGCGCCAGCCCGGACTCCCACAGGGACCCGGGACGCAGCAGCAACCGCGCGCCATCCAGGGCGTCGCCGGTCGCGTCGGCGAAGGCCAGTCCGTCCGCTGCCAAGGCCTTGCGCAGCGCCGGCTCGAACACCTGGGACAAGCCGCCCACCACTGCAGCCGGCGCCGGCCTTGGCAGCCCGGCAGCAGCGGCACGCAGGGTACAGGCCAGCGCCTCGACGGCCCGGTGCAGCAGCGCGGACGCGACGGAGTCCCCCGCATTCGCCGCCGCAGCCACATCGGGGGCGAAGGCTGCCGCCAGGCGCTGCGGGTCGCCGCCGCCCTCCAGTTGGGCTGGCAAGGCAGTCAGCGGCCCGAAGCGGGCGATTGCCGCGGCTTGAAGCGCAGTGGGCGGCCCGCGTCCCTCTGATGCGCGCAGGGCGGCCCGCAGGCCGCGCAGCCCGAGCCACCCACCCCCGCCCTCGTCGCCCAGCCACGGCCCGGCACCGTCAACCCGGCGCAGCGCTCCGTTCGCCCCGCACGCCAGCGCTACGGCGCCGGTGCCGACCGACATTACGACGCCTGGCCTGCCGCCTAATGCTCCGGCATGGGCCATTACGGCGTCGCTGCCCACCACTGCCTGGGTCGCCGGCAACGCCGTGCATAGACGCGCCGCCAGCGCCGCCGCCGTAGCCGGCGCCGTCAACGCGCCCGCTGCCCCGACCGATACTGCCGCCACGCCGTCCCGTCCGATCAAAGGCCGCACTACGGCGAGGACCGCCGCCAGGGCCGCATCCACACCGCCTGGCGACGCCAGGCCGAGAGCGCCGGCACCCGCCGAATCGGTGCGGATGCCGCCGGCCCACAACGCCGCCCGGCAGCGGCTCCGCCCAAGGTCAACCGCCAGCAGTTTTTCGTCCACATCCATGGCGGGACCCTACACCAGGCGCCGCCAATCCCAAGTGCGAGCCCCTGACGCCGACGCCCCGGGGTGCTATGGCGGCAGGATGATGCAGCAAGGGATCAAGATGGGACGCGGCGCTTCCTGCTCCCTCTCCGGGAGAGGGTTAGGGTGAGGGGGCAAGCAAGCACGGTCGTTGGCGCGAGAAGGCTTTGCGCTGGCGGCACCGGCAGGTTGCCGCTCCGCAGCCAAGCCCCCCTCACCCCAACCCTCTCCCGGAGGGAGAGGGGGAAGTGACGCCCGTTGCGCTGTTCGAGCTGCTGCTGCTGCTGCTCGCAGCCATCGTCGTGCTGGAGCTGCTTGCCCGGCGGCTGCATCTGCCGCCGGCAGCGGCCTTTGTGCTGGGTGGCGGGGCGCTGGCGCTGGTGCCCGGCACGCCGGACCTCAGGCTGGACCCCGATCTGGTCCTCGTATTGTTCCTGCCGCCGCTGCTGACGTCTAGCGCCCACTTCACGGCCTGGCGGGACTTCCGCGCCAACCTGCGCATCATCCTGCAGCTTGCGGTGGGGGCCGTGGTGTTCACGACGCTGGTGGTCGGCGCCGTCGCGCACCTGGTGGTGCCGGGCCTGCCCTGGGCGGCGTGCTTCGCGCTCGGCGCCATCGTGTCGCCGCCGGACGCCGTGGCGGCCAAGGCGGTGCTGGCCGGGCTGCGCCTGCCGCGCCGCATCGTCGTGCTGCTGGAAGGCGAGAGCCTGGTCAACGACGCCACGGGAATCGTGCTGTTCCGCATGGCGGTCGCCGCCGCGGTCACGGGCACGTTCAGCCTGGTTGATGCCACAGGCACCTTCGCCGTGCTGGCTGTCGGCGGCGTGCTGACCGGGCTGGGGTTCGGCGTTGTGGGCGTCCTCGCCTTGGCCCGGCTGCGCGACCCGCATCTGGCGATGCTGTTCACCCTGTTGATGTCCTGGGCCAGCTACATCGGGGCCGAGGCGCTGGGAGTGTCGGGCGTGCTGTCCGCTGTCGCCTTCGGTTTGTTTGTTGGATGGCGGCAGCATGCGCTGCTGAGCGCCCAGTTGCGGACAGAGCTGACCGCTGTCTGGGGGGTCGTGGTCTATGTGCTGGAGGCGCTGGTCTTCATCCTGATTGGCCTGTCGCTGCGCGGCGTGCTGGAACGGCTGGGCCAGGTGCCCGGCGGGGTTAGCGCCGTAGTGCTGCCCGGCGCTGCCGTCCTCCTGGCGGTCGTGGTGTCCCGCTTTGCCTGGATCATCCCGGCCACCTACTTGCCGCGGCTGCTGCTGCCGGGCCTGCGGCGACGGGACCCGATACCCCCATTCTCCGTACCGGTGGTGATGAGCTGGGCTGGAATGCGCGGGGTGGTCAGCCTGGCCGTGGCGCTCGGCCTGCCCGATGGGTTTCCCGGGCGCGACTTCATCCTGGTTACCACCTTCGCCGTCATCCTGCTGACGGTGTTGGTGCAGGGGGCGACGCTCGGCCCGCTGATCCGGTTGCTGCGGCTGGACCGCTTCGTGCTGCACGGCGGGAAAACGCTGACGGAGGCCGCGGCGCGCGCCCGCATGTCCGCCGTCCAGCTTGCCGCCGTGCAGGCCCGCGCCCTCTTGCCGGATGGCACGGCACGGCATCCGCGCCTGTTGGAGCAGTATGCCTACCGCGCCCGCGCCACCGCCCGGTTCAGCGAGGCCGCCGGCGGCCTGGACGTGGACCGCACCGAGCACTTCGAGGTCGTGCTGGCGGCCCTCGCTGCCGGCCGGGCGGAACTGCTGCGCCTGCACCGCGAAAGCCAGATCCATGACCAAGTGCTGCACGCGCTGGAGCAAGAGCTGGACCTGGAGGAGTTGTCCGCCCGGCGCCATCTGACCGGGGCATAAGGCTTCCTTCTCCCTCCCCCTCCGGGAAAGGGTTGGGGTGAGGGGGTCTTTTGAGCGACGTCCCTGCCGAAGCAGGGTTCTGTGCCGGTTTCGATGGCAGCACCCCGCTCCGCAGCGAGGCCCCCTCACCTCGGTCCTCTCCCGGAGGGAGAGGGAGAAGGAAGTGGTCGTTACGCCTGCAACGCGCCTTGGATGGCTGCGAGCCATATGGTGACTGCGTGCGCGCCGGGGTCCACGTGCCCGGCTACGCGGTCGCCCAGGTAGGACGCGCGGCCTCGGCGGGCCAGCATGGCCCCTGTCGCTGCCGTGCCGTCCACCGCTGCCTGCACTGCCGCCGTCAGACCATCGGACGACAGCGCCCGCGCCGCTGGCAGGAGCGCATCCAGCATCGTGCAGTCCCCTTCGGCTGCGCCGCCAAGCGCCGCGATCCCCTCCGCGCCGGCCTGCAACGCCGCCCCCCAGCCAGCGCCGGACCGCAGCGCATCCGCGGCGCGCAGCAGCATGACCGCATAGAACGGCCCGGACGATCCTCCCAAGGCGCGGCGCAGGGTAGCAGACAGGGCACGCGCCGTCGCCGCCGGGTCGGTGGTCGGGTAGGTCGGCAGGTCGCGCTCCATCGCCGCGGCGCCGCGCGCCATGCTGATGCCGAGGTCGCCGTCACCGACAGCCTGGTCCAGCCGGGTCAGCTCAGGCTCGGCCTTGCGCAGCGCCGCGGCGACGGCGCGGACCGCGGCGTCCACCTTCGGATTGCGCCCGGCAACGGGAGGAGGCGCCGGGCCGGTGCGGACGGGCACGCGCGGCCGGCGCAGGTCGGCGCGTCCGGTCGGACCGGGCCAGGCCGGTGCGTCGGTCGGGGCATCCAACGCGGCCAGGCGGACGTCGTCCAGCACCATCAGGGACAGCGAGCAGCCCGGCATCTCCAGCGCCGTCAGGAACGATCCTGCCCAGGCGCGCTCCACGGTCAGCCCGGCAGCGTCCAGGTGGGCCACGGCGTCCCGCGCCACGATGGCCATCTCCATTGTGGGCGTGCCGCCGAGGTTGTTGACCAGCAGCGCCACTCGGGCACCGGGCCGCAGGCCGCGGTCGGCGATCACAGCATCCAGCAGCGCCGCCACCAGCTCCCGCGATGGCGCGATGAGTGCCCGGCGCACACCGGCCTCGCCGTGGATGCCCAGGCCCAGTTCGATCTCCGTGTCGGCCAGGCTGAAGCCCGGCGCACCAGCCGCCGGCACCGTGCAGGCGCCCAGGGCCACGCCCATCGTGCCCAACGCGGCAACTGCGTCCCGCGCGGCATCCCGCACCGCCGCGAGCGGCGCGCCGGAAGCGGCAGCGGCGCCCGCGACCTTGTGGACCAGCACCGTTCCGGCCAGGCCTCGCCGCCCGGCGCCCGCATCAGTCACGGCTACGTCGTCGTCCACCAGGACCATCTCGACCTGCAGCCCCTCGTCCCGCGCCAGCTCCGCCGCGAGGCCGAAGTTCAGGCGGTCGCCGGTGTAGTTCTTGACGATCAGCAGCGCGCCTGCCGGGCCGGTAACGGCGCGCAGGGCGGCCAGCACGGAGTCCACGCTGGGCGACGTGAACACGTCACCCGCCACCGCCGCCGCCAGCATTCCGTGGCCGACATATCCGGCATGGGCCGGCTCGTGCCCGGCGCCGCCGCCGGAGATCAGCGCGACCTGCGCCGGGTCATGGGGGCGGATGACGACGGTCTCGCCCTCCAACAGTTGCAGGCCGGGGGTAATGGCGACCAGGCCCTCCAGCATGTCGGGGACGACGCAGGCGGGGTCGTTGATGAGCTTCTTCATGAGGGACCCTGTAGGTTCGAGCGGTCGCCCGGCGGAAGGCTGTCGCTGACCGTCATCCCGCCTTTGCCGGTCCGGCCGCCACGCTACGAAGATCTTCGGCCCGCAACGGCTGGCCCCAGCCTTCGTTGGCCTTGGAGGCGTGCTCCCGTATCCAGGCCGTGGCGCCGGCAAGCGTCGCCCAGTCAAGACCAGGCACGCCAATGAAGGAGTCAATGGTGAAGTCGAGGGCGTCAGGGCTGGAATAGCCCTCAATCAGCGAGTTGGGATGTTCACCCCGGCGCTGGCACTCATGCCAGGCGGCGTAGCCCAGCGTTGCCCCAATCGCTTCCCATGCCGCGGCTTGAGGGCCATCAGGCACGAGTTGTGCGTAAACCACCGCACCTTCGTCATACTCGCTGTGCATCGCGTCGTAGATCCTGTCTACGTCAACCGGCTCTCCTGCCGGCACGCAGCCGGCCAAGACCAATGCATCCGCCGCCTGATTGCGCCAGGCATCTTCCGGCAGTGTGTCCAGTGCCAATTCGGCCGCGAGCAGCAGTAGGGCGATACGGGCGGCGGTGTCGACCGCGTGCGCCGCCGCGCGCAAGTCGGCGGTTGCTGGGGTGTCAGTCGGGATGGGGTACGATACTGCGTGTGCGGTCATGGCAGGTAGGCTCGCTCGGGCGTATCACGTTGGCCTTTAAATCGGATATGGCGGGATTGCGGGGCGGTGAACGTTCGGCTTTTTGTGGGGTGATAGGAGGTGATGGAGGATGCGTGGTGGAAGCCGGAACGACTCTGAGTTTCGGTTGTTGCCCGTTTTTACTATGGCTTGGCGCTGCTTGGTTTCCCTCACCCCGGCCCTCTCCCGGAGGGAGAGGGAGAAGGGGTAGCGACCCCGATTTGGCGGCACATGGATAGCAGCGGGCATTTTGGGCACTTGGGGGCGGGGCCGGTGCAGATGTATTTGCCGAAGGGCACTAGCCGCTCGTTGATCTCGATCCAGTATTGCCTGGGTAGCTTGGCTTGCAACGCCGCCAGCGTCCGGTCGGGCGTCGAAGTCGCGACGTAGCCCCAGCGGTTGGCGACGCGATGGACGTGAATGTCTACTGGGATCGCCGGCTGTCCAAATCCAACTGCCAGGGTCAATGCTGCGATTTTTGGGCCGACGCCGCGGAACGCCGTCAGCCCCTCCATGGTGTCCGGCACCTGGCCACCGTGATGGTCGAGGATGGCACGGGACAGCGTCAGGATGTCGCGCGCCTTTGGTTCCGGGAAGGTTGCGCCCTGAAGCAGTTGCAGCAACTTGTCATAGGACAGCGCTACCACGGCCTCAGGCGTGCGCGCCGTTGCGAACAGGCGCAGGGAGACGCGCATAGTCGCCTCCTCCATCGTCCGGGCGGAAATCAGACTGCTTACGAGCTGCTCGAATGGAGAGCCGTAGCCACGGTCCCGCAGGTCGAACATCGCTGCTTTCGGCAGAGTGACACAGGCCGCACGCAACCTGACGAAGACCTCGTCTATGTCGAACGGCTGCTTTCCCGCCCGTGGCGCCTGCGTTGCCGCAGGCGCCTGGTCGTCAGGCAAAGCTCAGTTTCTCGTTTCCGCCGGGATGCGGCGGCTCGCCGGTCACTACGGCCTTCACATAGCCGTAAGCATGGACCATCGTGCTGTTAGGGGCGTCCCAGTACTCGGCGGCTGTCACGTCCACGCGCAGCATGGCGATGTCCGGGTCATCGGTTCCCTTTGGGAACCAGGTCCGCATGGCTTCCTGCCAGTGCTCGGTGATTGCGGCCTTGTCGCGCACCAGGCGCGCCTTGCCGGACAGGCTGACGTAGTCCTGCTTGGACGGGTCGGCGTAGGTGATGCCAACGCGCTGGTCACCTTGCACCTCATCCACTTTGTGGCTGCTGGCACGGGTGTAGAACCACAGGCTGCCGTCGAACTCCTTCTGAGCCGCGACCATCGGCCGGGCGCGGAGATTATCCCCGTCTTCGGTCGTCATCATGGCAAAGCCAATGTCCTTCATCATGGACCACATCTTCTTGGTGGCCTCGGAGTGGGTCTTGTCGCTCATGCGATTCCCTATGTGCTGTGTGCAGCGGCCATAACCCGGGAGGGCCGGTCCGGGTTGCACGAAGCTGGAGCGGAGCGCGCACAAGGCTGGACGCAGGCCGCTTCCCGCCTCTCGTTTACAGGCAAATGGTTGCAGTTTTTGGTCCGGCACCGCCGCGGCCGGCCCCGACCGCGGTCTGCCTCAGGGCAACGGCAAGGTCGCGGTCCCGCCGGATAGGGGGTCAACCGCCCGCACCGATGCGGCGCCGGGCAACGCAGCGGTCGCGGCCCCTTCCGGGCCGACCCGAAGCACCGCGGATCGCAGGACGGCACCGCCAGCATCCAGCCACTCCAGCCGCATCGCGTGCACTGCCGCGGGGGATGGGCCGTCCAGGGTGGCGCGGACGTTGGCGCCGTCGCGGGTTAGCACCGGACCGGGCAGCGGCGCCTGGGACAGCACGAACACGACTGGCTCGATTCCATTCAGCGTCACGTCCAGGGTGTTTGCGCGCACCACGTTCCCGCCGCGCCGCATGTTGCGCACCAGGGCCGGCGCTGGCAGCCGCACCGTGACGCGGGGTGGCGCTCCCCAGGGCCGGGCGGCTTGCAACGCCAGGATCGTAACCTCGCCATTGTCCCAGACCTGAACATCCACTCCGCCCGCCGGGGCGCCATCGGGGCCGAGCACCGCGAATGGCGGCGTCACGCCAGCTCTCTGCAGGATTTGCAGCAGCCCGGCCGGACCGGTGTCCTCCCCGTCCGGGCGCACCACCTGCGGCATGCTGGCCACCCCGGCCAGTGGCAGCTCGGCCCGGCGCCTGCCGTGGCCGTCGAACACGCCGGGCTCGGTGTCCGCCAGCACCGTGCCGCCGCGGGCGGCGAAGGCGCGGATTTCCGCAAGCTCGGCCTCCCCTAGCGCGATGGCATGGGGCAGCATCAGCACGCGCAGCTCGGCGTCGCGCAACGCCCCGCCTGCCAGCGTTTCCGCCGTCAGCCAGCGCGGCTGCAGGCCTAGCCCGGTCAGGTTCGCCGCCGCCTGCCGCCGGGCTGCGCGCCAGGGATTGTCGTCGTTCTCCCGCTCCGAGTCCCGGTTGGACCAGGCAGAGCCTTTCGGCTGCTGGTCCAGCAGCCAGCCCAGGCGGAAGCTCTCCTGGGAATATAGCACTGCGACCGGGGACGGCCGCGGCGTTGCCGTTAGCAGCGCCGGCGCCACCCCGCGCAGCGCGCTGGTCAGCCCTTGCAGGAAACGTCCACGCGGCCCGGGGGCGCCGTCCGGCGTCACGACATCCCCGTCCCCGTCCCAGACCACCATGCCGCGGCTGCCGCGCAGCAGCTCGCGCCAGGCCCGGTAAACCTCGCGCGGCCCGGTGGAGAACGCCGTGCCGAGCGGAAGCAGTGCCGGGTTGAAGGCGTGCGCCAGTTCCAGGGCGTTGCCGGTGTCGTAGATTTCCATCACGTCCACGGCAGGGGCCAGGCGCCCGTAGTCGTAGCCGCCCCAGCCCGGCACCTGCGCGCCTTCCAGCGCCGCCAGCCCGGCAGGATCGGCCCGGTGGACTGCATCCGTGCCGGCGCGCACCGCATCGGCGAAGGCCACATCCATGAACGCCTTGAAGTCCGACCATGCCGAAAAATTGCCGTCGGTCCGGCGCATGACGGCGTCTGTCAGCTCTGGCTGCACGGTATCCCATTCCTTGTAGGCCGTCCCCCACTGCGCGTTCAGGGCGTCGAGCGTGCCGTAACCGCGGCGTAGCCACGCCCGGAAGGCGGCGAGGGAGGACGGGGCGAGATCATAGTCCCAGGGTGCGGCCAAGTCGGCGATCCCGGACTCGTCCCCGAGGTTATAGAACAGCGGATGGTCGGCGGCGCTTTCCCGCACCAGGGTTTCCAGCCGCGCCTGCACGGTGGCGACCGACTGTGGGTCGGACAGGCCGGGCTCCCGCACGAATACGCTGGTATCCGCCGGGTCCGCATGCCGGCGGGCACGGTCGCGGTCGAAACGCCAGGTGACGGGCTGGCCCGCGGTGTAACGGTGATAGGAGGCGTAGAGGTCGGTGGCGATGTTCTCCAGGTAATAGGGCAGGCCGGAGGCGCGGACCTCTGCCAGTTCCTTGGGATCAATCCGGCCGCTGTTGCCGATGATCTTGATGCCGGTGAAGCCCAGGCGCTGCAGGCCCGGCAGCGCCGTGGCGGGCTGGCCCTGCCACATGATGAGCTGGTAGTCGTCCCAGCGCGGGTCCGCCGCCCCCGCCGGGGATGCCGCCAAGGCGGCGGCCAGCAGCAGAAGCGCCGCCTTCATTGGCCCAGCATCAGGCGCTTGGCCTGGCCGGCTAGGCCGCGCAGGCCGTCCTTTATCCCATGCGCCGCGCCGGACGCCTTGTGGCGCCAGGAGCCGGACGTGGAAACCTCGGTGTCCCTAGGGCCGACCTGGTTGCCGTCCAGCACAGGACTGCCGCCGGACCAGTCCAGCAGCAGGGCCATAGAGCGTGCCGCCAGCAGGCGGTTGCCGCGCAGGGTCGGGCCAGCAGGGCCGTTGGCGAGCACGGCGCCCGGCTGACCCGTGGCCCCGGCGCCAATCTCGAACCTGTTGCCGACCAGCGTCAGCCGCCCCTCGGCCGATACCGCCGGCAAGGCGCCGATGCCGGAGAGGCCGTTGTTGACCAGCGTCGTGTCCGCCGCGCCGGACAAGACTGCGCTGCCCTTCAAATCCGCGAACACCGACCCTCGCACCAGAAGCTGGTCCGATGGGCCGACGAGGAGCGTGGCCAGGGGGTGTTCTCCGCCGACGCCTCCACCCTCGAACCGGCACTCCGTCGCCAGGATCGCGCCGCCTGCCGAGCCGGACAGCAGGCCGACCTGGTCGTCGCGGAAGGTGACGCGGTCCAAGATCAGCCCCGGCGCTTCCAGCCGCACACCGGCGCCGTTGCCGTCCGGCGCGCGGGCGCGGGCCAGGGTTAGGTTGCGTAGGGTCGTGTGCTCCCCGCCGATCACCAGGATCGCCTTGCCCTGGCACGTCAGGTCCGTCATCACCGCGCCGGGCCCGTGTCCGGCAACCGTGAGGCCCGGCGTGGTCCAACTGGCGCAATCGTAATACTCGCCCGGCTCGATCAGCACCTGGTCGCCGGGCTGGGCAGCCCGTATGGCGGCCGATGGCCGGTCATAAGGCTGCCCGGGACCGACCAGCAGGTCCTTGGCGGCAGCGGGGGAGGCCAGGAGCAGGGCCATGAGCACGATGCTGCTCCCTTTCCCTCCGGGAGAGGGTTGGGGTGAGGGGGTCTTGCCTGCCGGACGAAGGTTAACCGTTCCGGAAGCACGCACCCTGCACTCGGAAAAAGGAGCGCTGGCCCGCCCCCTCACCCCGACCCTCTCCCGGAGGGAGAGGGGGAAGACGCAGGGCAGTCCTTTTGTCACTGGCAGCCCTTAACGCGTGACCTTCCCATCGCCTTGCAGCGGCTGCGCCTGGCCGCTGATGCGGTTGCCGGTCAGCATGGCGTCCGTCGCCGTCAGGTTCCACACGAACGACGTCGAGTAGTCGCCGGCATTGCGGAAGGTGTTGTTGGTGATGGTGATCTCACGCGTCGGCTGGGTTACGCCCTCCGTCCCGATCACGATGGCGCCGGTGTGGTTGCCGGCCTGCGGCCCCTTGGTCAGCGTGCTGTCCCGCACGATCAGCGATCCGCCGTTGGGCGCCTCGATCATGTAGCTGGCGGTGCCGTCCTCCCCGTCATCAAGGGTGCAGCCGATCACTTCGGTCCGTTCCGCGCGGGACTTGATGTGATGGCCTTCGCGGGTGTCGAAGAACTTGCTGTTCTCCACCCGCAGCAGCTTGGCGTGGCCGATGTAGATACCGTGGGCGCAGGCTCTCTGGCAGGTGCCATTGCGCTCGAAGTAGCTGTTGCGGACGATGATCGTCGCACCCTCGGTCCCTGATAGGATGCCGTTCTGGTTGTTGATGAAGCGCACGCCATCCACCAGCAGATTGGCGCCCTCGCCTCGTATGCCGGCGCCGTTGCCGTCCGGCACGCGGGCACGGGTCAGCGTCAGGTTGCGCACGGTGATGTCCGCGCCGGTCGTGATCAGCAACGCCTTGCCGCCGCAGGTCTTGTCGGTGATCAGCACCTTGGACGCATCGCCCACGCCCTCGATGGTCAGCTTGGCCTGGGGCACGGTGGCACAGTCGAAGTACTCACCGGGCTGAAGCTGGACGGTGTCCCCGGTGCGGGCCACCTTTATGGCGTCGGACGGCAGCTTGAACTCCTGGCCTTCCCCGACCTCCAAGGTGCGGGCCTGGACAAGCACGGGGCCGAACAGCAGGGCTGCCAAGATGGGGGCGAAGGCAAAACGGATCATGGCAGTTGCTCCTTGGAGACGTCAGGTCCCGACGCGCTGGCTTCGCACCAGGGTGCAGCCAGCGATGCGCCAGGCGTCGCCGACGCGCTCCATCTCGTATAGCGCAAGCTGGGGCTGCCCGTCCTGCCCAGTCAGCTCCACGCGCTGCACGATGCGGCTGTTCTCTTGGGACAGCTCGCCATATTCGACGCTACGCGGGCGGTAAACCGGCGGGTAGGTTCGCCGCACCATGTCGAGGAACCGCTCGGGCGTGCCGAACATCCCCTGGATGCCCGGCGACGCGAAGGCGAAGGCGCCGGGTGCATCGTCGCGCCCGAACGCCTCGATCTGCCGGCCGATCACGCTGCGGATCGCTGCCCCGTCCGATGCGGATGGCTCCTCTGCCCGCACACCTCCGGCGGCGGAGGTCAGCATGGTGACAAGCAGTAGGCGACGCGGCATCGGCATTGCTAGTCCCCATCCGCCGTGGTCGGCGCGAGTTGCAGTGGCCCCAGCACCGGGCGCGTCCGGGCGACGGCTGGCTGCGAGCCGGCCATTGCCCGGTTGTAGGCGCGCAGCACCGCGGCGGGCTGCGCCTCTTCCGGCGTCAGGAACAGGCCCCAGCGCCGGGCTAGGCGACCCAGCGTGGTACGGCTGGACAGGATGCTGGCAGGCACCGCGGCCAGCAGGCCGAACACCAGCGGCGCGCACCAGGCCAGCAGCGCCAGGCCGTCCGCCGAGCGGGCCATTGCCGCCAGTGCGGCGAGCCAGCCCAGCCCCGCCAGCGTCACGCCGCGGAAGCGCAGCCAGCCCTCCGCCCAGGACACGCCGCGGTCATCGCGCGGCTGCGCCGTCCAGCAGACGGTTTGGCCCAGCAGCAGGCTGGCGACATACCGGGTGTAGAACAGGATCAGCACGGCGGAGACCACCAGTGCACCCACCTGCTCCAGCGCCGCACCGGCCAGCAGCCGCAGGCGGCCGCCGTAGCTCCGGGCCTCCTGTTCATCCGCCAGCACTTCGCCCAGGCACAGCAGCTTGCCGGCATACAGCAGGAACAGCACCAGGGCCGCCAGGCCGGCATGGGCCGGGCCGCTGCCAAGCAGCACGGCCTGGACGAAGCCGCCGCCGATGGCCGCATCCAGCGTCGCCAGCAGCAGGAACAGCACCGCCAGCGGAGCGGAGATATAATGCAGCACGCCGTAGGCCAGGTGGAACCGCCCGACCGGGCGCAGGCCGGGATGGCGCAACAGGCCGGTATGCTGCAGGTTGCCTTGGCACCAGCGCCGCTCCCGGCTGGCATAATCCACGAGGTTGGCCGGCAGCGCCTCGAAGCTTTCCATCACCTGCGGCAGCACCCAGACGTCCCAGCCGGCGCGGCGCATCAGCCCGGCCTCCACCACGTCGTGGCAGAGGATTTCGCCGCCGAACGGCTCCTGCCCCGGCAGCACAGGCAGCGCGCAGTGCTGGACGAAGGGAGCGATGCGTATGATGGCGTTGTGACCCCAGTAATTGCCGTCGCGGCCCTGCCAGAACGTTAGGCCCTCCACCAGGGTGGGGGTGTAAAGCCGTGCGCCGAACTGCTGCATCCGGGCAAACAGGGTTTCGCGCCCGACGGCATAGGGCACGGTCTGGATGATGCCGGCGCGGGGGTTGGCGTCCATCAGGCCGATCAGGGCTCCGATCGCGCCGGCGCCCATGACGCTGTCGGCGTCCAGCACGATCATGTAGTCGTAGCGCTCGCCCCAGCGCCCGCAGAATTCCAGGAGGTTGCCGACCTTGCGGCCCTCGTTGGTGGCGCGGCGGCGGTAGTGCAGCGCCGGGCCGCCCCGCTTGCTGATCCGGGCCTGCACGGCTTCGAGCGCCGCCTGCTCCTGGGCCGCGACGGCGGGGTCGCGGGTGTCGGACAGCACGAACATGTCTATCCCGCGCAGGGCTGCGCCGGACACGGCGGCGTGCATTGCCTCGATGGCGGCGAACACCGCCCGTGGGTCCTCATGGTGGATCGGCATCAGCAGCGCCGTACGGGTCAGCCCGGTGGGCTGCGCCGACGCCTGCAAGGCACGGCCGGAACGGCGCACCAGAAAACCGAGCACCGCCGGCCAGCCGGTCAGCGCCATGTAGAGCAGGTTCACCACCAGCAGAGCCAGCAGCGGCCAGCGCAGCGGATCGGCCAAGCCCGCCGTCAATTGGACGGCCAGCAGGGTTCCCAACACCACCGATCCTAGCACCGGCGCCAGGAACGCCACCCGGCGCGGCCAGGACGGGCTGGCATGGTGCAGCCTGCCGTCGGACAGCAGCCCCGACATGGCGTCATCGAGGCGTATGGAGGCACGGAGGGATTGCATTTTCATTGCCGGTGCGGCCTGGACCCTGTTGGGAGAAGAAGCGGCACAGGTTTGATCCCTCTAATATGGCTGCCTAATGGCCTGCCTGCCCCGGCAGGGCCACAAAGCCCGGTAGCACACCCAAGAACCTTTCGGCAGGGACTCCGCCACCCTCCGCCGCAGCGAACGCACGCAATGCCCGGTCCAGCGCCGCCGGACCGCCAAACTGGAAACCGATCTGGCTGGCATAGGCGCAACTGGATGCCACGCGCCGGTCCAGCCCAGAAGTGACATCGGCGGCGCAGGATGGAAGGGTACCAAGCCTGACGTCCGGCGGTACATCCGGGTTACGGATCGCGTAAGGCGCATCGCGGTAGAACGCAAGCGGGGGCGGGTCCGTGAGCGCCAGCACGGCGGTGATGAGCTGGCGATGGTCCACGTGGCTGCCTAGGCCCTGCGGCGTGACAATCAGGTCGGGGCGCAGGGTTTCCACCAACTCCGCCAGCAGCGTTGCCAGCGGCCTCCAGATGTCGTCCCCGTCCAGCAGCGGGCCGAATAGCGCCGGGGCGGAGTGGTAGCCGCGATGCGGTGCTTCGGGCAGGTCCAGCCATCGTGGCTCCGTCCCGAGGATCGCCGCCGCCGCCCGGTCCTCCTCGCGGCGCAGCGCCATGTAGTCAACTTCGGGCCCTAGGCCCTTATCGGTCTGGCAGGCTAGCGCGAAGCCGGTGGGGGCTGGTACCGACCGGGTGAATGCAGTCGCCATGACGGTGCGCCAGCCGGCATCACCAAGCTGCGCCAGCAAGCCGCCGCAGGAAAATGCGGCGTCATCCAAGTGCGGGGACAGGAACAAGGCCGTAGGCATCAGGGGGCCGCTTGCTTCTCCCTCTCCCTCCGGGAGAGGGCCGGGGTGAGGGGGTCTTG
>CAXTCI010000042.1:0-31841 GCA_964242325.1 uncultured Acetobacteraceae bacterium
TGACGTCGATCATCCGCTTCCAGTCGGCCGGATCGCTCTCCTCGAAGCGGGCGTTGACGCCCAGCCCGGCGTTGTTGAACAGCAGGTCGAGCCCGCCGAACCGCGCGCACCTGCTCGAACACCGCCGCGACCTGGGCCGCATCCCCTACGTCGGCGGTGAGCGCCTGCGCCGCCCCTCCCAGTTTCGTAGCCAGCGCATCGATCCGCTCCGCGCGGCGCGCTACCAGCACCACGCGCACGCCTTCCGCGACCAGAAGCCGGGCCGCCGCTTCGCCGATGCCGCTGGAGGCGCCGGTGATCACCGCAACCTTGCCTCTAAGATCCTGCATCTGCATCGTTGGATACTCCTCAAGCCCGGAAAGCTAAGCGGGACGCCAACCAACTTAGATTGATGATGGTCCGGCTCCTAATCCCGGCTCTATCCTTGCCTAATGTCTGCCAGGAGTTGAAAGCTGATTGGCCGCTCTGGAGAGAGAAGCGGCGGTAAGCGAACTCAAGCCATCGAGGCAAAGCGGTCCGCGTGAGACCTATTGGGAGTTGCTCCACAGACATCGGAAATCAGAGGCCTTGAACGCACGGGCGTGGATGCAACTTGGACAGTTGCAACCAAGTTGCCTTTGGAAGGACTTCGATGCTTAGTTTGTTCGACCCTATCCGCCTTGGCGCCATCATGGCGCCAAATCGGATCGTCATGGCGCCGCTGACCCGGGGGCGGGCCACTCGGGAGCATGTACCGACGCCTCTGATGGCCGAGTATTATGCCCAACGCGCCGGCGCCGGCCTGATCATTTCCGAAGCGACCGGGATCAGTCAGCAGGGCTTAGGCTGGCCGTATGCGCCAGGCTTGTGGAACGCGGAGCAGGTCGCCACCTGGCAGCCGGTCACAGCGGCGGTCCACCAGGCCGGTGGACGCATGGCGGCACAGCTTTGGCACATGGGGCAGCTGGTGCATCCGGACTTCTTGGGCGGCCAGCCACCGGTCGCCGCGTCGGCCACCACGGCACCGGATGCTGCCCATACCTACGATGGCAAGAAGCCGTATCACCAAGCGCGGGCGCTGCGGCTGGACGAGATTCCGGCCCTGCTCGACGACTATCGCCGGGCCGCTCGCAACGCGCTCGACGCAGGATTCGATGGCGTGCAGATCCATGCCGCCAATGGCTACCTGATCGACGAATTTCTACGCGACGGTACGAACCACCGGACCGACGCCTATGGTGGTCCGGTAGAAAACCGCGTGCGTCTGCTGCGGGAGATCGTGCAGGCGGTGGCGGAGACCGTGGGTGCCAACCGGACCGGCGTGCGGCTGTCGCCAAACGGTGCCATCCAGGGCTGCAACGATAGCGATCCCGTGCGCCTGTTCGTAGCGGCCGCCGAAGTGCTGCAGGAGGCCGGCATCGCCTATCTGGAGATGCGGGAGCCTGGAGAGGGCGGCACGTTCGGAAAGTCCGACCACCCGCCGATCGCCCCCGCGATGCGCCGCGTCTTTACCGGGCCCATGATCCTGAACTCCGACTACGACCCAGCAGGCGCCGCCGCGGCCATTGCAGACGGCAAGGCGGACGCGATCGCGTTCGGCCGCCCGTTCATCGCCAACCCTGACCTGCCGCGGCGCATCGCTGATAGCGTGCCGCTCGCTAAGGATGTGGCCCGCACATGGTATAGCCAGGGCCCGGAGGGCTACGTGGACTACCCGGTCGCTGCCTGACATTGAGGTGGCCCCGGGACTGGCTCCTCCGTAATTTGCGTGGAGCCAACCCTCCCGGTTTGAGTAGTAGGTGACTGATCTTACTGCAGCTGAAAGCTTTTACTGCAGCTGGAAGCGAGCCGGGGCGAGCAGACCCTGGCGCTGATGCCGCTGATCGACGAGGCGTTCCTGGAGTGGCCGTATTACGGCTTGCGGCAGATGGTGCGCCACCTGTGCCGGCGGGGCACCGGGTTGGCCGCGCCTCGGTGGTCCGGCTGATGGTTCAAGTCAGCCGGCCAAGCGCAACGCCTCCTCTCCGCCCACGACGGGATCAGCAACCTCTTCCTGCTCCGCCGACACCAAGTTCCAGCCGTCCAGTATCGAGCCGCCCGGCTCCAAGCCTTTCAAGTTTGGGCCGAGATCACCGGCGTCGCCGCTGCGGCGTAACCACCGGCACGCCGTCCTAATCGCGCGCCATCGCAACCTCGGTCTCACAAGTTGATGATGCCAGCGAATGGGTTTGCAACTTGTCAGAGGGGATCTGCGGCCCGGCAGCGGCCCGGACGCCGTTCAAGGCGGCGTTAGACTTGATCCAGTCGCTCGGCGCCGTCGCGGGTGCGAACCGGCACGGAACGGTTAGTCCAGCGCGCCGTCACCCGAGAGTGCGGACGGGTCGGCATTGAGCAGGCCTTTGCGGAAGGTAAGCCCGATTGAGCCCATCATGCTCAGGTCATGGGAAATGCGCGTCATGCCGCCAGGCATGGTTGGTTCGCCCGACCCCGGCGGATGGAACGGCAACGATGAAACGAACCGCGTCGATTGCGTTCGGACCGTGCACAAGACCGTTAATGTGCTGGACAAGCTGCCTAGTTCTTCGGCCGCCAACCTGCCCCGCGTCGACGACTCAGCCAGGTGTGTCCAGACCGCCGCCATCAATGAAGCGCCGGAACCAGTCAGCCACCCGCTTGCCATCGTCGGGTTGTAACAGGGATAGCAGCGCCGGATCGGCGAGTGCGCCATACAACTCCCGCTGCTCCTCGATCAAGGCGGCGGAAAAGGCGAGACTAAATTCCGGATGGCCTTGCACTGAAACCGTGTCATCGTCGTAGCCGATGGAGGCAAAGGGCGTAAACCGGCTGGCTGCGAGCACCCGTGCGCCGGGCGGAAGCGTCGCGACCTGGTCTTGATGGAAAGCCGGGATGGCAAAGGCCAATGGTTCCACCATGCCGGGCGGCGGCTCGACGATGCTGTAGCGGTGGATACCCAGGCCCCATCCCCGGGGCGACTTCGCCACCTTACCGCCGAAGGCTTCAGCCATCGCTTGGTGACCGAAGCAGAGGCCGATGAGTTTCGACTTGCCGCGAGCCTTACGTAGGAAGCTCAAGAGAGGGGCGATCCAGGGCAGGTCGTCGTGTACGCCGGCCTCGGATCCTGTGATCACATAGGCGGCGCATTCGGTAGGCTGCACCGGGAACTCGCCTGCCTGCACATCGTAGATACGGTACTCACGGTCGCCGCCGAGCATGGTGCGAACCATGTCGGAATAGGTGCCCCATTGCGCCTGCAGGGCCTCGGGGGGTCGCCCCGTTTCAAGAATGCCGATCGTCATTGACATAGCATGTCACGACTTGGCCGAAGGAGACAGGGATTGAGCGTGGTGCGTGGATCAGGGGTAGGGACGCACTAGTACTACAGTCGGGTTTGACCGGAGCACCCCTGTGTTCGCCTGTGCCAATGGGCGCGCTTGGCGCGCTGCTGGTGGCGCCGTTGCCAGGTTGACCATCGCAGGGTGGCATCGGGCCTGGGTGGCCGATGCAGCACAATGGCTGCGATGAGCCGCCTGACCTCGGGCACGGTGAGCGGCAGCAGGTCCGCCATGAGGCGTATCGGGTCCACACCCCCCGCTGGCGCCCTGTTCGGCGCTTTGCCCGGCGTGGCGGCGGATGGCGGCGAGGTAGGCCAGCGCGAATATGGACAGGGTGATGTGGCGGTGCCACCCGACCCAGGAGCGCACCTCATAGTGGTCCAGCCCCACTTCGCCCTTGGCGTGCTCGAACAGGCTCTCGATCGACCAGCGCGTGCCCGCAATGCGCACCAGCTCGGCCAAGGCGGTATCCTGGGGCGCATGGGTCAGGTAGAACGTGACCTCCTCGGGATCAGCAATGCTGCGTCGGACCAAGAGCGCACAGGCGAAACCCGGTGCCGCGCCGGTATAGGGCAGGTGCGCCCAGTCATACAGCCGCGGACCCTTGGCGCCGCCGCCGGCGCTGAGGCGCTGCCACGCCGCATCCAGCACAGGTCCTCGATCCACGTCGTCACCGGCCGCTGCGCCAGCCGCTGGCCGGAGGTGACGCCAGCACGTAGCCGCGCCGGTGTTGTTCAGCCCACTCGTGCGCCTCCACGCAAAATGCGGGAGAGCTAAAAAACAGGGACCACCTCAATTACGCGGGCCAGAACAGGCTTAAAACCCTATGCTCAGCAAGGGCAGCCAAAGCGCCCTTCCTAGCCCTGCCTACCCTAATCCAGTGCGATGCCCGGCAGCAGCCCTTCACCGTCATCAACGTTCCAGTTAGCGCACCGCCATGCTGTAGTCAGGACTCGCGAGCATGGCGCGCGGACTGCCGCCAGGTCGGTTTCGGCGACCCTTGAACAGGCGGGACGGCAATGTCGGAGCAGGCCAACCGGACGATACGGCGGACATTCGAGGTGCTCGACTACCTCGATGCCAGGAACCGCCCGGTCCGGCTGAAGGATATCACCACCGACCTGCGGTATCCGCCATCCAGCGCCAGCGGCATCCTCAAGAGCCTCGTCGTGCTCGGCTACCTCAACTACGACCGCGACACCATGAGCTACACGCTGACGCCGCGCATCACCACGCTCGGCACCCGGCTGAACGACGCCCTGTGGCAGGACCGTCGCGTGATGGGCGCGCTGGAGCGGCTGGCCGCTGCGACCGGCGCAATGGTGGGCCTTGGCGTGCAAAGCGACATTTACGCCCAGTATATCACCGTGCTGCCGCCGCCCGGACCGGTCGCCTACCAGCTCCGGCCCGGCGCCATACGGCCGGTCACGCGGTGCGGTATCGGCTGGGCGCTGCTCAGCCTACGGGACGACGCGGAGGTCGAGCGGCTGCGGCGCCGGGTCAACGCCAAGGAAGGGGACCGGGCGCTGCACGTCAGCGCCGCAACCATCGAGGCCCAGATCGGAACCGTGCGTCGGAAAGGCTACGCTTTTTCCCGCCATACCTGGCTGCCCGGCTTTGGCATTATTGCCATGCCGCTTCCGCATCCGATCGGCGGGCGCTGGTGCGCCATCGGCGCAGCAGGCGACGTGCCGATGCTCGATGCGCGGGAGCCGGTGATCGCTGCTGAGCTGCATGCGATCATGCGGGACTTGGACACCCCACCCTGCAGTTGATTTCATAATGGCGAAAATCTACCGGAAAAGGGATGCGGCGCTAGGCCGCGCGGCCACGGCTGCTATCGTGCCTTCTAATGGCCGCCGGCAAGGCAATAGGCCCGCTGAGAGGAAGCGATCGGATGAGCATCGGAGCCTGGTTGCGTGCAGCCGTGTGGGTCGTGGCCCTGCTGGCCCGCTCCGCAGTGGCGGCGGATGCACCGGCGGAGATCAAGATCGGCTCGCTGTATGCTGGATCGGGTCCACTGGCCAGCGCATCCATGCCGCTTCATGCGGCGCTGGAATACTGGGCGGACGGGTTGAACAAGGGCGGCGGCGTTTACGTCAAGGGCTTCGACCGTAAGATACCGGTCCGGCTGATCTCGTACGACGATCAAAGCTCGCCGCAACTGGCGGGAAACCTGACCAACCAGCTTGTTACCCGCGACAAGGTGGATATCCTGCTGTCGGACAGCACGTCGGTGATGACGGCAGCGGCCGTGCCGGTCGCGCGGGACCACAAGATGCTGCTGTGGGACGTGACGGGCAGCAGCCCCAACTTCTTCACCCCCGACAATCCCTATATCGTGCTGCTGGGCTTGGCCGCGACCGACCGCTATCCTAGGTCGCTGGCGGAGTTCGTGGGCCAGATGCCGCAACTGGGCATCAAGTCCGTCGCGATCCTGTATACAACTGCCGACTACACGGCATTCCAGGCGACGGCCGCGCGCAGAGCGGCGCAGGCGACGCCGGGCTTGAGCCTGGTGTTCGACCGCGGCATCCCGGTCAACACGTCGGACTACACGCTGCTGGTGAACAACATCGCGGCGGCCAAGCCCGATGCCGTGCTAGAGTTCGGCTACGCGCCCAACGAGATCGCCTTCTTGCGCGCGCTCGGGGACAACGACGCCAAATTCAAGTTTCTGTTCACGACGTACGGCCTGACCGAGTATGGCCTGATGCAGACCAACGGTGTCGCCGACCAGCTCGCGGACACCTACGCGCTGGCCAGCCCGGCAGTCTATGAGTTCAAGGTCAACTACGGCCTGAACCGAGATCAATTCAAGGCAGCGTTCGAGCACTGGGTCGAGAGCCGCCGCCTGACGGGCGTGGAGTTCGGCTACAACGCGCTGGCGGGCTACCAGGCCGGGCTGGTCATCGAGCGCTCGCTCGCCGTCGCCGCAAGCCTGGACCAGTTGGAGCTGCGGCGTGCGGTGTTCACCCTGTCCGGCACTCTGCAGACGCTGGCCGGCCCGTTCGAGCTGGCGCCGGACGGCTCGCAGAGCGGGCTGATCACGCCCCTGGCCCAGATCATGCCCGGGCAGGCCGACAGCAAGGAGGCCGTGATCAACGTGGTGTGGCCGGCGGACCTCGCGACGGCCAAGCCGATCTACCCCGCGCCCTGAGCCATGCTTGCCTACGCGCTCGCCGCCGGCGTGCTGTTCGGGTTGTACTTCGCCCTGGTAGGCGTGGGCATGAACCTGGTGTTCGGTGTGATGCGCATCGTGAACCTGGCGCATGGCGACATCATCATGCTGGGCGCGTTCGGCGCGTTCTGGCTGTTCCGCGGCCTTGGCCTGACAGCGCCCGCGGTGATCGTGCTCAGCTTCGCGGCATTCTTCCTGCTGGGCCTGCCGCTGTACTATGCCCTGGTCCCGCGCCTGTTCCGCTCGCGGGAGCCGGAGATGTTGTCGTTGATCCTGTTCTTCGGCCTGTCGCAAACGCTGGAGGCCGCGGCGGCCATGCTGTTCGGCAACAGCGAGCGCTCGATCCCCAGCCGGCTGCTCGGCGGCAGGCCGGTGCCGCTGCTGGGGCAGACCGTGCCCTATGCCTGGGTCTATGCGGCAGGGGTGTCGGTCGTGATGCTGACCGGCGTTTACATCTACCTCTACCGCACACGGCTGGGCCGGCAGACCCGTGCGATCATGGCGCAGCAGGAGGAGGCCTTGGCCATCGGCATTGACGTCCACCGCATCTCCGCCATCGCGTTCGGCGCCGGATGCGGGCTGGCGGCGGTCGCGGGGGTGTTCGCTCCGTTCATGCTGGGCAGCTTCACGCCGTCGCTGGGCATCCCGCTCGACCTCACGGCGTTTACGGTGATCGTTATCGGCTCGCTCGGCAGTCCGCTCGGCACGGTGCTGGGCGGCATCATCTTCGGCGTGTGCCTGATGCTGATGCGGACTTACCTCAGCTCGTTCGCCGACCTGTTGCCGAACCTGGTGTTGATCGGCGTGCTGCTGGTGCGCCCGACCGGGCTGCTGGGGCGCCGGGTGCGGTATGCGTAGCGCGTGGCGTAGCGCCTTCCTGGGAGACCTGCTGCTGGTGGTCCTGCCGGTGGTGGCCGGGTTCGCCGTGCTGCCCGCCCTGTATGACAACGGGCTGTTGCTGCTGAACTTCGTCGTGTTCCTGGTCCTGGCGCAGGGGCTGAACCTGATTTACGGCTTCGCGGGCTACCTGCCGTTTGGCTATGTCGGGTTCTTCGGCGCCGGGGCGTACGGCTTCTCGATGCTGGTGACGCTGGCCGGCGTGCCGCCCGTCCCGGCGGTGCTGGGCGGCGGGACGGCGGCGCTGCTGGTGGGGCTGCTGCTCAGCCCGTTGCTGCGCCTGCAAGGCGCCTACTTCGGCCTGGCCAGCCTGGCGGCGTCTGAGGCGCTGCTGCACCTCACCTCCAACCCGAACCTGGCATCGATCACCGGTGGCCCTTATGGCGTGAAGCTGCCAGCGGCTTATGCCCCGGCCCTGACTTACGGACTGGCGCTCGGCATCCTGGCGCTCACGATGGGGCTGGTGGCGTGGCTGCGGCACTCGCGCTTCGGCCTACAGTTGCAGGCGGCCCGGGACAACGCGCTGGCGGCGTCCATGGCGGGCATTTCCGTCGTGCGCGGCCGGCTGGTGGTGTGGCTGGCCAGCGCGGCGGCGGCCGGGCTGATCGGCGCGGTGTTCGCCTGGCGGTCGTCCACGTTCTTTCCGGAGGCGGTGTTCAGCCTCAACTTCAGCATCTTCGCCATCGTGTTCACCCTGTTTGGCGGCGCCGGCACGCTGCTTGGGCCGGTGCTGGGCGTGGTGCTGCTGTACGGCTTGTATAACGCCATCGGCGTGTCGGCGCCGCAGTACTTCCAGCTCGCCTACGGGGTGCTCATCATGACGCTGGTGCTGTTCTTCCCCGAGGGACTGGCAGCCATCCCGCGGCGCTGGGCGTCCCACGCCCGCGCGCGCCACTCTGGCCCCGCGCCTGCCCCGGTTCGTGCCGATGGCTGAGCCCCTGCTCCGCGTCGCCGGCGTGACCAAGCGCTTCGGTGGTTTCCAGGCGCTGGCCGGCATCGACCTGCAGGTGGAGGCCGGGGAGATCGTCGGGCTGATCGGCCCTAACGGGTCCGGCAAGACCACCCTCATCAACATCATCAGCGGGCTGCTGCCCATGAACGGCGGGGAGGTCTGGGTTGGGGGCGAGTCGATGGCCGGCCTACCGCCGCACCGCCGGGCCGCGCGCGGGGTGAACCGCACCTTCCAAGTGCCCAAGCCATTCGGGACCCTGACGGTGCGCCAGAACCTGGAGGTCGCCGTCCACGGCACGGGCGGCCCGGTGGACCTTGATGCGCTGCTGGACTCCGTGGAACTCGGCGCGGCGTCGGGCCGCCGGGCGGCGGAGCTGACCAGCGTGCAGCAGAAGATGCTCGACCTGGCCCGGGCTTTGGCGACCCGGCCGCAGCTGCTGCTGGTAGACGAGTTGGCCTGCGGGCTGAACCCGGCAGAACTGGAGCGCATCGCACTGCGCCTGCGTGCCCTGGCCGCGGACGGGCTGGGCCTGGTCGTCGTCGAGCACCTGATGTCGTTCATCGACCGCATCACGCACCGCGTGGTGGTCATGAGCGCCGGCCGCGCGATCTTCGGGGGTGCCTTGCGCGACGCCGTGCGGGACCGGCAGGTGATCGAGGTGTTCCTGGGCGTGCCCGGGTGTTCCCCAGGCGACACGCCGGACCCGCACGCCGCCGCGGCAGCGCAGGTAGGCGCAGCATGACCGCGGCGCTGCTGCGAAGCAGCGGGCTGGAGGCGGGCTACGGCTCCATCCAGGTGCTATGGGGCGTGGACCTGGACGTTGCGGAGAACGAGACGGTCGTGCTGCTCGGCCCCAACGGCGCCGGCAAGACGACGCTGCTGAAGTGCCTGATGGGCCTGTTGCCCGCGCGTGGCGGCGCCATCCGGTTCCGCGGCCAGGACATCGCCGGGCTGCCGGCCCGCGCCAGGGTGCGCCTGGGCCTCAGCTACATGTCGGAGCTTGGCATTTTCCCCGACCTGACGGTGGAGGAGAACCTGGACCTGGGCGCGCTGTTTGTGGACCGGCGCATCGCGCGCCACCGGCGGGCGGAGCTATATGCGCTGTTCCCGATCTTGACGGAGCGGCGGCGGCAGGCTGCGGGCGGGCTGTCCGGCGGGCAGCGCAAGATGCTGGGCGTGGCCAAGGCGCTGGCTGCGGAGCCGCGCCTGCTGGTGATGGACGAGCCGTCGGCCGGGCTATCTCCGCTGATGGTGTCTACCGTCATGGCGGCCCTGGCGGCGTGCCGGTCCGACGGGCTGTCGCTGCTGATCGCCGAGCAAAACGTGAAGTTCCTGGAATTGGGCGACCGGGTGCTTACGATGGAGGGCGGACGCATCGGCTTCTCGGGTACGCCCGCCGCCATCCAGGCCGATGACGGCCTGCGCCGCGCCTACTTCGGACTGGGAGCCTGATCATGCCGCCGCTTGTGGGCATGGAGGTCGTCGAGGTCGCGCGGAGTCTGTCTGGCCCCTACGCCACGGAGATCCTGGCAACGCTGGGAGCCGGCGTTATGAAGGTCGAGCGTTGCGGCGCTGCTCCGCCGAATGACCACTGGGGAAGGCGCGACGGTGGGATTGCGTGGCGGTGGAAGGCGGCAAACGGTGGTTATCCGACGCAGCGCAGAACGACACTGCGGCGCTGCTGGGCTGGACGGACGCGCAGTGAGGCCGTCTCGGCGATCCCCTGCCCATTTTTGCAATCCGGACAACGCAGCCGCGTGCTTTGCGCCGGTTGGGTCGAGGCCTTCATTCCCCCTGCTGAACCATGGAGACCAGCGCATGAGCGACCAGCTTACCGACAGCGCCGCACGCTTGTTTGCGCTGAACACCGGCAAGGACGTGATGCGCACCGCCGATGGCGGGCCGTTCCCGCGGCGCCTATGGGATGCGGTGGTGGAGGCCGGCTTCACCGTGGCGCTGCTGCCGGAGGAGGCCGGGGGCTTCGGCGCGACGGTGGCCGAGGCGATGGCGCTGCTGCAGGTGTCCGCCGCCCATGCCGCGCCCATCCCGCTGGCGGAGACCATGCTGGCAGGCTGGATGCTTGCGAAGGCCAGCCTGCCGGTCCCCCCCGGCGTGCTGACCCTGGCGCCCGTGCGCGTGAAGGACGTGCTGCAGCTCCGGCGGGACGGCGCGGGATGGCACCTGACCGGGACCGCAGCCCGGATCCCCTGGGCGCGCGATGCCGCCGCGGTGGCCGTGCTGGCGGAGGGTCCCAGCGGTCCCATGGTCGCCGCGCTGCCGGCCGGCGCCTTCGCCGTAGCGCATGACGCCAACCTGGCTGGCGAGCCGCGGGACGCCATCACCGTGGACGCGGCGTTGCCCTTGGACGCGGTAGCGCAAGCGCCCGCCGGCGTCGGTCCGGCGCAGGTGCGTGCGGCGGGCGCAGCCTTGCGCACGGTGCAGATCGCCGGCGCCCTGTCCCGCGCGCTGGCGCTGTCGGTCCAGTATGCGCAGACCCGGGTGCAGTTCGGGCGCCCCATCGGCAAGTTCCAGGCGGTGCAGCAGAACCTTGCGGTGCTGGCGGGCCAGTCGGCTGCCGCGCTCGCCGCCGCGGACATGGCGACGGACGCGCTGGCGGACGTGCTGGCGGGTAGTGTGGACACTCTGCTTATCGGCGCTGCCAAGGCGCGCGCCGGGGAGGCTGCCAGCGTCGCCGCCGGGCTGGCGCACCAGTCGCATGGGGCCATCGGCTTCACCCAGGAGTATGAGCTGCACTACCTCACGCGCCGCCTGTGGTCCTGGCGCGACGAGTTCGGCAACGAGGCCGAGTGGAACGCCCTGGTCGGCCGCGCTGCGCTGACGGCAGGGCCGGACGGGCTGTGGCCCCTGCTGACGGCGGCGTGACGATGCTGGACACCCTGCTGTCGCCGGGGTCGGTCGCGGTGATCGGCGCGTCGCCGGACCCGCACAAGATACGCGGTGCGCTGCTGCACCTGCTGCGCAAGAACGGGTTTGGCGGCCGCATCATCCCGGTCAACCCGAGCTACACGGAGATCAACGGGCTACCCTGTTACCCCACCGTTGCGGCGGCCGGGGGGGGGGCGGACCTGGCGCTGATCGCCATTCCAGCGGCAGGCGTGCTGGCGGCGCTGGAGGAGTGCGCAGCCGCCGGCGTCCGCAACGCCGTCGTCATCTCGTCCGGCTTTGCCGAGGATGCCGCGGCGGAGCCTGACCTGCAGGAGCGCGTGGCCGCGCTGGCCCGGCATACCGGCATGAGGGTGTGCGGCCCCAACGGCGAAGGATTCCACAACGAGGTCGCTCGCGTCAGCGCCACCTTCAGCCCGGCGGTGGACCGCGACGCCGACGATAACCCCACGGCGCTGCAGGCCCGCATCGGCATCGTCGCGCAAAGCGGCGGCATGGGCTTTGCCCTGTATAACCGTGGCCGCGCGCTCGGCCTGTCGTTCAGCACGGTCGTCAGCACGGGCAACGAGGCCGACCTGACAGTTGCCGATTTCCTGGCGCACATGGTGGCGGACCCGGACACTGCGGCGGTGCTGCTGTTCCTGGAAAGCATCCGTGACGCCGCTGCCTTCGCAACCGCGGCGGCAGCCGCGGCAGCGGCGGGCAAGACGATCGTTGCCATCAAGGTCGGGCGATCCCTCGTGGGCAAGCTTGCTGCCGCGTCGCACACCGCCAGCATGACCGGCTGGGACGCCGGCTACGACGCCCTGTTCCGCCGCCATGGCATCGCGGTCGCGACCGAGCTGGACGAGGCGCTGACCGTCGCCGCCGCCCTTGCCGCGCAGCCACCCGCACGTGGCGGACGGGTCGCGGTGGTGACGGTGTCCGGCGGGGCCGGCGCGTGGGCGGCGGATGCGCTGGCCGCCGCCGGGCTGGAGCTGCCGGAACTCGGCCAGGCGACCCAGGCGGCCATACGCGCCTTCATCCCCAGCTACGGCTCCGCCCGCAACCCAGTGGACATGACCGCAAGCGGCATCCAGGGCGGCGGGATGCTGCGGGCGATCCAGCTGCTGATCGAAGACCCGGCGGTGGACCAGGTCGCGGTCGTCATCACCCTGTCCAACCCGGCGCGGGTTTCGATTGACATCCCGGACCTTGCGGCGCTGCTCGCCCAGCGGCTCAAGCCCGTGCTGTTCTATAGCTACACCCTGCCATCCCCGCTGGGCCGGCGGCTGCTGGCCGACGCCGGCGCGGTGATCTGCCCGTCCATGGCCGCGCTCGCTGCGGCGGCGTGGGCGTTGGCGGAGCGGGGGCGCTTCGTTGCTGCGGCGCCCCGTGCGTCCTATGCGCTGCCCGAGGCCGTCCGTGCCCGGCTGTCCCCTGCGGGGCCGGTCGCGGAGCATGAGGCCAAGGCGCTGCTTGCGGCCTGCGGGGTGCCGATGGCTCCGTCGCGGCTGGTGCGGGACGCAGCCGGGCTGGCGGACGCGGCGGCGCTCGGCTTTCCGCTGGCCCTCAAGATCCAGTCCCCAGCGATCCCGCACAAGACGGAGGCCGGCGGCGTGCGCCTTGGGATCGCGGGCGTGCCGGAGTTGGAGGCCGCCTATGCCGGCATCCTGGCCAACGCCGCCCGCCATGCCCCGGATGCCCGGATTGACGGCGTGCTGGCCGAGCCGATGGCGGCGCCAGGGGTGGAGGTGATCGTCGGCGTCGTACGCGATCCCGACTTCGGCCCCGTTGTCATGGTCGGTGCGGGCGGGACGGCGACGGAGCTGTTCGGGGACACGGCCTACCGCCTCGCCCCGGTCACCGAAGCGGAAGCGACCGCCATGCTGCGAAGCCTGCGCATCGCGCCGCTGCTCGACGGCTTCCGTGGCAAGCCTCCGGCGGATTTGCCGGCGCTGGCGCGGCTGGTCGCGCTCGTGTCCCGCGTGGCCGATGCCGGACGCGATTACGTGGCCGAGATCGAGCTTAACCCGGTGATCGCCCACCCCGCCGGCCAAGACTGCACCGTTGCCGACGCCCTGATGACCCTGGCGCCGGCCAACCCTCCAGGAGCATGACCGCCATGCCAGCACTCGCCTTCGCCACCCCGCCACGGACCTCGCCGGAAGCCGAGACCCTGCGCCAAGAGGTACGGGAGTTCATTGCCGCCGAGCTTCGGGACCGTACGCCGCAGCAGCGCGCGGAGTCCTGGAGCGGCAACGACCCGGCGTTTAGCCGCAAGATGGGCAGCCGCGGCTGGATCGGCATGACCTGGCCGAAGCGATACGGCGGCCATGAACGATCGGCCTTGGAGCGTTACGTGGTGCTGGAGGAGATGCTCGCTGCGGGCGCTCCCGTAGGTTACCACTGGGTCGCCGACCGGCAAAGCGGCCCCAACATCCTGCGCATTGGGACCGAGGCGCAGCGCGAGCTGATCCTGCCGCAGATCGCCGCTGGGGAGTGCTCGTTCTGCATCGGCATGAGCGAGCCTGACAGCGGCTCCGACCTTGCCGCCACGCGCACTAAGGCGCAACGCGTGCAGGGCGGATGGCTGGTGAATGGGACCAAGGTTTGGACGTCGGGCGCGCATCGGGCGGACTACATGATCCTGTTCTGCCGCACGGACGCGAAGTCCGACGATCGCCATGCCGGCGCCAGCCAGTTCCTGGTGGACATGGAGCAGGCGCGGGGCGGTGGGATCACCGTGCGACCGATCCTGGATATGCGCGGCGCGCACCACTTCAACGAAGTGGTGATCGAGGACCTGCTGCTGCCTGAGGACGCGTTGCTGGGTCAGGAGGGCGATGGCTGGAAACAAGTCACGGCGGAATTGGCCTACGAGCGCAGCGGCCCCGACCGATTCTTATCCGCCTTTACGCTGCTGGTCGAAACCGTCCGCGCGCTCGGCCCGGCGGCGCCGGAGCGGGCCGCGGTCGCGGTCGGCCGGCTCACGTCGCACATCCTAGCCCTCCGCCGCCTGTCGCGCTCGGTCGCGGGGATGCTGCAGGCGGGCGAGGACCCGGCGCTGCAGGCGGCGTTGGTCAAAGACTTGGGCAACGTGCTGGAGCAGGAAACGGTGGAGGTCGTGCGCCTGCTGGTGGACGTGGAGCCTTCGGAGGTGGACGGCACGCCGCTGACGGCGGTGCTGGCGCACCTGGTCATGACCTCCCCGTCGTTCTCATTGCGTGGTGGGACGCGGGAAATCCTGCGCGGCATGATAGCCCGGGGGCTTGGCCTGCGATGAGCGACGTCCGGACCGGGATGGAGGGCAACGTCGGCATCGCTGAGATCTGCCGCGGCCCCAACAACTACTTCGACCGGGTGCTGATTGCCGACCTGGCCGCGGCGTTCGAGGCGTTCGACCGGGATCCGGAGTGCCGCTGCATCGTGCTGGCGTCCGAAGGCCGAAACTTTTGCGCCGGCGCGGACTTCAGCTCGCCCGCCCGCGACGTGGTCGGCGATCAGCAGGGCGGCCACCTTTATCAGCAAGCCGTGCGGCTGTTCCGGTGCACGACGCCGGTGGTTGCGGCGATCCAGGGCGCGGCCGTTGGCGGTGGGCTTGGGCTGGCGCTGGTCGCCGACTTTCGGGTGGGGTCGCCGGCGTCCCGCTTCACCGCGAACTTCAACCGCCTGGGCTTCCACCCGGGCTTTGGCATCAGCGTCACGCTGCCGCGCGTGGTTGGCGCGCAGCGGGCTGCCCTGCTGCTTTACACGGGCCGCCGCATCGGCGGGGAGGAGGCGTACGCAATGGGGCTGGTGGACCACCTGGAGCGGGAGGAGGAGGAGGTGCGCGCCGCGGCGCTGGCGTTGGCGGCCGAGATCGCGCAGTCCGCGCCCATTGCGGTGGCGTCCACCCGGCAGACACTGCGGCGCGGCCTGGCCGACGCCGTCGCGGCCATCACCGACCATGAACTGGCGGAACAGCAGAAGCACTTCGAAAGCGAGGACTTCCGGGAAGGCGTCAAGGCGATGGAGGAGCGCAGGCTTCCAGCTTTTAAAGGCCGATGATCCAGGGCTGAGCAACACCGGCGGAGTTGTTGCATGGATGATTTGCAGGTTTATCAGCGTTGCTGGCTATGCCGAAAGCGCGTCTTGAGCCGAAATTGGCATGGATCATTTCGGAGTAAGCGATTTCTCTTGATTGCTGCGAGTCCTTATGAGCTGCGCCTCGCCTGCGCCGAGCATGTCTTGCTGGACTCGTTCGATAGCTTCTTCAAGCTCAACTACGGAGTCCATGCAACAACGCCGCGCGTGGGCTTGCCGGCCGGGCGCCGCGGACGCAACACTGCACCCGCCACGGCGAACGAGGATCGCAACACGCGCCCGACAGGCCGGGCGGTCCCATAACAGGAGAGGAACGGATGACCGATGTCATGACCCCCACACACGCCCGCAACATGCGGATCATCGGCCATACCGACCAAGGTGGCGGCCGGGCCGACGGCGTGCAGATCATGGTGCACCACGGCTACGCCTATATCGGCCACATCTTCTCCAAGGGTTTCTCGATCGTCGACGTGCGCGACCCGCGCCAGCCGAAGCCGGTCCACTACGTCGCCGCCCCGCACAACACCTGGACGCTGCACCTGCAACAGGCCGAGGACCTGCTGCTCGTCGTCCACGCCAAGGACATGTTCGCCCAGCCCGAACTCGCGGACGAGAAGAACTACTACAAAGGCAAGATCGACAGCCATGGCGACGCCGAGGAGCAGAACTGGTCGGCTGGCCTGGCCGTTTATGACGTGAAGAACCCGGCCGAGCCGCGCCAGATCGGCTTCATGCCGGTCAAGGGCGGCGGCCTGCACCGGATCTGGTATGTCGGCGGCCGCTGGGCCTATGCCTCGGCGCTGCTCGATGGCTTCACCGACTACATCATGATCACCATCGACATGGCCGACCCGACCAGGCCGCAGATGGTCGGCAAGTACTGGCTCCCCGGCATGAACAAGGCCGCCGGCGAGACGCCGAACTGGCCCAGCGAATACGGCCGCTACGGCCTGCACCATCCGATCGTGCACGGCGACATCGCATACTGCTCCTGGCGCGACGCCTGCCTCGCCGTGGTCGATGTTAGCGACCGCGCCGCGCCCAAGCTCATCACCCACAAGGTCTGGGCACCGCCACTCGGCGGCGGCACCCATAACGCGCTGCCGCTGCCCAACCGCGACCTGCTGGTGGTGGTCGACGAGACCGTGCTCGACAACCGCGAGGACGGCGAGAAGCCAATCTGGATCTTCGACAACCGGGATAAGGCCAACCCGATCAGCATCTCGACCCTGCCCGAGCCCGGTGACGCCGACTACTTGAAGGTCGGCGGCCATTTCGGGCCGCACAATGTCTACGAGAACCGCCCGGACGGCTTCGTCAGCGAGACGATCCTGTTCGCCACCTACCAGAACGCCGGCATCCGCGCATACGACATCAGCAATAAATGGCAGCCGAGGGAGATCGGCGCCTGCGTGCCGCCACCGCCGACCCGGATGGTCGACCCGCGGCCGAACCGCCCGAAGGTGCTGCATTCCGCGGATGTGTTCGCCGACCGCAACGGCCTGCTGTATGCGACCGACTTCTCGGTCGGCCTGTATGTAATCGAGTTCACCGGCTAGCCCGGTTTGCGCCCAGACTGGACGCAAACCGGGCTAGCTTTTTGTTTGCGAGCAGAAACTTGCAGTTTCAGGTCCGGTCGCTGCGCGCCCGGACCTGATTGCAATCTGCTTTGGAAGCCAGGGCGCTACCCTGGACCCGCTGCGGCCGGCGGCCCCAAGGCCCGCGTCAAATGGGGCTGGGTTAATGGCATCAGTGAGTTCCGGCGCGAATCCCTGACCTCTTCAAGGCGCCCAGATCTTCCTGTAGGCGTCGCGATAGCCGTTCTGCGGATCGTAGATGTCCTTGCTGCCGCCGTCCTTGTCGACGTTAGCCTTGATGAACAAGTGCGGCGGCGCAACGTAGCCGCTCGGCGGCGCCCCCGCCAGCGCACGGTTCATCTCGTCGGCCGCCATCCAGCCATGCAGGCTCAGCGGCTCAGCGACTGTGCCGACCTGATAATCACCCGACTTGATGCGCTGGAACGCCGGCTCCGATCCGTCGCCCGCCGAGATCGAGTGCGGCGCACCGTCGCCGTCGATGCCGGCCGACTGCAGCGACGGCGCCATGAAGTCGAACGTCAGATCATTGATCGATAGCGCATAGGTCCACTTCTTGCCGTAGCGCTGCAGCAACGAGGTCGTGAGCTGCGGCATCCGGCTCGCCGCATCGGCCAGCGGCGTGTCCTCAGTGCTGAGCAGGGTGCAGCTGGAGCAGGCCTTGATCACCTTGCTCATCTCGTCCGACTTGGCGATGGCGATCGCATAAGCGGAGTCGGTGAAGATGACCGCGCCCACCTTGCCGTCGCTGTCGGCAACCGCATAGCTCGCCGCCGCCCTGGCGACATCGAGCGGGTCGGTCGTGATGTTGGCGGCGATGTGGCTCTGCGTCATCGGCCCCGGCTTGCTGCCGGAATGCCAGCCGATGATCTTAAGCCCCGCCTTCGCCGCGTTCTCGATCGCCGCCGCCTGCTCGGCGGCATCGATGCCGCCGAGCACCAGCCCGTCCGCCTTCAGCGCGACTGCCTGGTTGATCGCGGCCGCGCGGGCGTCAACCGAGCCCTGCCCGTCGATCGTGCGCACATCCCAGCCGAGCACCTTGGCCGCCTCGACCAGGCCCTCACCGACGCCGCGCGCGCCGCCGTTGCGCTGATCGGTGGAGGCGAACACGATCAGCTTGCGCCCGACCCCCTTGGCACCGCTGGTCGGCCCGTCCCAGGTCGTCACCGGCGCTGTCACTTTGGCGACGTATGCCTTGGCATCGCTGACCGCATCGGCGCGCGCCGCGGTCGAGAGCAGCAGCACCGCAGCGCTGCCGAGTAGAAATGTTCTCATCATTCAGTCTCCCCCCCTGTTGATGATCGCCTCTGCGCCGGTCAGGCGCGGCTTATGCTGATCCCGACTGCCGCTTCGTCCCGGCCCGGCGGCGTTGTGCATACCCGGCGATCCCAATGGCCACGATCAGGGTCAGCCCGTTGAACAGCGGCTCGACGAAAAAGGCGGCTCCGAACTGCTGGATGCCGGAGATGCCAACCGCCAGAATGATCACCCCGATCAGCGTGCCCCACACGTTGACCCGTCCGGGCTTGATCGTCGTCGACCCGAGGAACGCCCCCACCAGAGCCGGCAAGAGATAATCGAGCCCCACGCTCGATTGTCCGATCCGCAGCTTCGAGGCCAGCAGCACCCCGCTGCACGCGGTCAGCACGCCAGAGGCGACGAACACGCCGACCACGTAGCGGCGTACCGGGATCCCGTTCAGCGCCGCCGCCTTTGCATTCGCGCCAATCGCGTAAAGGTAGCGCCCGACCGGCAATCGCTCCGTGACCAGCCATAGCACCACCGCCACGACCAGCACATAGACCGCCCCAATCGGCACCCCGAACACCCAGGTCGCGTTGATGGCGATGAACCCGCGGGGCAGCACGCCCATGATCTGCCGCCCGTTGGTGTGCCAGTTCGCTAGCGCGTAGAGCACGGTGCCGGTCCCCAGCGTCGCGATGAAGCTATCGATCTGCGCGATCTCGACCAGCAGCCCGTTGATCAGCCCGACCACCGCGCCGCCTGCCACCGTCAGCGCCACCGCGACCGGCCACGGGATGCCGTATGTCACCTGCATGCTGATCGCGAGCACGTGCCACAACACGATTCCGTAGCCCACCGTCAGGTCGATCCGTCCCGCGATCATCGGCAGCGTGGCCGCCAGCGACAGCAGCGCGATCACCGCCTTGTCGTTGGCGATCGAGCGTGCGTTGAGCGCCGTCGGAAAGGTGTCCGGCAGCAGGATCGAGAACAGCACGATCAGCGCTAGCGTCAGCAGCGGCAGCCCATATACCGGCACCAGCCGGCGGATCCGCTCGCCCCGCCCCAACCCGGCCAGCTCCGCACGGGTCGGCTCAAGCGCGTTGGATTGCAGCGACTGCATCGCTAGCGCCCGACCGCACGCGAACGGGCGGCGACCGGCCAGATCGTCACGAAAACCGGCACTAGGCGCTCACGGCCGCGGCGCCGACGCGCGCCGACGCCGCCGAGAGCAGGGCGGCAACCGACAGCTCGCCATGCGCCAACTCGGCCACCACGGCGCCTCGGTCGAACACCAGCGCGCGGTGGCACACGTTCGCGACCTCCTCGAAATCGGTGGACACCACCAGGATCGCCGCCCCCTCCTGCAAGGCCACGTTGAACAGCCCGTAGATCTCCGCCTTCGCGCCGACATCGACGCCAGCCGTCGGGTCCTCGAACACGTAGACCTTGCCGTGCAGATGCAGCCAGCGCCCCACCACGACCTTCTGTTGGTTGCCACCCGACAGCGCCTCGACCGGCAGTGAGGGATCGTTCGGGCGCAGCCCCACCACCTCGCCCAGCTTGCGCGCCTCGCGCGCCTCCGGACCCGGCGAAAGATAACGCCACGGCCCGATCCCCGCGGCACCGGGATTGACGAAGATGTTCTCGCGCACCGACAGCATCGGCACGATACTGCCGCCGCCACGGTCGCCCCATACGAGATGGATGCCCGCCTGCATCGCTTCCCGGGGTGTCGCCGGCGCGATCGTGGCCCCATCAAGACGGATCGTGCCCGCGCTGGCCGGCTCGAGCCCGAACAGGCATCGCCCGACCGTCTCCTGTCCGGCGCCGCGCAGTCCAACCAGACCCACGATCTCGCCCGCGTGCAGTTCAAAGTTGATCGGCCCCACCGCACCCGCGCGCAAGCCTGCGAGCGCCAACCGCGCTCCGCCCGTCCGCTCGGCCGGCCGCCGGAACACCAGCGACGGCTCACGGCCGACGATCATCCGCACCGTCTGCTCCGGCGTGACGTCGGCGACCCGGTGGTCGCCCACCACACGGCCGTCGCGCAGCACCACCATACGGTCGGCGATCTCGAACACCTCGTCCAGCCGGTGCGAGACGTAGATCATCGCCATGCCGCGCTCCTGCAACCGGCGCAGGCTGGTGAACAGGCGGGCGACCTCGTCGGCCGGCAGGCTCGCCGTCGGTTCGTCGAGCACCAGCAGTTCGGCATCGGTCGCCAACGCCCGGCTAATTGCGACGAGCGACTTCTCGGTCCGGTTCAGCGACTGAATCCGCGCATCTGGATCGATGTTGGCGCCCAGTCGGCTCAGCGCGTCAATTGCCCGGCGCCTTGCCGCGGACCAGTCGATCAACCCGGCCCAGCGTGGATATCTGATTGCCAGACAGATGTTCTCGGCGACGGTCATCCAGTCGATCAGGCCGAGATCCTGATGAATGAAGGCGATCGGCAACCGGCGAAGGACATCGCCGGCGTCCTGGCCGCCGTAGGCGATCGTTCCGGCATCGCGCGCATGGATACCGCCCAGGATTTTGATCAGGGTGGACTTGCCGGCCCCGTTCTCGCCCAGTAACGCCACGATCTCGCCGCGAGCGAACTCGATTGTCACGTCGTCGAGCGCGCAGGTGCCGCCAAACCGCTTGCTGATGCCCTGCAGCGCCAGCAACGGGCCGTGCTGCTGGCGCTCGCGTCGGTCGTGCGCCGTGCTCAAGGCCATGTCCCCCCGTCGCCTGCGTGCCCGCAGTCTATTGCGCCTAGCTTCCTTTGCCGAAGGCTTTCTCGTCAAGCGCGCTCGTCATGCAGGCGCTGTTCGGCATCACCCGGCCGAGCCGCGGCAGCGTCCGGGCCGTCTGGGTCAATTGCTGCGGTTCGCCATGGGACCTGGGACGCTCCTCTGAGCTCGGTTGTGCCGCGATCCAGGGCCGGAACCGGTACCCTCTAGGCATGTCGGTGAACACGTAGCGGAAGTGTGTAGATCAGCACCGAAGCGGGATCCCCTACGAAACGTGTCACAAGCTATTGTAATAATTGACTGAAATTCGTTCGGGATGGGGTCCCGACAAGCAGCGGATGCACAAGCAAGCTCAACATCGCGAGGTCGCCCTCGCTGTCCAGGTGCTCAACCGGCGGTGGAAATCCCGGACATCTACCCGGTCGTCGCCGTCCGGGTCCCGCCAGTAGACTTGGCCGAACAGCAGTTCCAGCCCATCGTCGAAACGGCCATGGAGCAGCTTGAGCGGCGTGGTCCTGCCACAGCCGGACTCGCCGGCGATACCCAGCATCTCGCCCCCAATCAAGGTAAACGAGACGCCGTCCAGCGCCTTGATCAGGCCACGCCGGGTCCGGTAGCCGGCAACGACGCCGTCTACCACGATCATCGCCGGGCGTCCGCCGGCGCGGTTCAAACCAAGGCAATACCCAAAACGAGCAACCCCTTTTATCATCCAAACTCTATAGATTTCCGGCGTTACCTGGAAATGGCACTTTTTGAACCACGCCTCACACTGCACCTGAAAACGTCAGGATGCCGTCACCCGCCCCGGTAACGTCAGCTCGGCTCCAGCTACAACCCGTCTTTGAACCACGCCCTCTTACCTGTAACATGCTTGCAAAAGCAGGAGGTCTATCGTTTTATCCAGACCAAGTTTTCACCAGATACTATCAAATCTCGCCCCCTGGAACCCATAGCACTCTGTAAAGACTGGCTAGTTCCCTTCTCAGGAAACATCCAGTCATGCGGCTCAACAGCGACAACAAAGGCATCATCAATCCATTTCGTGTTCGTCTGAAATAGATCAGACTCAAACCCTTCAATATCCACTTTGACAATGAACAACGCGCCCCGCGCAACCTTGTTCATAATATTAGAAACGGTGACTATTCCAAGGCCGTTATCTGATCTGGACGTCTGAGTGGCCCATGAATGGCCTTCGAAGCTTTCTACCATAACGTTACCTATCTCTGAGCCGAGTGCGGCTTCAAGAACCTCAACGTGTGGCGTCATCTCAGTATTTAGGCGACAAACGGCTACGGTTCTCGGATCTGGTTCGATCGCAAATACATGCGCCTCTGGGAATACGGTTGAGAAATACCTGGTCGAAACTCCGATGTTTGCTCCGGCGTCGATGATGACCGGAACCTTTCCTTGCTCGAGCAAGCCTTCATAGTGATTTCGGATGCGTTCGCCTTGAGGAAACTTTGAGAAATCGTAGCTGTTCTGAAAGTAAATTTGCCGTATTACTCCCAAGTCAGTCTCTGAGGGCCTTATCCAGTAGCTTCCATAGCGAGTACTAATCTTTTGTAACCCCGAGGGAGCAGTTCGGGTTACAAAGCGTCCAAGAACGGATATCCCAAGGTGACGAACATCTCTCATCAAAGTAACTGCCTTTGAAAACATGCTCATATCGTAGCTCCACACATTCGTTAATGCATTCAAGAGCGGGATGGATCAGGTAAAGGCGAGAAAGGCTACGTACACCATGTGCAACAGATGTATGGCAGACCAGGAGTGTGAGATCAATACTGAAATGTCCAACTTTGGATTGAGATAGGAATAAAAACGGGAAAGAGATGCCTGCGGGTCTAAGGACAAGGTTTCACCTTCAACCGCCAGTCAAGGTTGGCAGACGGCGAACACGAAAGCTGGTGTCTGTCTTATCTAACCGTAGGCTGGAGCGGCGGGAGTCTTTCAGGCGATTGAACGTGTTCTCAACCAAATGCCAAGTGCAGTAGAGTTTCGTGCCGTACCAGTGCTGCGCGATGCGGTTGTACTTGGGCGGCCCATGCACGCCGATGCTCCCGTGCCTTGTCGCTGTCGTAGCCCTTGTCGCCCACCACCGAGAACGGCTGTAGCGTTGATGGGGTGGACGCTCCCCAACCGCATCTACGTGCCAAAGTGGAGGTGTTGACCGACCGCCTCATGAGGACGTCGGTGCATAAATCAGTAAGTCTCTGAAATTCACAAGTCTTCAGAACGCCTGTTTCAGCTAAAGTTCTACCGGTATTCAGTTCCAGGCCGATTTATGCACCAAAGCCACTCTACATGGTACGACCATGACGGAGACTCTCGGTCAGGCGACATGATGCGACCAAGAGAGCCTGCGAGTCCGCCCTCGGTTCATGGAAAACGAACTCTGCTCGCGCAGAAAATGCATCGGGGCGAAATCAATTATTATAGGCCAAGGTAAACCTCGCGAACGCGAGGGTCGTTGATCATGTCCCTGGCGACGCCTGTGAGCGCGATCCTGCCGGACTCGAGGATGTACGCCTTGTGGGCGATCTTCAGGCTTGCGACGGCGTTTTGCTCTACTAGCAGTATCGTCGTGCCAAGGCCGTTGATGCGGGCGATCAGGTCAAACAACTGGTTGACCAGCAAGGGGGCGAGACCGAGGGAGGGTTCATCCATCATCAGCAGCAAGGGGCTGGCCATCAACGCGCGGCCAATCGCCAGCATCTGCTGCTGTCCGCCACTCATCGTCCCCGCTAGCTGCTGCCGGCGTTCGCGCAATACCGGAAACAGCTCGTAGATCCGGTCCATCTCCATCCGCACCGCGGCACCGGAAAGACCCCGGGCGTAGCTGCCGAGCTTAAGGTTGTCCAACACGGTGAGGCTGGGGAAAAGCTGCCGGCCTTCCGCGCATTGGACAAGGCGGCGCTTGACGATCGCCGAGGGATGGAGCCCGTCCACGCGACGGTCGTCAAATGTAATGCTGCCGCCCCAGATCGGGATTACGCCGGAGATTGCGTTGATGGTCGTGGTCTTGCCCGAGCCGTTGGAGCCGAGGAGCGCGACGATCTCGCCGGCCGGCACTTCCAGGTCGATGCCCTTGAGGACGGAAAGCGCGCCGTATCCCGTTTCGACACCCTCAAGCCGCAACAGGGTCGGTTGTGCCAAGATACGCCTCCACCACGCGTTCATCGTTAAGTACGCGGTCCGGAACACCCTCGCAGATCATGGTGCCATTGTTCAGCACGGCGATACGGTCCGACACCTGGCGCACGAGACGCATCTTGTGCTCGATCAGCATGATGGTGACGTTCCGGTCGCGGATGCGGCGCAGAAGGCTCATCAGCTCAAGGACTTCCTGCTCCATGAGGCCGCCGGTTGGCTCGTCCAGCAACAGCAGCTCCGGCTCGCTCGCCAGCGCCATGGCGATCGCGACACGCTGCTGCAGGGCGTTCGGAACCTGGCCGGCGCGCTGGTCCGCGTGGGCTGCCAGCCCGACCGCATCCAAGATTTCGAGCGCCCGCGCGCGGTGCCGGGCTTCCTGGTCAAGGAAAAAGCCGGTGCGGAGCTGCGCAGACCATAGGCCGGTGCGGACATGAAGGTGCCGCCCCGCCAGCGCGTTCTCCAGCACCGTCTTATCGGCGAAAACCTGCGTGGTCTGAAACGTACGGCTGAGGCCGAGCTTTGCCACCCTATGCGGGCCCATTCCCTTCGTGTTGTGGCCGAGCACGCGGATCGTGCCCGAGGTCGGCGCCATCACGCCGCTGATCAGATTGAACAGTGTGCTCTTGCCGGAACCGTTGGGGCCGATGACGCTGAAAATTTCCCCACGGTTAACGCGCAGCGTCACGTCCCGCACGGCGCGAAGGCCGCCGAACGCCTTGGTGACACCCTGCAGGTCGACGAGGCTCATCCTTTGATCCAGCGCCGGTGCAGCGTCCTGATGCCACCCACGATGCCCTGGGGCAGGAAGGTCATGGTCAGGATGAGCAGGATGCCGAGCAACAGGAGCCGGTAATCCTGGAACATGCGCAGCAGTTCCGGCAGGGTCACCAGGAACACGGCGCCGACCACCGGGCCCAGGAAGGTGCCCATGCCGCCGATAACGACATACATCAGGGCGTAGAAGCCGTTCCACAGCCCGGCATCGATCGGATTGATGTAGGTGATGTAGACGCTGTAAAGCACGCCCGCGAGCCCGGCCATCGCGGCGCTGATGGAAAATGCCAGCAGCTTGTAGAAAACCAAGTCGACGCCCAGGCAGGCTGCAAGCAACTCGTTCTGCCGTATCGCCTCGAGCGCACGGCCAGTAGGAGAATGCACTAGGCGCCACACGAACAGCAGGCATAGCGCGAGTATCACGAGTGCAAGATAGTACTTGGCGACGTTACTCTCGAAGTCCAGTTCGCCCCATCCGAACAGATAGATCGGCGTGGGCGCGGGAATGCTGCTGATGCCGCGCGGGCCTTCGGTCAGGTCGTCCCATTTTTCCAGGATCAGGCTGATGACGATGCCGAAGGAGAGGGTGCTGACGGCGAAGTAATGCCCCGACAGCCGCAACGTCAGCAGGCCGAGCACGGCGCCGAAGACGGCAGTGACAGCCATCGCCGGCGGGATCGTCGCCCAGAAGTTCCACTCCGCTTTCGTGACCAGCAGGGCGGAGCAATAGGCGCCCAGGCCGAAGAACGCTCCGTGGGCGAGCGACAGTAGGCCGGTATAGCCCAGCACCAAGTTAAGGCTCGTGGCGAGGATGCTCCAGATCACGGCCATGATGAGCAGATGGAACAGGTAGTTGTTGGTCACCATGAACGGCACAGCTGCCGCGATGATCCCGCCCGCGACCCACGGGGCCACGCGCCGCATCAGCGCGCCACCCTGCCAAACAGGCCCTGCGGGCGGACCGTCAACACTAAGACCAGAACCGCGAAGGCGAACGCGTCTTTGTAGTCGACTGAGATGTACATAGCGCCCAGCGCCTCGATCAGGCCGAGCATGTAGCCGCCCACGATGGCGCCGACGATGCTGCCCATCCCGCCCAGGATAGTGATAACGAACGCCTTGACGATTAGTGTCTCGCCCATGCTGGGGTAGACCATCGCGATCGGGCCGATCAGCGCGCCCGCCACCCCGGCCAGGGCGCTGCCGATAGCCATGGTCACGCCGGCGATCCGCTCCGTGTGGATGCCGCACAACAACGCACCGCGACGGTTCTGCGCCACGGCGCGGATGGCCGCGCCCAGGGTCGTGAACCTGATGAACAGGTGCAGGCCGATCATGGCGGCGAGCGCGACCACGACGACGAGCAGGCGCTGCATCGTCAGGCTTGCGCCGAAGATCTGGACCACCTGCCCGTCGAAGGGCGACAGGATACGCCGGTAGGAGGAGCCAAACACAAGAAGGGCGAAGTTCTCGAACACCAGCAGCAGACCGAAGGACGAGATGAACCCGTTGATCGCCGGCGCGCCTGCCAGAGGCCGGAAGATCCACCGTTCCACGCCAACGCCGAGTATCGCCAGCACGAGAATACTTCCAACCAGCGCCACGCCGTAGGCTTGGTGGAACGTCGCCGTAAGCAGGAAGGCCACGTAGCCGCCCAGCATCGCCTTGGCGCCGAGCGCGAAGTCCGGCACGTTCATCACGCCGTAGATCATCGCCACGCCCATCGCGATCAGCGCGTAGATGCTGCCGATCATGATGCCGTTGGCGATCTGCTGGATCAGAAATGGGGAAATTCGACGCGTTCCCTTTTGGACAGGACTCGGCTGCGGCGGTTTCTACTTGTCGCCGGTGAACACGGAAGCGTTCCCGTTCGTGATGATGCCGACATACATCGGGAAGTCGATGTCACCCTTGTCGTCGAGGTTGGCCATGTTGAACATGTTCTTGGAAGTCGCCAAGGCTTCCGGCATCGCCGCCCGGATCTTGACGGCATCGTCGACGGTGCCCGCGACCTCGGCCGCTTTGACGACCCAACGGACGGCGTCGTAGCCCTCGCCGGAGATCGCCTGGGGCGGGACGCCGAACTCGGCCTGGTAGGCCTTCTTGAAGGCGTCCACCTCAGGAGAGTCGATGCCCCAGCTGCCCACCTCGAAAATCGTGCCATTCACCTGCTCTGCTGGGAGCAACCTCGCCAGCTCGTCCCCCGAGCAGGCCGCGGACTGGATGAACGGTCCCTTGAAGCCCAGCTCACGCGCCTGTTTGATCACGGTCGCCGAGGGCTGGCAGACCGTGGTCAGGATGATCGCGTCGGGCCCGTTCGGCAACAGCGTTGACAGCTGAGGATAGAAATCAGTGTCGTTGGCGTTGTAGCTGGCTGTCCCCACGACCGAAGCGCCGCCGCGCTTCTTCCAAGAAGCGGCGAAGTTGTCCGCCCAGGTCTTTCCTAGTTCGGTGTTCACCACCATCATCGCAGCCTTGTTGATCGGCTGCTCCGTCTTCTTGAAGTAGGCGTTTAGCAACTCCACCCAGGGCCCCATTGTCCGGTCGGTGTTGTTGATGAAACGGACGACCAGCTTGTTGCCCATCCTGGTAAATCGCGGCGTTTGGGACGTTGCCATCAGGATGAAGCCCTCCTGCTGGTTGAACCCCATCAGCGGGAAGGCTGCCAAGCTCGATGGCGTCAGGACCACGCGAATCTTGCGCTGCGACGCCAGCTCCTTGCCGCAGTTCACCGCCTTGTCCGGCTTGAACTCGTCGTCGCAGAACACCGGTGACAGCGTATAGCTTTTCCCGCCGATTTTTGCCCCGTCAGCCTTGTTGGCTTCCGCGACGGCCATCTTGACGCCATTCTGGAACGCCATGCCGTAATCGGCACCACCGCCGGACAGCGGCGCGACCACGCCGATCTCGAAGGTTTCAGCACGGCCCTCGGCGCCGACGCCGATTGCTGCGGCAATTGCCAAGCACAACGCGGCATAAAGCCTTTTCGGCTTTTTCATTGCGTTCCCCCTATCTTGCAACAAGTTAGCAACGGCGCCGTCGTCGCTGTCAAATGATTGTTCAACAAGTTGGGCGGACACCGACTCCCGCCTAGGCCCATTGCCAGTCAACATCCGGAACAACCGCATGCCGCGCATCATCCGCTTCCGCGACCTCGAGCCGACATGGTCCACGCGCCAGGCGCGCGAGCCGGGGTTCATGCGCTGGCTCGTGACCTGGGTCGGCGGTCCTACCGGGCATATCAACACCAACCCGGGCGTGGCGGTCGAGTCATCTCAATGCGCGATTGGGATGATGTACCTGCCGCACGGTCAACGGCAGGCCGGAAGGCACGTGCACCGCGTGACGGAAATCTACGTCGTCCTTGACGGCACGCTGGAGGGATTCGATGCATCGGGGCATTTGCACCGCGCGGGTCCCCTAGATTGCACCTCCATCCCGGCCGGCTGTCCCCACGGCGTGCGTAACTGCGGGATGGACGACGTTCTGCTCGTGTGGGTGCACGACAACGTCGAACGCAACGACGTTGCCGCATACTACCCGGACGAACATATATTCGGCGACGTGCCGTCCATCGACCTAGTGCGCTTCGCCGACCTCCTGCCGGATTGGACTGCGCCCGGCGCCCGCGAGCCCGGCACCATGCACTGGTCCGCGAACTGGGTCGGCGGTCTCGCTGGCTCACCCGGCTTCGATTCCACGAGCTCGGTGCACAACGAGCGCGTGTCGGTCGGCATCACCGTCCTGGAGCCTGGCCATCGTACTCCCGCCGCCGGTCTGCCGGTGACGCGGTTCTGCCTCGTGACCAAGGGCGAGGCGATCGTCGACCTTGATGCCGGCGCTACCACCCTGGCGCGACTGGACGGAATACAGGTCCCGGCCGGGGAGGCCGTTGCCTTGCGCAACAATGGCCCGGCCAGCCTGCACCTCCTGTGGGTCGATTATCTGGCCACATAAGCCGAACGGGCGGCTCGTGCGCGCCCGTGGTCAGGCCGCGCGATCGGCGGCCCGAAGAGGCTCCAGGAGCCCGAGTTCCATTGCCTTGATTTGGATGGCCAGCCACTTCGACTTGATGCGGCACTGGGGCAAGCTGCCCGCCATGAACCACACGCCTTTCTGCGGCGTGCGCGTGTACATGTTGCGCAGCTCGCCATCCGTTCCGATGCCCCAAACGGGGCCGATGCGGTCCGCAATCTCTGCGCCCAGCGTGCGGCGCACCAGCTCATCCTGCGGAAAGTAGCCCGTGGCCAGTACAATCAGGTCGGCCGGAACCGTGCTCCCATCCTTCAGGAGGGCCCCGCCGGCGACGAATCGCTCGATCCGGTCGTATTGCAGCAGGCCCAGCTCGCCCTTGATCATCAGGGCGGAGCTGCCGGCATCGAGGTTGTAGCCGCCGCCGCGACGGAAGTACTTCATTTGGTGACCGGTCTCGTCCTCCCCGAAATCATGCTTGAAGCCGATCGACTTCAGCCCGGCAATCAGTTCCTGGTCGAGCATGGCCATCCGCTTGGTCACTGCCTTGTATCCGGCGATGATCAGCGCGGGGGGTGCCGAACTGACAATGAGGTCGCTGTCCTCTAGCGTCCCGTCTTCGTCCCAGACCGCCTCGTTGAGCCTAGCGCTCGGATTGATCGACACGACGGTGGTGGAGCCCCTTTGGATCAGGGTGGTGTTCACGCCGTGGCTGTGCAGGTCGAGCGCGATGTCGTTGGCGCTGCTGCCGGTACCCACGATCAGCGCGTTCTTCCCCGTCCAGGCCGCGCCCGTGTCGAACTCCTCCGTGTGCACCACCTGGCCCGCGAAGTCGCGCAGGCCGGGCAGGTCCGGGATCATGGGAACGGAGCTGACGCCGTTGGCGAACACCAGGTGGCGCGGCCGGAGAACGCGCTCGGTACCGTCCTGCTGCTTCAGTCGGGCCGTCCAACATTGGTCCGCCTCGTCCCAGGTGCCACCGACGAACTCGGTGCCAGTCCAGCAATTTATCTCCATGGCATCGGCGTAGAACTCGAACCAGTTCGCCAGCATATCCTTGGGGATGTAGGTCGGCCAGGTCGGCGGGAAATTCATGTAGGGCAGGTGGTTGATATGCGTGGAGTTGTGCAGCGCCAGTGAATGGTAACGCCGCCGCCAGCTGTCGCCGATCCGGGGCCAGCGCTCGATTACCAGCGTGTCAACGTCCAATTGGTTGAGCCGGGCCGCGATGGCCAGCCCGGCCTGCGCCCCGCCGATGACCAGCACGGCCGGGTTCCGGTCCTCATAGGCAACGGCTTTGCGGCGCATGTCGGTCCAGTTGTCGCCGCCGAAGTTGCGGGAATAGGCCGCCCCGCTCGGACGCCGGGCGCCGATCCGCTCCTCGTGCCCGCGCAATCCGCCAAGCACGGTGGACAGCAGCCATGCCCGCATCTCGCCCTCGCCTTCCTGGGCGGTCGAGAGCCGTAGCAGGCCGGCGCCGTTGCCAGCGGCCGTTTCGAACTCAAAGACCGCCTCCACGCTGTCTACCCCGAGCCGCGTTACCCTACGCGGGGACTTGCGATCCTGCGGCACGTGGAAGCCGCGGGCGTCGGTGCGGCCTTGTTCGGCTGCCAGAGCCGTGCTGACGGCGTCACGACCCTGCGTGGACGACAGGTGCCAGGTGAAGGCCAGCACGTCGCGCCAATGGCACTCGGCGTGGAACAGAGCACCGATCCGTTGCGCGTCGCGGGACCGCAGAGCGGCCTCAAACCTGAACAGCCACGTTTCGACATGTCGCCTGGCCTCTTCCGTGGCCTGGATCTGGTAGGCGGAAAATGAGACGTCATCCATAGTGGCTCGCTCCTCGCGTGGTCACCCGGAAGAACGGCACTTGCCGATATGTGGACTGAAAAGGTTGGCGTGCGGCCGCGCGCGACCCTGTCCATGCTCCCGGGCCGGCCTTTCACCAAGCCGTTTATATTGTTCAGTCGAAGCCTGCGTCAGTTGACGTGACACTGTCAACGGATGAGAACGCCAATCAGCGTTTGGGGATGATCGGTTCCTCGCGCCTTTGGAGGGCTGCCATGATCGAGCATCTTCAACGCCGCCGTAATCCTGTGTGTCAAGTAGTACTGAAATCAGACTGCGTCAGTTTGTAAACGAACTTGCGGCTCACCTCGTGCCGGGCCGCCAGGTTGCTGACCGTCTCCGAACCGGCCAACGCCTGAATGGCCAAGTCCCTATGGTCACCCCCGGGCAGCCGCGCCGCTGTGCCAGCACATCGATCCATCTCGCATCGCACCTGAAAACGTCAGGGTGCCACTATCCGTCCTGGAAGCGTCAACCCGGCTTTGCCAAGTGCCAGGTGTCACCTGGCTGGCTCTATTGCGTTCCGGGGGAGTGAGGCCGGAACCAAGAAGTTGGGCTGCGAGCATCTGGTGCGCGAGCAAGAGCGGGAGTAGCTGACCGGCTCGCACGAGGAGCTTTTGTCATGGCGGCATCCGACCTGATCAACCTTTCCGGCCTGATCGACGACGCCAACTGCTTCGCGCTGGTGCGCCAGCACCGCTGGCCGGAGGGTGCGTGCTGCCCCGTGTGCGGCAGCAGCGCCGTCACCCGGGATGGCCACGACGATACGCAGCTCTATCGGCAGCGCTATCGGTGCAAGGCCCGCGTTGGGCGTTTCGACGACCTTACCGGAACGCTGCTGGCCGGGCGCCACCAGCCGCTGCGGGTGTGGGTGCTGTGCCTCTACTTCATGGGGTTGAACCTCTCCAGCCGGCAGATCGCCTTGGAACTGGGCCTGGATGCTTCGGACGTGCGGGCCATGACGGAGCCGCTGCGCGCCGGGTTGGTCGCCAAAACGCCGGCGGTGGAACTGCAAAGCGAGGTGGAGCCGGATGCAAGGGCATCCAGCAGGATCGACGAGGTTTACGTCGCCGCCGGGCACAAGGGCCAGCCGGAACAAGTGGCCAAAAGGGGCGGCTCGGACGGCGACGCAGGCTGGCAGGCACGCCGGGCCGCGGCACGCTGGAGAAGGACAAGCCG
>CAXTCI010000043.1:0-31606 GCA_964242325.1 uncultured Acetobacteraceae bacterium
GAAGCGGTGCTGGCCCGGACTTTGGACCTGCTGGGGCTGTAGCGGGATTTCCCGGTCGGGCTCCCTGCCTTATGTTCCGGAGGGTAACCTTCCGGAGTATCCGATGCCTCCTCTCCGCACCGCCGTCGTCCTTGCCGCCACCCTCGCCACGGGAGCGCCCGCGTTGGCGCAGACGCCGGCCGCCCCGGCCAGCACCGCCGTGCAGACCGTTGACGTGATGAACAAGCTGTGGGGCCGCCATCCCGGCCTGCGCGCCAACCACGCCCAGGGCGTGGTGGTGGAGGGCAGCTTCACCCCTACGCCAGAAGCCGCCGGGTTGAGCAGCGCCGCCATCTTCGCCGGCAAGCCGGTGCCGGTCACCGTTCGATTCTCCGACGCGACGGGCTTGCCGGACCTAGCGGACGGCGCCGACGCCGCCAACCCGCACGGCATGGCGATCCGTTTCCGGCCCGAAGGCGCGACCTACGTGGACGTGGTGATGGTCTCCCTGCCCTACTTCCCCGTCGCCACCGGGGAAGAGTTCCTGCAACTGCTGCAAGCCGCCTCCGAGAGCGGCCCCGACGCGCCGCATCCCACCAAAATTGAGCAGTTCATCGCCGCCCATCCCGCCGCCGCCAAGGCCGGCGCCGACGTCCGTACGCCGACCAGCTTCGCGCGGGAAACCTTCAACGGCGTGGACGCCTTCATCTTCGTGAACGCCAAGGGTGAGCGTCAGCCCTTCCGCTTCCAGTTCCAGCCGGTTGCCGGCGCCGAGCACCTGGACAAGGACGTTGCCGCCAAGCGGCCGCCTGACTTCCTGCGGACCGAGCTGCCGGAGCGGCTGAAGACGGAGAAGGTGGAGTTCCGGATCATGGCGCAGCTTGCCAACCCTGGCGATCAAACCAAGGACCCGACCCAGCCCTGGCCGACCGACCGCCGGATGGTCAACCTGGGCACCTTGACCCTGACCGGCGCCGTGGCGGACCAGGCCCAGGCGCAGAAGGGCCTGCGCTTCCTGCCCAACCACCTGCAGCCCGGCATCGAGGTGTCGGACGATCCGCTGATTGACGCACGGGTGCGCTCCTACGTGATCTCGTTCGGGCGGCGTTCGCAGTAGGGGGACACTCTGCTCCCTCTCTCTCCGGGAGAGGGTCGGGGTGAGGGAAGCCCAGCAGCACCAGCCAGCAATGTTGGAGTCGCCGGCCCTAACGGTCAGTGGCCATGCTTGCGGCTTCCCTCACCCCAACCCTCTCCCAGAGGGAAAGGGAGAAGAAAGCGCCTTTGCTCTGGTTCTCCGTCAAACCCCCTTGGACCCCGGCCCCCGCGGGGCTATGCGGGAAGGCATGACCTACCTTGCGATCCGCCGTGCCCTGATCTCGGTGTCCGACAAATCCGGGCTGATCCCCCTGGCCCAAGCCCTTGCCGCGCACGGCGCCGAAATCCTGTCTACCGGCGGCAGCGCCCGCGCCCTGCGCGACGCCGGCGTGCCGGTGCGGGAGGTCGCGGACCATACTGGCTTCCCCGAAATCCTGGACGGCCGGGTGAAGACCCTGGTGCCGCAAATCCATGGCGGCATCCTCGGCCGCCGTGACCTGCCGGAGCACCTGGACCAGATGGACCGGCACGGCATCGCGCCGATCGACCTGGTCTGCGTGAACCTCTACCCCTTCGAAGCTACCGTCGCTGCCGGCGCCCCGCCCGACGAGTGCGTGGAGAACATAGACATCGGCGGCCCCGCCCTGATCCGCGCCGCCGCCAAGAACTACGACGGCGTGGCGGTCTTGACCGACCCAGCCCAATACCCGGACTTGCTGGCCGAATTGGCCAAGGGCGGCACCACCCAAGCCCTACGCCTGCGCCTGGCTGGCGAGGCCTATGCCCGCACCGCCGCCTACGACGCCGCCATCGCCGCCTGGTTCGCGCGGGATGCGGCCCTGCCGCCGCGCATGACCCTGTCCGGCACGCGGCGCCAATCCCTCCGCTACGGTGAGAACCCGCATCAGCAGGCGGCCTTCTACGTGAACGGCGACCCCCGCCCCGGCATCGCCACCGCCGCCCAGGTCCAGGGTAAGGAGCTGTCGTACAACAACCTGAACGACACCGACGCCGCCTATGAAGCCGTCGCCGAGTTCGATGATCCCGCGGTCGTCATCGTCAAGCACGCCAACCCCTGCGGCGTCGCCGTCGCTGCCACGACAGTCGAGGCTTGGGACCTGGCGCTGCGCTGCGACCCGGTCAGCGCCTTCGGCGGCATCGTGGCGCTGAACCGCACGCTGGACGGTCCCACCGCCGAGCGGATCGCGGCGATCTTCACCGAGGTCATCATCGCACCCGACGCAAACGACGACGCCCGGGTAATCCTGGCGCGCAAGAAGAACCTGCGTCTGCTGCTGGCGGGCGGGATGCCGGACCCAGGGGCGCCGGGCACGGTCGTGCGCAGCGTGGCCGGCGGCTTCCTGGCGCAATCACGCGACGCCCGCCGCCTGACGCCCGCCGACCTGCGCTGCGTGACCCGGCGCTCGCCCACCGCGGCGGAACTGGCGGACCTGATGTTCGCCTTCCGGGTGTGCAAGCACGTGAAGTCCAACGCCATCGTCTATGCCCATGGCGGCGCCACTACGGGCATCGGCGCCGGGCAGATGAGCCGTGTGGACAGCGCCCGCATCGCCGCCTGGAAAGGTGCCGAGGCCGCCCGCGCCGCCGGGCTGCCGGCGCCGCTGACGGAGGGATCGGTGGTGGCGTCGGACGCCTTCTTCCCGTTCGCGGACGGCTTGCAGGCCGCGGTGGCGGCCGGCGCCACGGCCGTCATCCAGCCCGGCGGCTCCATGCGGGACGCCGAGGTGGTCGCGGCGGCGGACGCGGCGGGGGTGGCGATGATGCTGACGGGGGTGCGCCACTTCCGGCATTGAGGCTTGGCCGGCGGCGCAACCCGCTTGCGGCATGGCAGTCCAGGGAACGGGAGCGCCGTGCTGACTGGCCCTGGACTGCTTCGTTGCGGCCGGCCTCGCGACCACGCGCTGGATTAGGACGGACGGCTCTTACGGAGCAAACGCAGGCGGACGCTCAGTCCGCCGCGTCGGCCACCTGCGGCTTGCCGGGCTTGGCGTGCTTCAGCTCCGCCATCTTGTCCTGAACGTGGCGGCTGAACACGTAGTCCGCCGGACGCTGCTTGGACAGGTCGATCTCCGGCGCCATCGGACCCGTCAGCTTCGGCCCGCGCAACGCCGTCATCATCGTCTTCACCGGCGACTTCACCGCATCCATGACGGCCGTGCTCTCATAGCCCGAGTGGACCATACAATCCGCGCACTTCTCGTAGTTGCCGGTGCCGTACTTATCCCAATCGGTGCTGTCCATCAGCTCCTTGTAGGTCTTGGTGTAGCCCTCGCCGAGCAGGTAGCAGGGCCGCTGCCAGCCGAACACGTTGCGCGTCGGCTTGCCCCAGGGGGTGCAGGTGTAGTTCTCGTTGCCCGCCAGGAAGCTCATGAACAGCGGCGATTGGGTGAACTTCCACTTCCTGCCGCGGCCATAGGTCAGGATGTCGCGGAACAACTGCTTGGTCTTTTGCCGCGACAGGAAGTGCGTCTGGTCCGGCGCCCGCTCATACGCATAGCCCGGCGAGGTCATGATCCCGTCCACGCCCATCGCCATCACGTCGTCGAAGAACTTGCCCACGCGCTCCGCCTGCGCCCCATCGAACAGGGTGCAGTTGATGCTGACGCGGAAGCCCCGGCGCTTCGCCTCCTTGATGGCGGCGACGGCGCGGTCGTAGGTGCCTTCTTGGCTCACTGCCCGGTCGTGCATCTCCCGGTCACCGTCCAGGTGCACATCCCAGGAGAAGTCCGGATGCGGCGTGTAGTCGTCCATCTTCTTCTCAAGCAGCAGCGCGTTGGTGCAGAGGTAGATGAACTTCTTCCGCGCCAGCAGGCCGCGGACGATCTCCGGCATCTCCTTGTGCAGCAGCGGCTCGCCGCCGGCGATGCTGACGACGGGGGCGCCGCACTCGTCGGCGGCCGCCAAGGCGTCGGCAACCGACAGGCGCTGGTTCAGGATCGGCGCGGGATAATCAATCTTTCCGCAGCCGGAGCACGCCAGGTTGCAGCGGAACAGCGGCTCCAGCATCAGCACCAGCGGATAGCGCTTGCGGCCCAGCATGTGCTGCTTGACCACGTAGGCGCCCACGCGCGCCACTTGCCTCATTGGAACAGACATATTTGACTCCTTCGGCCTAGCTCAGCTCGGCCGGAAACTTGAACTTCACGTCTTCAGCAACGCCGGGCAACGTGGACACTTGCACGTCCCGCATCTGCCGCAGCCCGTCCAGCACGCCCTGGACCAGCATCTCCGGCGCGCTTGCCCCAGCCGTCAGGCCCACGGACTCTACGCCCAGGAACCACTCCGGCTGCAATGCGCTCGCATCATCAATGAGATAACTCGGCTTTCCCAACTCCTGCCCGATCTCCCGCAGCCGGTTGCTATTGCTGCTGTTGCGGGAGCCGACGACCAGGATCACGTCCACTTGCTTCGCTAGATCGTGAACGGCCTGCTGCCGGTTTTGCGTCGCGTAACAGATGTCGCGCACGTCCGGCCCCACGATGGCGGGAAAACGGCTTTTCAGCGCGCTGATGATGCCCCGGGTGTCGTCCACGGACAGAGTCGTCTGCGTCACGTAGGCCAGCCGGTCGGGGGTGCCGACTTGCAGGGTCGCCACATCGTCCACGGTCTGCACCAGGTGGACCGGGCCGGGAATCTGACCGATCGTGCCTTCGACCTCGGCATGGCCGGCATGCCCCACAAGCACAATCTCGCGATCTTGGGCAGCATAACGGCGACCTTCCTGGTGGACCTTGGCCACGAGGGGACAGGTCGCATCAATCACCGGCAAGCGACGCTCCCGGGCCAACTCTTCGACGCGCTTGGCAACGCCATGCGCGCTGAACACGGTCATGGCACCGGGCGGTATCTCGTCCAGCTCGTCCACGAATACGGCGCCACGGGTGCGCAGATCCTCGACGACATGGCGGTTATGGACGATCTCATGCCGGACATAGATTGGCGGGCCGAACTTGGCCAATGCCCGTTCCACGATTTCAATCGCCCGCTCCACGCCGGCGCAGAAACCCCTGGGTTGGGCCAAGACGACACGCATCATCCACTCTACCTCCACGACCTGCCCTTCCCGTACCAGGCGCAGGCGCCTGGGGCAGCAACGGCCAGCCTATCGCATCTATGCGTTTGCAGCGCCCGTGTGTGCCCTATCACCCATGACTGTGGCATGATAGCAACATCTGGGCCGCCCGAGCGCCGCGGTATGGCACAGGCTCCCCACGTTGAGTAGTGTGGCGGACCGTTACGTGGGACAGCCGGGCAAGTTGGAATGATGCCGGACAGGTTGAGATTAGTCATGCAACGGTGTCACGCCCATGTCATTGGCCGGTGTTGCCCTATTTCGGGCTTACGTGGTTCTTTCGGCCGGGACGGGTGCCGCGCCATGGACAAGCCGAGGCTGCCTGACGTGACCGGTGCAACAACTTAGACGCCGCATGGACCGGATTTTACCCGGTCGACCATGCGCGGGGAGCAGACCAGACCCATGAATGCGAGCATCCAGCTCCCAGGCCGTCCCGCCACCCCGATGCTCGACCGTGTCCAAACGCCGGCCGACTTGCGCAACTTCTCGGCCGAGCAGCTCCGACAGGTTGCCGACGAGCTGCGGGCGGAAACGGTGGATGTCGTCAGCACCACCGGGGGGCACTTAGGCGCATCGCTGGGCGTCGTGGAATTGACGGTTGCCCTGCATGCCGTATTCGATACCCCGCGCGACCGCCTGCTGTGGGACGTCGGCCACCAGGCCTACCCGCATAAGATCCTTACGGGCCGGCGCGATCGGATACGCACCCTGCGCCAGCCCGGCGGGCTTTCAGGCTTCACCCGTCGCAGTGAAAGCGAATACGACCCCTTCGGCGCGGCGCATAGCAGCACCAGCATTTCTGCCGGGCTGGGCATGGCGGTGGCGCACGACCTGCAGGGGGTCGAGGACCGCCACGTCGTCGCAGTGATCGGCGACGGCGCCATGAGTGCGGGGATGGCCTATGAGGCCATGAACAACGCCGGCGCCCGGCGCGGCCGCCTGCTGGTGATCCTGAACGACAACGACATGAGCATTGCGCCCCCGGTGGGCGCTATGAGCGCCTACCTGTCGAGGCTGATGAGCAGCCGGTCTTTTCTGAACCTGCGCGACCTCGCGGCCCGCATGGCCAAGCACTTCCCCCGCGGGCTGGAGCGTACGGCGCGGCGGGCGGAGGAGTATGCCCGCGGCATCCTGACCGGCGGGACGCTGTTCGAGGAGATGGGCTTCTACTACGTCGGTCCGATTGACGGCCACAATCTGGACCACCTGCTGCCGGTGCTGCGCAACCTGCGCGAGGCGGAGGAAGCCGGGCCGGTCCTGTTGCACGTCATTACCAAGAAGGGCCACGGCTACGCCCCGGCGGAAGCGTCGCCTGACAAGTATCATGGCGTCAGCAAGTTCAACGTCATTACCGGGGAACAGGCCAAGGCGCCGCCCGGCCCGCCGCAATACACCCGGGTCTTCGCCGATGCGCTGATCGCCGAGGCCGAAGCCGACTCCCGCATCGTCGCCATCACCGCCGCCATGCCAAGCGGCACCGGGCTGGACCGCTTCGCCAAGCGCTTCCCCGAACGCACCTTCGACGTGGGCATCGCCGAGCAGCACGCGGTGACCTTCGCCGCCGGCATGGCTACGGAGGGCATGAAGCCCTTCTGCGCCATCTACAGCACATTCCTGCAGCGGGGCTACGACCAGGTCGTGCACGACGTGGTGCTGCAGCATCTTCCCGTCCGCTTCGGCATAGACCGGGCGGGCCTGGTGGGCGCGGACGGCGCGACCCATGCCGGCAGCTTCGACCTCGCCTACCTCGGCTGCCTGCCTGGCATCGTGCTGATGGCGCCCTCTGACGAGGTCGAGCTGATGGACATGGTTGCCACCTCGGCCATCATAGACGACCAGCCCAGCGCCATCCGCTATCCGCGCGGCGAGAGCACTGGGCTGGAGCTGCCGGCACGCGGCACTCCGCTGGCCATCGGGCGCGGGCGCATCCTGCGGGAAGGCTCGTCGGTCGCCATCCTTAGCCTCGGCACCCGGCTCGCCGACAGCCTTCGCGCTGCGGATGAGCTGCAAGCGCGCGGTTTGTCCACCACCGTTGCCGACGCCCGCTTTGCCAAGCCGTTCGACACCGCAATGGTCGAGCAGTTGGCCCGGCATCATGCAGTCTTGGTCGTCGTGGAGGAAGGCAGCATCGGCGGCTTCGGCGCGCATGTCCTGCAGCACCTAGCGATGCGCGGCCTGCTGGACGGCGGCGTGAAGGTCCGCAGCATGACGCTGCCGGACTACTTCATAGATCACAACACCCCTGCAGCGCAGATCGTCGAGGCGAAGCTGGGCGCCAAGGACATTGTGGCCACGGTCATGAACGCGCTGGGCCAGCAGGGCGTGGGGCTTGGGGCGGATGCGGGATGATGAAACTACATGCCGCTTTCAGCGCTCGATCGCTCTTGCGAGCGGCTGGCGATGGAGCAAGCCAAGGTGGCGATGTCCGCCCCTGGATCATCGCGCCGCAAGCGGCTCGCACCGACAGCACGTTGACGCAAGGGTCCAAGCGGATGCCGGTTGAACGGATGCGCTTGTCCCGCCGTGGTGCCCTGCTTGCGGCGTTGCTGGTTCCTTTGGCGGCGCGGGCTGCCGATCCCGATGCGGCGGCGCCGATTGCGGCGCTGAATGCCGGGCTGATCCAGGCGATGCGCTCCGGCAAGGCCACGCCGTTTCCGCAGCGCTTCGCGGCGCTGTCCCCCTTGGTGGACCGCGCCTTCGACCTGGGCGCGACCCTGCAGACCGTGGTGGGGCCGCGCTGGGCCGGGCTGCCGCCGGCGCAGCAGTCGCAGTTACTGGACGTATTCCGCCGCTACACCGTTGCCACCTACGTCGCCAACTTCGACAGCTTCAGCGGCGAGAAGCTGGACGTGCTGCCGGACAGCCGCAGCATCGGCGCCGACCAGGTAGTGGCGACGCAGATCGTGCCCGCCGGCGGGACGCCGACACGGATTGACTACGTGATGCGCCGCGGACCCTCGGGATGGAAGGCAGTGGACGTCTACCTGAACGCCACCATCAGCCAGGCCGCGGTACAACGGTCAGACTTCCGCTCGTTGCTCAGCGCAGGAGACGCCGGGGCGCTGATCGCCAGCTTGAAGCGTAAGATCGCCGACCTGTCCGGCGGAACCCTGTCTTGACTCCCGCTTGCTGATCCGGAGCATCGCTTGATAGATCCTGCATCCGCCATCCTGGCCAGTCTTACTTTGGCCGGCGTGGCCCAGTCCGCCGCGGGCTGGCTGGCCGTGCGCCGGTTCAGCCGCCAGCCGACTGCGGCACCTGCCGTCCGCCCACCCGTAACGGTGCTAAAACCCCTGCATGGCGATGAGCCGTTGCTGGAAGCTGCCCTGGCTAGCTATTGCGAGCAGGATTACCCGGCTTTCCAGCTCGTGTTCGGCGTGCAGGACGCCGCCGACCCGGCATTGCGGGTGCTGCGCCGGCTGCGCGCGCGGTTCCCGGGCGTGGACATGGCGGTGGTCGTAGATCCGACACCGCACGGCGCCAACCGCAAGGTTGCCAACCTCATCAACATGCTACCAGAGGCCAAGCACGACGTGCTGGTGATTGCCGACAGCGACATCCATGCCGCGCCCGATTACCTCGACAGCCTGGTGCGTAGCTTGGCTGCGCCGGACGTGGGGCTGGTGACGACGCTGTATGCCGGGCTGCCATCCGGGGACAGCCTGACGGGCCGCCTGGGATCGGCCGGGATCAACCATGCTTTCCTGCCTGGCGCGCTGCTGGCCCGGGCGATGGGGCGGCAGGATTGCATGGGCGCTACGATGGCGTTGAGCCGTGACACGCTGGACCAAATCGGCGGTCTGCCCGCCTTGTCCGATCACCTGGCAGACGACGCCGTGCTTGGGCGGCTGGTACGCGCGCGCGGCCTGGGTATTGCGCTTGCCAGCACCGTTCCGGCAACTACCGTGCCGGAAACCCGGATGCCCGCCTTGTTCCAGCACGAGCTGCGCTGGGCGCGCACGATCCAGGCGCTGGTGCCGGTCGAGTTCGCCTTGTCCGCCGTGCAGTTCCCGCTGTTCTGGTCTGCGCTGCTGGTAGGACTGTCCGGCGGCGATGCCTGGACCTGGCTGGTGTTTGCATCGGCCTGGGCCGTGCGCGGCGCCTCGGCATCGGGGGTCGAGCGGCAGTTGGGCCTTGCACCGGGGCTGCCGATCTGGCTTCTGCCTTTACGCGACCTGTTTTCCGTTTCGGTAATCCTGGCCAGCTACTGGACCGACCAGGTGGCGTGGCGTGGCCAAACGCTCCGTGCGACGCGGCCGATTGCGGCGTCGCGTAACAACCTGTCCCGGTCTGGCCTCCACCCCAGCCTTTCTCCCACAAAGGGATGACCCCGCGATGATGAAGACCCTGTTCCTGCAACCACCCTCGTTCGGTGGGTTCGACGGCGGCGCCGGGTCACGTTACCAGGCGAAGCGGGAGATCAAGTCGTTCTGGTATCCCACTTGGCTGGCGCAGCCTGCCGCCCTCGTGCCCGGCAGCAAGCTGATCGACGCGCCGCCGGCCCGCATGGGGATGGAGCCGGTGCTGGCCGCCGCCAAGCAGCATGAGCTGTGCGTGATCCACACCAGCACGCCCTCGTTCGCGAGTGACGTGAAGGTGGCGCAGGCGCTGAAGGATGCAAACCCTGCGCTCAAGATCGGCTTCGTTGGTGCAAAGGTCGCCGTGCAACCGGCGGAAAGCCTGGCAGCGGCACCGGTGATCGATTTCGTCGCCCGCAATGAGTTCGACTTCACCTGCCTCGAAGTGGCGGAGCGCCGGGATTTTGCGGACGTGGACGGCATCAGCTACCGGGACCGCCAGGGCGAGGTCGTGCATAACCGGGACCGCGAAATCCTGGAGGACATGGACAAGCTGCCCTTCGTCAGCGAGGTTTATAAGCGCGACCTGCGGATCGAGGACTACTTCATCGGCTACCTGCTGCATCCCTATCTCTCGATCTACACGGGACGGGGCTGCAAGAGCCGTTGCACCTTCTGCTTATGGCCGCAGACTGTGGGCGGGCACCGCTACCGCGTCCGCAGCCCGGAGCACGTGGCTGCCGAGATCAAGCAGGCCATGCGGGACTTCCCGCAGGTGAAGGAATTCTTCTTTGACGATGACACCTTCACCGACAACCTGCCGCGGGCCGAGGCCATCGCGAAGGAGTTAGGCAAGCTGGGCGTCACCTGGTCCTGCAACGCCAAGGCGAACGTGCCGCGCAAGACGCTCGAAGTCTTGAAGGCCAACGGGTTGCGCCTGCTGCTGGTCGGCTACGAAAGCGGCAACCAGCAAATCCTGCACAATATTAAAAAGGGCTTGCTGGTGGACGTGGCCCGCAAGTTCACCAAGGACTGCCACGAGCTCGGCATCAAGATCCACGGCACCTTCATCCTCGGCCTCCCCGGCGAGACGAAGGAGACCATCGAGCAGACGATCAAGTATGCCGTGGAGCTGAACCCGCATACGATGCAGGTTTCGCTGGCTGCGCCGTATCCCGGCACCTACCTATATGACCAGGCCGTGCAGAACGGCTGGCTGGATGCGGCGAATGCCGAACTGATTGACGAGCGCGGCGTGCAGATCGCCCCGCTGCACTACCCCGGCATTCTGAGCCACACCGAGATCTTTGACAGCGTGGAGGCGTTCTACAAGCGCTTCTATTTCCGTGCGCCGAAGATCGCCTCCATCGTCGGCGAGATGGTCCGCAGCCCGCAGATGATGAAGCGCCGCCTGCGTGAGGGCGTGGAGTTCTTCCAGTTCCTGCGCGAGCGCAACACGGCGGCCTAACTTTCCAACACGGCGCTGTGCTGCCCTGCTTCCTCTCCCTCTGGGAGAGGGTTGGGGTGAGGGAACGGGCAGGCGCCGTGTCTCCCAACCACAGTACTGCACTTCTTCGGCACCATGTGCCTTCCGCTCCGCAGCCAAGACCCCCTCACCCCGACCCTCTCCCGGAGGGAGAGGGAGAAGTAGGCAGCAGTTCTTGCATCTTACCCGCAGCGTCATCCTGTCCGCTGACGACTTTGGCCTATCCCTAGGTGTCAACGAGGCCGTCGAGCAGGCCCATCGCGGCGGCCTGCTGTCCACTGCCAGCCTGATGGTCGCAGGCCCCGCCGCGGCCGATGCCGTGCGCCGAGCGCGGGCAATGCCGGGGCTGCGGGTCGGGCTGCATTTGGTCGTCATCGAAGGCCCTGCCGCCGAGCCATCCGCATCACCTGGCCTGGTGGACGCTACTGGCCAGTTTCCGTCGGACCAACTCCGCCTGGGGTTCAACTACTTCGCCCGCCCTGCCATCCGCTGCCAACTCCAACACGAAATCCGGGTGCAATATCAAGCCTTCGCCGACACCGGGTTGCGCCTGGATCACGCCAACGCGCACAAGCACATGCACCTGCACCCCACGGTCGGCCTCATGATGATCGAGGTCGGGCGGGAGTTCGGCCTGCAGGCCATACGTGTTCCTGCGGAGCTACCCGCGGTCATGGCCGCACTCGGCGCCCCACAAGGTCCCGGCGCCCGTGCGCTGCATGCCTGGACCCGGCTACTACGCTGGCAGGCCCGTCGCGCCGGGCTGCGAACCAACGATCACGCCTTCGGCATCGCCTGGAGCGGGCACATGACTGCCGCTCGGTTGGCTGCCCTGGCTCCCCGGCTGCCCGGCGGCCTGTCAGAGATCTACTTCCATCCTGCCACCCACCGCGACGCTGTGCTGACCCGGCTGATGCCGGACTACGAGCATGAGGCGGAACTGGCCGCCCTATGCGACCCTGAGGTGCGCGCTGCGTTGGCGGGCGCCGGCGCAGTGCTGACCGGTTACGGCGCCGTTTGAGCGGTCGGGACCAGTTCCGGCAGCCGCATGGGATGCGCACGCACCGCGCTCCAGCCCAGCACCAACGCCACGATGATCAACCCAGTACGCACGAACGCCATGATATTCACCTTGCCTCTTGGTGAGGCATCCAACACCAGACTAGTTAACATACAGATTGCGGCGGCATTATGCGGGTTTGCGGCGTCACCGTTGCAAGCAGCGCCGGCACGAACACCAAGGTCGCCAGCAAGGTGCAGCCCAGGCTGAGCAGCAGCAGCGTCCCCATGCTGGAGGTTCCGGGATGCCTCGACAGCGCCAGTGACCCGAACGCTGTCGCCGTCGTCAGCGCCGAAAACATCACCGCCCGCGCGGTCGGCGACGCCAGGTGTCCCCGCAGTCCATCCCGCCAGTTCATCACGAAATAAATGTTGAACGACACCCCTACCCCCAGCAGCAGCGGCAGGGCGATGATGTTGGCGAAGTTCAGCTCCAGTGGCAGCAGCACCGCAGCCAGCACCGTCAGCAGCCCCGACAGCAGCAATGGCGCCAGCACCAGCAGCACGTCCCGCAGCCGCCGTAGCGCCGCGAACAGGATCAGGGTGATCGCCAGCAGTGCGCCTGCCGCGGCGCGCTCGAACGCGCCGATGATCGTGCGTGCGGTGGCGGCGATGGTGATGGCCGATCCCCCGGCCTCCGGCACTGCCGCCTGCACTTGCCCGGCGAAGGCGCGCAGCCCTTCGTTGCCGGCCGACTCCGGCCGCCCCGCGACCTGAACGCGTACTCGGCCGTCTGGCAGGCGCCAGTCCCGCGCGATCTCCGGCGGAATGCTCGCCAGGGTGACTGGCGACGCGGACAGCGCCAAGCGCAGCCGGCCGATCTGGTCCGGCAGGAAGCGGGTCAGCGCCGCGTTGGCCGCCATCACCGTCGCATCCGGCGCGGTGGCGATCGCCCGCAGGTCGCCGGCGACATCCGCCAACGGATGGTTTGGCGGCAGGCGCGGCAGGGCGCGGTCCATTTGGGACAGCGCGCCCCGGGCGGCCAGGCGGATGTCGGCCGGGCTGACGGGCGCTGCCGGGCTGCGCGGCGCCAGCGTCGGCCCCAGCAGCCCGGCGGCGTCGGCGATCAGCGCCAGCTTCTCCGGCTGCTCCTTCGGCACGAAGCTGCTGAGCGTGATGACCTGTCCCACCAGCGGCAGCGACGTCACCCGGGCAGCCACCGCGTCCGCCGCTGCCGCGTCCGGCGCCAGGATGTCTATGGTGTAAGGGTCGGTCAGCGGGTTGGAGGCAAGGTCGGCCAGGGTCCGCATCGCCTCGGTGTTAGGGTCCTTGGTGCTCAGCGGGTCGCTGTTGAATTGCAGGCGCGGCAGGCTGGCTGCGCCGAGGGCTGCCAACACGGCGAACGCGGCCAGGATCGGCCAGCGCCACCGCTCCAGGGCCCGGTCCAGCGGGCACAGGGCCGTGAACCCGACCTCGGCGGCAGCCGCCTGCGGCCGGAACAGCGTCAGCACCGCCGGCAGGAACAGCAGGGTGCAGGCAAATGCGATCAGCATCCCACCGCCGGCAATCAGTCCTAACTCGGCGACCCCGGTGAAGTCCGTCGGCACGAAGGCGAGGAACCCCGCAGCCGTCGCCGTCGCCGCGACCAGGATCTGCTTGCCCGCCCGCCGCGCGGTGCCGGCGAGCGCGTCATTCAGGTCCGCGGCATGGAGCTGCATCTCCCGAAACCGCACGCAGAATTGGATGGCGAAGTCCACCGCGATGCCGACAAATAGGATCGCGAACGCGACCGAGATCAGGTTGAGCGGGTTGGACGTCAGCGTGGCGAACCCCGTCGTCAACAGCAGCCCGAGGAACAGCGTCATCACGATGGGCACGATCAGCCGCCAGGACCTGACTGCGAACGCCAGCCAGACCACGACCAGCACCGTGCTGCCCACCAGGCCGGCCACCGCGCCCTGCGCCACTGTGGCGAACTCCTCGTCCGCCAGCGCCACCGAGCCTGTCACGCGCACCCGGGCCTGCCCGGTAGCGACGAATTCCTGGTTCGCCGCCGCGGCGCGCAGAACCGCCGCCGCGGCGGCACCGGGCTGCAGCGCGCCGTAGTCGAGCACCGGTTGCGCCAAGACGAAACGGTAGGGTCCGCCCAGTTCCGACACCTTGCCGGACAGCAGCCGCTGCCAGGACAGCGGCTCCGGGTGTCCGGCGGCTGCGGCGGACAGGGCGGCATGGAAGCCGCGCAGGGGCGCCTCGAATGCCTGCAGGCTCACGCCTTGCTCGACGCCACGCGCCACCAGCGACAGCGCCGCAAACAGGCCGCGGGCGCTGGGGTCAGCGACGAGCTGCCCCAGGAAGGGCTGGGCGTCTATGGTCTGGTCCAGCAGGGTTTGCAGCACCGGGCGGTCCAGCAGCAGGAAGCCCTCCTGGGCAAAGAACGGCGACACGTCCGGGCGGCGTACGGTGCGGAAATGCGCGGGATCGCCTTGCAGGGCGGCAGCCAGGCCGTTGGCGGTGGCGTCCGCCATCTCCGGCGCGTCGGCGTCCACAACCGCCACCAGCAAGTCGTTGAACTGCGGGAACAGGTGCTTCAGCTCGGCTTCCCGCTGCTTCCATGGCAGTGTCGCGGCGAACAGGCCGTCCACGTCGGTCGTGACATGCAGCCGGGCCGCGGCCAGCCAGGCGCAGCTTGCCGCCAGCAGCAGCCCCAGCAGCAGCACGCGCCACGGACGGCTGGCGCTGGCCAGGACGACTCGACTCAACAAGGAACTATTAGGGGAAGGAGCAAGCATCGGCAGGGCTAAAGCGGAACCCGGCCCACACCGCAACCCTGCATCGGCTCAGGCGGGCGAGGCAGGCAGCCGGCGCGGAGCCGCGGCAGCCCCAAGGACCTCTCGCCAGTGGATCGGCTGGCCTCGGCGGGGTGCTGCGCCGCCCGGCGTCGCGGCCGAGGCCGTCGGAATGGGGGCGCGGCAGCCCTAGTGCGGCCAAGCCGCCGCATGGCAGAAATCTTTTCCAATTGGTCCCTCTATCCCGCTGTTATGCAATGGGCAGGAAAGGCCGGGGTAGCGCGAAGCCGGATCCGCCTAGTGTCACACCCGGCCGGCAGCGTCCTGGCGCGCTATACGGTCCGGCGACAGCGGGCCCACGATCTGCTGCACCAGCGTGCCGCCAACTGGCGCGTCCACGCCGTAAACCTCGGGCCAGTGGCGCGGCAGGTGCAGGGTGCCGAACACCCGGTCCAGTACCGGCAGCATGGCGGCATAGTTGCGGTCCCGGTTCTCGGCGTCGTTGGTATGGTGCCAGTGGTGGAACGCCGGGGTTGCAAGCAGCCACTCCAGCGGGCCAAGGCGCCAGCGGAGGTTGGCATGGATGAAGAAGCCCCACACCGTGCCGACCACGACCACGAGCGCAGGAACCAAGCTGGCGGCGGCCCCGCCGATGCCCGGCCCGGCCAGGCCCAGCATGGAAAGCGGCACCAGGCTGCATATCCGTTCAAACACCATGTCCACGGGGTGGGCGCGGGTGTTGACCAGCCAGTCCATATGCTCGGCGCTGTGGTGTATGGCGTGGAAGCGCCAAAGCCAGGGCAGTTCATGGCTCCAGCGGTGGCCCCAGTAGGCGCCGACCTGCATCACCAGGAAGGTCGCAGCCATGTGCGCCCACAGCGGCAGGGCAGCCACCTGCGTGTGCCAGGCGCCGGGCATGGCGGCATGCGCGACCCCGGCCAGCACACCCAGCGGCGCCGCCAGCAGCGCGCCGGGCAGCAGGCTGGACAGGAAGTAGTAGCCGAGGTCGGCCGCGACGCCGGGCCGCAGTATCCGCGACGGCCGTAGGGCGAACAGCCGCTCCAGCGTCACGAACACGGCGCTGAGCAGCGCGAGCCAGATGCACAAGCGGAACACGTCCGTGGCGAACATCACGAGGTGCTGGTTGAACGAATGGGACATGGCGGGTCGTTATGCCCCTGACGTGGCCCAATCGCTACCGGAATGACATTTCTTGACGCGCTGCTCCGCCGGACCTGGCGGCGGCCGTGCGGAGCAGGGCGCGACGGGTGCAGGAACCAGGACGTGTGTCTCTGGTGTCGAGGCATTCCGTCCTTGATTGCAAGGCAGCGAGGCCAGACGCGGCAAACAGCGCTACCCGCCTCCATCCTGCCGTGCATGCAGCCCGGGCCGGCGGTTACACGCCCTGGGATTGCGACTGCGACTGAGCCTGTTTCAACGGCCGCCAGTCCCGGAAGAAGGCCGTGCCGATCAGCTCCCCGACGCCGATCAGGCTGCGCTGCACCCCGTCGAGGTAGTCGTGCAGCCCGTGCGGCAGCAACCGATCCACCGGGCCGTCCAGCAGGCCGCGCACGTCCTCCAGCCGCTCCAGCACGCCGGCAGTGTCGCGCAGGCCGTAGGCGGTCCGCAACTGGCTGAGGTGCCAGTTCATCCCACCGACGCAGAGCGCGACGCTACGCGCAAAGGCGACGTCCGCCAGCAGGAACGCCACCACGTCCGACGGCGTGAACCCGGCATCCGCCACCCTGCGGAACGCATGGTAGCCCGCCGCGGCCCGCAGCACCGCGTTCCACTGCGTCAGCTCGACGATCCGCCGCTCCTCCTCAGTGCCCTGGACCAGCAGGTGATACTTGATGTCCAGCAACCGGGTCGTCTGGTCCGCGCGCTCGATCAGCCGGCCCAGCTCGTAGAAGTGCCAGCCCTGGTCACGGAAAAACGTGCCCTCGGTGATGCCGGTATGGGCCTGCACGCCCTCCTTGATCCGCCGGCACAGCCGGGACAGCGCATCGCCGTCCAACTCGGAGGGATCGATCGCCATGACGGTGCGGTGGAACACGTTGAGCTGCATCCACATCTCGGTGGAGATCAGCGGGCGCAGCTTGCGGGCGTTGGTGCGCGCGGCTTCCAGGCAGGCGGGGATGCTGTTAGGATTGCTGGCGTCCAGCAGGTAGAAGCGCTTGACGGCGCCGGCCTCGATGTCCGTGCCCCGCTCAGCCAGGCCTGGCCCGTCCGAGTTGATGGCGACCAGGGCGGACCAGGACTCGATTTCCCGGCCCGGGCTTTCGAAAGTCTGGGTCACGTCTATCAGCCGGGCCAGGTTCTCCACCCGCTCCAGGTAGCGCGCCATCCAGAATAGGCCCTCGGCATCCCGCGTCAGCAGCGGGGACTGGTGCATGCTCATTCCGCCAGCACCCAGGTGTCCTTGCTGCCGCCGCCCTGGGACGAGTTGACGATCAGGCTGCCTTCCTTGAGCGCCACGCGGGATAGGCCGCCGGGCAGCACCCAGGTGTCCCGGCCGGTGATGGCGAAGGGGCGCAGGTCCAGGTGACGCGCCCGCAGCCCGGCGTCGGTCAGGGTCGGCGCGACCGACAGGTTGATCATCGGCTGGCTGATCCAGTTGGCCGGGTCCTTCTCAATCAGGCCCCGCGCCGCCTCCAGCTCAGCCCGGCTGGCGCGCGGGCCGACGGTGATGCCGTAGCCGCCGCTCTCCCCAACGGGCTTGATGACCAGCTTGTCGAGGTTGGCCAGGGTATAGGCCAGCCCTTCCGCCTCGCCGCAGATGTTGGTTTCGACGTTGGGCAGGATCGCGTCCTGGTCGAGGTAGTATTTGATGATGCGCGGCATGTAGGCATAGACCGCCTTGTCGTCCGCGACCCCGGTGCCGACCGCGTTGGCCAGCGTCACGTTGCCCTTCCGCCAGGCGCCGATGATGCCGCGCACGCCGAGCATGCTGTCGGGACGGAACACGGCCGGGTCCAAGAAATCGTCGCCGATGCGGCGATACACCGTATGGACCCGGCGCAGCCCGGCGGTGGTACGCATCCAGACCTTGTCGTCCTCCACCGTGAGGTCGGCGCCCTCCACCAGCGGCACGCCCATCTCACGCGCCAGGAAGACGTGCTCGAAGTAGGCGGAGTTGTAGATGCCGGGGCTAAGCAGCACGACCTGCGGGTCGGACACGCCTTCCGGCGCGATCTCGTCCATGGCGCTGCGCAGCCGGCGGCCGTAGTCGTCCACCGGGCGCAGCTTCATGCCGGCAACCAGGTCGGGGAAGGCGCGCAGCATCAGATGGCGGTTCTCGACGACATAGGACACGCCGGAGGGCGTGCGCGCGTTGTCCTCCAGGACGGAGAACATGCCGTCCTGGTCGCGCACCACGTCAATGCCGCAGATGTGGACGTAGGTGCCGAAGCGGACCGGGAAGCCCTCCATCTCCGGGCGGTAGTTGCTGTTACGATACACTAGCTCGCCGGGGATCACGCCGTCGCGGACGATGCGGCCGCCGTTGTAGATGTCACCGAGGAACAGGTTCAGCGCGCGCACCCGCTGCTGCACGCCACGCTCCAGCACCGCCCAGTCCGCGGCCGGGATGATGCGCGGCACGCAGTCGAATGGCAGGATGCGGTCGATCGCGGCGGCGTCAGAATACACCGTGAAGGTGATGCCGAGGTTGAACAGGTCGCGCTCCGCTAGTTGCGCCCGCGCGCGAAGCGCGTCGAGGCCGATGGCGGACAGCCGGCTGCGGACGAGGGCGGCGGCGCCCCCGTCATGGTCACGGGCGGTCAGCTCGCAGTAATAAGCGCCGGAGTCATACTGGTCGAACGGGTCTGCTGTCATGGCGGCCTTGGGACGGGATATGGACGCGGTGTATGGTCGAAGGCGGTATCATGCGCTGTTGTCATTGCAGCGTCACGGCGGGAACGCAATCCGCGTCGTGCATGCAACAGCCCTGCGCCGTCGTGCGCGGCATCTGGTTTGCGGTTGCATATACGCGCGATAGGCGGTTTACCTCCTTTGCCAGGTAATACGGTGCCCCTGCTCCCTCCTGGCCTCATTCCATCCTGGCCCGGAGTATTCCCCCATGCGCTTTCCCCTCGGCTTCCTGTCCGCCGGCCTGGTTGCCGCCCAGATGCTGGCCGCCCCGTTGGCCTCGGCCGAATGCGTCCGCCCGGCCGACCATGCCTCGCTCGATGTCGCCGCGCTCAAGAGCACCCTGATGGTGACGGCGCTGACCTGCGATGCCGGCGACCGCTACAACGCATTCATCCGCAAGTACCAGCCGGAGCTAAGCTCGCAGGAGAAGGCGCTGAGCGGCTACTTCAGCCGTGCCAACAGCCGCAATGCCCGCAAGCAGCAGGACGACTACGTGACGCAGTTGGCCAACAGCCGGTCGCAGGACGGCACCCGCCGGGGCAGCCTATACTGCTCCGAGAACCTGCCGGTGTTCGACGAGGTGATGGCGTTGCGCAACGGGTCGGAGCTGGTGGAGTTTGCCGCTGGCAAGACGGTGAACCAGCCGATCAGCGTGGTCGCCTGCGGCGCCGCGGCGCCCGCCGTGACCCGGGCAAGCGCAAGCCGTAGCACGCGCACCCACCGCGGCTGATCCGCGGTTGGCGGGACGATAGGAGAAAGGGGGCGCAAGGCCCCCTTTTTCACGTCGCGGCTAACGCCTTGAAGCGGTGAGGGCACAGGCGGAAGAGCGCCAGCGCCCTCCACCAGGGTATAGCATCACACCTCAGCAGAAGGCGATGGCGCTCTTTCGCCCTGCAATTCATTGGAGGCTGGAAGACTTGCATGGCGGGCTGCGGCCTGCCACGGCATCAGCGCAGGACGATCTCCACCCGGCGGTTCTGTGGCTCCCGCACACCCTTGGCGGTTTGCACCAGCGGCTGGGTTTCGCCAAGGCCCTGAACGGTGATCGCCGCACGTGGCACGCCGAGGCGCACCAGCTCTGCCGCGACGGTCTGTGCCCGGCGCACCGACAGGCCCTGGTTATACTGGGCGGTGCCGCTGCTATCTGTATGCCCTGCGACCTCGATCCGCGTAGTTTGCACGCGCTGGGTGGCCTGCGCGGCCTCGGCGATGATCTGCCGGGCGCGGTCGGTCAGGTCGGCACGGTCCCAGTCGAAGAACACCAGGTAGGTCCGCGCCTCGGTGCGAGCAGGAGTTGGCGCAGGAGCCGCCTCCACCGGCGGTGGCGGTGGCACGTTGAAGGCGTAGCGCAGGCCGAGCATCAGGCTGTGGTTGTAGTCGTCGGTCGTGGTGATCCGCCCAGTCTGGAGCAGCCCTGGCGATGATACCCGTTCCCCAAACGTCCGATCGCCGGCAAGCGAGAAGAAACGATACTCGGCCGTAAGCGACAGCCCAACCACGGGCGGGATTGGAAATGAGACGCCGGCGATCGCCTGATAGGCGAAGCTGCTGTCCACACCGCGGGAGACGGTTGTGCTGAACGGAGACGAGATGGTGTAGCGCCGGTCTACCCAGCTATAGCCGGCGCCCGCGCCGACGTATGGGAACACGTAGGGGCTGCCGACATCGAGGTCGAACAACGCGTTCACCATGCCGCCGTACTTGTCTTCACGCCCGCGGGCACTCGGACCGTTACCGCTGCTGCTGAGGTCGTTGTGGCGGAAATCGCCCTCGGCCTCGATCCGCAGGCCGTTGCCGAAGCCATAACCGACGCTCGCCAGGCCAGTATAACCAGGGTCGAAGGACCGTGGCCGGGTTGTAATTTGGCGGACGCCGTTGAGGGTGACGGTTTGATTGAACTCCTGCTGCAGGAAGTTGCCGCCGCCGGCGCCGCCAATATACAGCCCGGTCACGGGCTGCGCCGCTGCCGTCCCGGGCAGCAGGGCAGGTGCGGCCAGCACGGTTGCGGCCAGCAGGGTCATGCGCGTCATAGACTACTCCTCGTGGGCCGCCAGGCGAGACGGCACCGCCCGAGCCGGCGGCCTCCTATGAAGTAACGCTGTCCCGGGCAGCAAGGCAAGCAACGCCGGGCAATAAGGCGGCATGTGGCAGCGGCGCTACAGGTGCCTTCCCAGCTGTCATTGCAAGCGGGGCAGCAACGCGACGGCTCAGTAGGCGCTTGGGTCCTTGAAGGTTTATGCAGCGCCGGGAACAAGGGCCTGCATTTACGATCCCGTATCGCGGATGTGCCGGGTGCTTTCCGGCCCGCGATGGCGTTGCGGCTTGGCGAAAGGCGTTTCGCTTTTTCGTCCTGCGTGTCGCCCCAAGGCGCGGCGCCGCCTAGGCAGCCTCTCGAAACAAGAAGGGCCGGTCCACACCGTGGACCGGCCCCCATGCAACGTTGGCGGAATCGCCTGCTTAGCGCAGGATGATCTGCACGCGGCGGTTCTGCGGCTCACGCACGCCGTCGGCGGTCGGGACCAGCGGGTTGCTCTCGCCGAAGCCCTGCACCGTGATCGCCTGGCGCGGCACGCCCTGGCGGACCAGCTCGGCCGCCACGTTCTGCGCGCGGCGGACGGACAGGCCGGCGTTGTAGCGGGCGGTGCCGGACTTGTCGGTGTAGCCGTTGACTTCGATGCGCGTCGTCTGCACGCGCTGGGTGGCCTGGGCCGCCTCAGCGATGATCTGGCGGGCACGGTCGGTCAGGTCAGCACGATCCCAGTCGAAGAACACCAGGTAGGTGCGGGCCGTCGCCTGCTGCGGAATCGGAGCCGGCGGCGGCGGCGGCGGGGCTGCGTTGAAGGCGTAGCGCAAGCCCACCAGGATGCTGTGGTTCAGGTCGTCGTTAGACCCGATCCGCACCTTGGCGCGGGTCGAGGTGCCCGGCGCGAAGTACTGGTAGTTGAAGCTGTTGGCCTCAGCCAAGCCCATGAAGCGATACTCGGTCGTGACGGACAAGCCCGGCACCTGCGCGATCGGGAATGCCGCACCGATTATGGCCTGGTAGGCGAACGATCCTTGGCCCTGGTTGGTGCGGAACAGGCTGTTGAAGCCGTTCGGCTGGCCGAACACCGGGCCGCTGTTGCCATAGAAGCGGGCATTCTGCTGCTGGTCATACATGTAGCCGACGCCAAGGCCGACATACGGCGTGATCGCCGCCGGGAAGAAGCCCAAGCCCAGCACGTTCGGGTCGAAGTCGTACAGCACGTTCAGCATGCCGCCGTACTTCCTCTCGTCGCCACCAGCATTCAAGCTGCTACGGCTGCCGTTGGAATTGACAACGCCAGAGAGGCTGTTGAATTTGTTCTGGCGGTAGTCGCCCTCGACCTCCAAACGCAGGCCGTTGCCCAGGCCGTAGCCGACGCTAACGATGCCCATAAAGCCGGCGTCGCTCCGGAGGTTCGCGTTATTGCCTATCGAGCGCAGGTTGGGGAAAAACCGGCTGTTCTGCTGCGGGTAGGCGACGCCGTTCACGCCCTCGTCCTGCAAAAAGTTAACACCGGCGCCGGCGCCGATGTAAAGGCCATTGATCGCTTCGGCCTTGGCAGCCACAGGGGCCGCAAGGACGGTCGCGGCCAGTAGCGCGCTGCGGAGCTTCATCTGTTCTCTCCTCGTTAAAATCTGCGTATCAAGCGCATCCGGGGGCCTGCGGGACTGTCCCCCCGCCTCTCGGTGAACGCACTTTATCACTTGTTGCCGTAAGTGCGAGGGAGTGCGGGCCGATTCAGGACCGCTTGTGGCGCAGAAGCCACAACGCGCGGCGCAGAATTACCACACACCTGCGTGAGCGCGATCGTTCCGCCCTAGACGACCTTCGCCTCGAAGGGTGGCAGCAGATCCGGCGCCTCGAACTCCACCACCCATAGGTCGGGGTCCCTGCCGACCTGCCGAGCGACGTAGGCGTCGACGGCGACCTGGTCAACCGGCGCCGGGCCGGTGGCACGCAGCCAGGACACGTCGCCTTCGCCGGCGCGCACCTGGGACAGCACGCACAGGCCGTCGCGCCCGCGCAGCACCAGCAGCACACCGCCGGCATCGGGGTCGCCTGGACGAAGCACGGCGCCGGGCCGCCCGTCCACGTCGCCCATGCGGAGCGCCATCTGCACCCACAGCTTCGCCTTTATCCGTGGTGCAGACATTCCGGTTCCTTCATTGTCGCCGCGACATTAACCCATGTGAGGTCCCGATGTTGCAGGCTTCAATGTTGCGCCTCATCGTCTTTGCCGCCCTGATTTGCGGCACAGCGGCTCAGGCGGCCGACAAGGTGGCCTTTGGCCTGGATTGGCGGGCAGAGGCCGAATACGGCGGCTACTACCAGGCCCAGGCCACCGGCATCTATGCCCGGCATGGCCTGGACGTCAGCATCCGCCAAGGCGGGCCGCAGGTGAACCAGGCGCAACTGCTGCTGGCCGGGCGGCTCGACTTCAACTTGGCGTCCAACAGCTTCCTGGCGCTGAACTTCGTGCGTGAGGACCTGCCGTTCGTGGCCGTCGCCGCGATATTCCAGCGCGATCCGGCCATCCTGCTGGCGCATCCGGGCGTCGGCCACGACAGCTTTGAGGCGCTGCGCGGCGCACCGATCATGATCGGCGCCGACAGCCGGGTGGGATGGTGGAACTTTCTGCGGGCGCGGTTCGGCTACACGGACGCGCAGATCAGGCCCTACACCTTCAACCTGGCGCCGTTCCTGGCGGACAAGGGCGCGGTGCAGCAGGGCTACCTGGGCAGCGAGCCGTTCCTGGTGCGCGAGGCCGCGGGGTTCGATCCCGTGGTGCTTCTGCTGGCCGACGCCGGGTTCAGCGGCTATGGCAGCCTGATCACCGCCAGCACGAAGCTGGTGGAGGGCAACCCGGACCTGGTGCAACGCTTCCTGGACGCCTCGGTCGAGGGCTGGGTGTCCTACCTGCATGGCGACCCGGCGCCAGGCAACGCCCTTATCAAGAAGGACAATCCCGAGATGACCGACGCACTGCTGGAGTATGGCCGGGCGGCGTTGCGGGACCGGGGCATCCTGGAATCCGGCGATGCGGCGTCGGGGGGGATCGGCGCGATGACCGATGCGCGGTGGGCGGATTTCTTCGGGGTGATGTCCGGTCAGGGGCTGTATCCCGCCGGGCTGGACCTGCGGCGGGCCTACACGTTGCGCTTCGTGAACAAGGGCGTGGGCGTGGGGGCGAAGTAGCAGCTGGAAGCCGTGCCGTTCCCCCATGGGCGCCGTCGTTGCGGGCCGCTTGCAGCGGGGCAATCCAGGGATCGCGAGTGCAGCCCTGTCTGCCCCCGGATTGCCGCGGCGCGGCGCGCGTTGCGATGACGATTGGTGGGCAGGTTGATGGCCCCGCCTCGCTCCTCACGGTCCCGCTCCTAACGGTGCAAGGCGCCAGCCGCCGGTTCCCGAATGGCACGGTAGCGCTGGACGGCGTGTCGGTGCAGGTCGGCGCCGGGGAGGTCGTGGCGCTGCTGGGACCGTCCGGCTGCGGCAAGAGCACCCTGCTGCGGCTGATCGCCGGGCTGGACCGGCCGGATCGGGGCGCCGTCGTGTGGAGCGCGGGAGCGCCGGCGCCGGGCAGCATCGGCTATGTGTTCCAGGACGCGACCTTGTTGCCCTGGGCGTCGGCGGCGGAGAACGTGCGCCTGCCGTTGCGCCTGCGCGGCCAGCCGGCGGCGCAGTCGTCGCCGCTGGTGCAGGCGGCGCTGGGCCGCGTGGGGCTGGGCGGATGCGGCGGCGCCCGCCCGCGTGAGCTGTCCGGCGGGATGCGGATGCGCGTCAGCATCGCCCGCGCCCTGGTGGCCCGGCCGCGCCTGCTGCTGATGGACGAGCCATTCGCCGCCCTGGACGAGTTCACCCGGCACGCCCTGCAGGAGGACTTGCTGGCGCTGCAACGCCAGGAAGGGTGCAGCGTGGTGTTCGTCACGCACTCGATCTACGAGGCGGCGTTCCTGGCGAGCAGGGTCGTGCTGATGTCGCCAAGGCCGGGACGGATCGTGGGGGTGCTGGACGCGCCGCGGCTGCCGGATGCGGGCCGGCGGCTCCATCCGGACTATGCCGCCTTTGTCGCGCGCATCACCGGCGCGATGGCGGAGGCGCGGGCGACGTGAGGGCGGCCCCCCTGCTGTTCGGCCTGCTGGCGCTGCTGCTGTGGGAAGCCGGCGTGCGTTTCGGAGGGGTGCCGCCTTACGTGCTGCCGGGGCCGCTAGCGGTCGGGCGGGCGTTTCTGGCTGATCCCCTGCTGCTGCTGGGTGCGCTGGGGGCGACGCTGGCGGTCACGGTGACGGCGCTGCTGGCGAGCTGCGTGGTCGGCGTGGCTCTGGCCGGGCTGATGGCGGCAAGCCCGCTGCTGCGGGCGGCGGCGCTGCCCTGGGCGGTGGCGCTGCAGGTGACGCCGGTGGTGGCCATCGCGCCGCTGATCATCGTGTGGGTCGGCGACCCGTTTGCGTCGCTCGTGGTGTGCGCGACGGTGGTGGCGTTCTTCCCGGTGTTCTCCAACACCGCGGCCGGGCTGGCGTCGGCGCCGCCGGAGCTGGTGGACCTGTTCCGGCTGAATGGGGCGGGGCGGTGGCAGACGCTGCGGCTGCTGCGCCTGCCCGCCGCGGTGCCGGGGTTCCTGGCGGGATTGCAGGTGTCGGGCGGCCTGGCGCTGGTGGGCGCCGTGGTGGCGGAGTTCGTGGCGGGGTCGGGCGGCTTCGCGTCCGGGCTGGCCTACCGCATCCTGGAGGCGGGATACCGCCTGCAGGTCCCGCGCATGTTCGCGGCGCTAACGCTGCTGGCGGTGGCGGGGATCGTCATTAATGCCGGGCTGGGGGCGCTTGGGGGGTGGGTGATGCGGCGGCGGTGACGGGAGGCTTGAAGGAACCGCCTGGTGTCGCCAGAACAGCCGGAACAGCGCTGGAGCATGACGACGATGGCCGACCTGAGATCACTGACCCCCGCCCAGCGCGCCTATGAGGAGAAGCGCGCCGCAAAAGCTGGCAAGTCGCTGGAAGCGTGGCTGGACCAGAAGGCCAAGCGCGCCGCCGAGGAGGCCAAGGCCGCCGCGCCCCCACCGCCGCCGAAGAAGCCCGGCCTGATCTCCCGCCTGCTGGACCGCGCGCATAAACCGCTGAAGTGATGGGTGTCCTGCTCCCTCTCCCCCTGGGAGAGGGTCGGGGTGAGGGGGTCTTGGCTGCGGAGCGATGCACAGCCGGTGCCGCGCTTGAGCGTGCCAGAGACAGTGCTTGCTCTCCCCCTCACCCCGACCCTCTCCCGGAAGGAGAGGGAGAAGCGAGCGTTTTCTGCTGACCTCGCCGTCCCTTGCCGTCCACGCCGATTGGAGCATGGACCCGCGCAAGCGGTGGATGGCGCTGGCCGTACCGGTGCAGGGCGGCTGGACCGTCGAGGTCATGCCGGTCGGCGAGCTGGCTACTTTCCTGTCTCGGCTGATGGTCCGGGCGGACGGCGGGGCGGTCGCGCTCGGCTTGGATTGCCCCATTGGCCTGCCGCGGGCCTATGCCGCGCGGCTTGGCGGCGGCGCGGTGGATTTTCCGGCTTTCCTCCGTAGCCTGACGGCGGCGTCGGACTTCTTCAGGGTATGCGACGACCTGGACGAGGTTGCACCGGGGCGGCCCTTCTATCCCCGGCACGGCCAAGCCGGGATGACGCGCGCCGCGTTTGCCGGCCGGCTCGGGCTGGACGCTGCTGGGTTGTCGCGCGCCTGCGACCGCGCCACCGCGGACCGGCCGGCCGGGGCGCCGCTGTTCTGGACGTTGGGCGCCAACCAGGTCGGCAAGGCCGCGGTCACGGCCTGGCGGGACCTGCTGCTGCCGGCGCTGGCTGGCCCGGCGCCGCCGGCCCTGTGGCCGTTCGACGGGGCGCTGGAGAACCTGCTGGCGCCGGGCCGGGTCGCGGTCGCCGAGTGCTACCCGGCGGAAGCGATGCGGCAACTCGGCCTGCGCATGAACGGCAGCAAGCGGCGCCATGCCGACCGGATCGCACTGGCGCCGGCGCTGCGGGGCCGCCTGGCGACGCTGGACGCCCGGCCGGACCCGGCGCTGGCTGTGATGCTCGATGCCGGGATGGGCGCGGACGCGGCTGGGGAGGACCGGCTGGATTGCCTGCTGGGGCTGCTGGGGTTGCTGCAGGTGCTGATGGGACGCCGGGCCGATGCGGTGCCGGACGACGCCTGGGTGCGGCGGTGGGAAGGGTGGGTGCTGGGGCAGGCAGGATAGCGCTGGCGGGGCGCAGGTGTGCCAGCCTCTGGGCGGTGACTTGAGCAACCCTGCTGGGCCTTGACCACGGCGCAACTCGCGGGTTCGCCCTTCGCCGCCCCATCGTGAACCTTGACCCTAGCCGACATATCCTGACGCTTAAGGGAGGTTACGTTGTCGTTCCATTCCTCTAGCTAGGGCAATCTGCAACGCCCAACCGGGCACATCCTGGAGCGGACACGCCGCATGACGATGCACCAACCCGGGCAGCCTTCTTCCGGCGGACAGGTCATCCCGATGCTGGTGCTCACGGTGTTTGGGTTGATTGGGACCACGGTGGGGGTCATAGTCCTGCTGTTCATGCTGCAAGAACCGAGGGCACCTGCCGCCGCCCTGCCCGCGCCGCGTCAGGCCAGTCTTGCGCTGGCGGCTCCACCGGCCCTTGCCCCGTCCTTGCCTACCATTCAAACGCCGTCGGCCGGCGTCGGACGGCCTTTGCCTATGCCGCTGCCGGGGCACCAAGCATCCTCCCGGCGGGAGCCGAACGGCTACTTTTTCTTCGACACCGCAGTGAACGGCATGAGCGTGCGAATGGTGTTCGACACCGGCGCCAGCGTGGTGGCGCTTCGCGCGGAGGATGCGTTACGGGCAGGCATCGCCGTCAACGGCCTCAATTACAATGGCAGAACCAAGACGGCCAATGGCACCGCCGAGGTCGCCTATGTCGTGCTGGACTCGCTCAAAATTGGGGATATCACGCGCTACAACGTGCCTGCCATCGTATCGAGGCCGGGGGTGCTGTTCGTTAGCCTGCTCGGCCAAACCTTCATGTCCAAGCTGAACGGCTACCGCTTTGAGGGGAACGAGCTGATCCTTCAAGGGGACTGAGCGGACCAGCGGAGCGCCATCCCCCAATGGCGCGGCACCGTCCCGTCGCGAGTCGCGGCAACGGTTCGGCCTTGTTCCGCGCCTTCTTTGCTCATGGAAACCTTGGCGGCCCTCAGGCCAGGAAATCCGCCGCCGCCCGCGACAGCGCCTGCACTCCCAGCCCGATGCACGCCTCGTCCGGCTGGTAGCCGCTGTTATGCAGCTTGTCGTGCCGCCCCGGCTGGCCCGAGCCAACGCCTAGGTGCGCGGACGGCGTCAACTGCGCCATGAAGGCGAAGTCCTCGCCACCCATGCTCGGCTCGCTTTCCTCGACCACGTCGCCGAACTGCGCGCGCACGCTCGCGACGGCGCGGTCCAGCATCGCGTCGTCGTTGACCAGGGCGGGGACGCCGCGCTCGTACTTCACCTCGCAGCGCACGCGCATCCCGACGTCCAGCCCGGCGCAGAGGCGGCTGATTGCCGCCTCCGCCACGTCCTGCGCCTGCGCGTGCAGGGTGCGGACAGTGCCGCGGATGAGGCAGGAATCGGGAATGATGTTGTGCACGGTGCCGGCATGGATAGCGCCGACGGTGACGACGCAAGGGTGCCTGGGCTTCTGCTCGCGCGACACCACGGTCTGCAACTGCGTGACCAGGTGTGCGGCGGCGACGATGGGATCTACCGCGTCATAGGGGTGCGCGGCATGACCGGACCGCCCGGACACCGTGATGTCGAACCGGTCGGACGCCGCCAGGCAGGCCCCGCGGGCATAGGAGAAGCTGCCGACGGGATGATCCGGGTAATTGTGAAAGCCGATCGCCGCATCCACCCCCTCCATCACGCCGTCGGCAATCATGGCGGGCGCGCCGCCCAGCGTTTCCTCTGCCGGCTGGAACAGCAAGCGGACGGTGCCGGATAACGACGGCGCCATGCCTTGCAGGACGGCGGCGACGCCCAGCAGGGTGCTGGTGTGGATGTCGTGGCCGCAGGCGTGCATCTTGCCGGGTGCCGTGCTGGCGAAGGACAGCCCCGTTTGCTCATGGATCGGCAGCGCGTCCATGTCGGCGCGTATGGCGAGCGTGGGGCCGGGGCGCCCGCCGGTGATGGTGCCGACAACGCCGGTGCGGCCGACGCCGGTCCGGTGCGGGATGCCCAGCCGGGCGAGTTCGGCGGCGACGATGCCGGCGGTCCGCACCTCCTCGAACCCCAGCTCGGGATGGGCATGGAGGTCGCGGCGTATAGCGACCAAGTGCGGCTCGATCCCTGCGGTGGCCTCCGCAATGGCGGATTGCAGGTCGTTATGCCGGGTGGCGGACATCGGAGAGCCTCGTGCAGGTGCAAAGCGGGCATCATGCTGACCCGCTGGGACCGGGACAAGGAGAAACCGGCTGGGCACGCACCGGTGATGCGGCATGTTCCGCAGGAAGCGGAATAGGTTGACGGGCGATGGCATGAAGCGTGCATAGTTGCAGCGACGCATACTCACATTCCAGGGAGCGGTTCTGCATGATCACACGTCGCACAGCCATCACCGCCACGGCCGCCACGCTGCTGGCCTCGCGGGCCGCCTATGCCGCCGACAAGGTCATCAAGGTCGGCGTGAACCTGTCCTTCACCGGCGCCGACGCCACCAATGCCGAGCGGATCGGCAACGGCGCCATCATGGCCTTCGAGGAGGCGAATGCCGCGAAGACGGTCAAGGGCTACACGTTCCAGCTCGTGAAGCTGGACGATGCGACCGCGACCGCCGGGCAGTATGACCCGGCGCAGGCCGCGACCAACGCCCGCACCATGGTGAGCGACCGCGGCTATGTCGCCGCCCTCGGGCCGCAAATGTCCGGCGCGGGCAAGGCGATGGCGCCGATCCTGAGCCAGGGCAACCTGGCGATCATCACCCCATCCTCCACCAACCCCGACCTGACGGACCCCAAGTTCGCGGCGCAGTATCGCCCGGCGGGTAAGGCGATCTACTTCCGCACGGTGACGACCGACGCCTTCCAGGGGCCGAACATGGCCAACTACATGGCCGACACGCTCAAGGTGAAGAGCATCTATATCCTGGACGACTCCGGCGCCTATGGCGTGGGCTTGGCCGACGCCTTCCAGGGCCAGGCGGAGAAGAAGGGGATCAAGGTGCTGGGCCGCGACCGGCTGGACCCCAAGGCGGCGGACTACTCGGCGGTGCTGACCAAGATCAAGGGGCTGGACCCGCAGGCATTGTACTACGGCGGCGTCGGCCAGGCTGGGGTGAAGCTGGCGAAGCAGGCGTACGAGATCATCCCCAACGTCATCAAGGCCGGCGGCGACGGGATGCAGAGTGCGGACTTGCTGAAGGGCGCGGGCTTCCCCGCTGTCGAGGGCTGGTATGCCACCGTCGCCTCCCCGCACGTCACGGAGGACCCGAAGACCAAGGGGTTCAGCGACAAGTATTTCGCGCGCTTCAAGCAACGCCCGGACGACTACACCATTGCCTGCTACGTCGGCGCGGAGGTCATCGTCGAGGCGGTGAAGCGCGTGGCGGCAACGGGCAAGGATGTGACGCGGGTTGCGGTGCGGGATGCGATCCAGGGCGTGAAGCTGCCGAACACGCTGCTGGGACCCATCGAGTTCGACGAGTACGGCGACCTCAAGAATAAGATCATCAGCGTGTTCAAGATCACCAAGGACGCCGAGAAGCCGCTGGAGGACCCGGACGCGCAATACAAGTATGTCGGCGTGGCGCCGATGGCCTGATCCCTGCGGCACCGTCCCGTGACCCATCATCGCGAGCCGCCCCGGCGGCACGGCGCTCCACGGCTGCAGGCGTGGTCCTCGCCGGCCTTGGACCTCTACGGCGCGGGCCGCCTCGCGATGATCGGCGGCCTTCTTCTCCCTCTCCCCTCGGGAGAGGGTCGGGGTGAGGGGGCGGGCAAGCGCTTTCCTCGGCCAAACGGAGCCGTGCGCTGGCGGGACTGGCAGTTCCTGGCTCGGCAGCCAAGACCCCCTCACCCCGGCCCTCTCCCGGAGGGAGAGGAAGCAGCAAGCAGCCGCCCACTCCGGCACCTGGACGTGACCCGATGACGGCGACTGACCTTCTCGTTCAGCAGGTGATCAACGGGCTGAGCCTAGGAGCGATGTATTCGCTCCTGGCGCTCGGTTTCACCCTGGTTTACGGCATCGCCGAGCTGATCAACTTTTCCCACTTCAACGTGTTCATGGTCGGCTCCATGGTCGCCATGCTGACGTTGCAGTCGTTCGGGCTGGTGGGCCAGGAGACGATACTGAGCGGCCTGCCGTTGGTCGGCGTGCTGGCCGCGGGGTTCGCGGTCTCCATGCTGATATGCGGCGGCATCGGCGTGGGGATCGAGCGGTTCCTGCTGCGCCCGCTGCGTGGCGTCGTCGGGCCGGCGGCGATGATCACCACCATCGGCGTGTCCTACGTGCTGTTCAACGTCGTGCTGCTGACGCTGGGGTCGGACAGCAAGAACTTCCCCAATCCGCTGCCGCCCATCGTGTTCCACATCGGCGGCGCGGTGCTGCGGCTGCGGGAGATCCTGACCTGGGCGATGGCGCTGCTGCTGATGGGTGCGCTGACGTACTTCGTCCGCTACACCCGGCTGGGCAAGGCGATGCGCGCCACGGCGCAGGACCCGGAGGCCGCGCGGATGATGGGGGTGGAGGTGGACCGGGTGGTGATGACCGCCTTCTTCCTCGGCTCGGCGCTGGCCGGGGCGTGCGGAATGATCTTCGGGCTGTATTACAACCTGGCCAAGGTGGACATCGGCTTCGCCGCGGGGCTGCGGGCGTTCACCGCGGCGGTCCTGGGCGGCATCGGCAACGTGCCCGGCGCCATGCTGGGCGGGGTGCTGATCGGCTTGATCGAGGCATTGAGCGGCCAGGTTTTGGGCGCGGCCTGGACGGACGTGGT
>CAXTCI010000044.1:0-1487 GCA_964242325.1 uncultured Acetobacteraceae bacterium
CCGTGCAGCAGCACGTGGTCCAGCGCCTCGCCCCGGCCGCGGGCAGCCTGGATGAAGATGCGCAGGTTCTCGCGGCTGGCCTTCTGGCCGATGAATTCCGCCAATGTCTGCGGGCGCAGGCTGGCCTCGCCGGCGTCCTCGTCTATGCGGGCCGGGGTGATGTCGCGGTCGTCGCTCATAGGGCGGCCATCGTAGGGCGGAAAAGCGCAGCGCCTTCCGGAAGGTGCAGGCGCTTGGAGCGGCGGAAGGCGCTGCGCTTTTCCGCCCTACGTGTCTGAACGCCGGTCATTTGATTGCCAGTTCCTGCAGGCTTTCGCGGATGACCTGCCCGACGGCCGCATCCTCGCCCAACCGCTCCAGCACACGCATGACAACGGGATACGCCTCCGCCCGGCGGTAGCCCAGGTTGGCCAAGGCCGAGATCGCGTCCGCCTCCGGCCCCGCCGCAGGCAGGGCGATGGCGATGCTGGTCCCGGTCGGCATCGCGCCGGCCTTGTCCCGCAATTCCGACAGCAGGCGTATCGCCAGCTTGGCGCCAACGCCGGGCGCACGGGTCAGGCTCGCCTTGTCCCCGGCGGCGATGGCGTTGATGAGGTCCTTCGGCGACAGGGCGGACAGGATGTTAAGCGCCACCTTGGCGCCCACGCCCTGCACCGTCAGCAGCAGGCGGAACCATTCGCGCTCCGCCGGGTCGCTGAAGCCGTAGAGGGTAATGGCGTCCTCGCGCACCTGCGTCTCGATCAGCACGCGCTGGACGCCGGCGGCGGTGGCCAGGGCGGACAGCGTACGGGTGCTGGCCTGCACCAGGTAGCCGACGCCGTTCACGTCCACGATGCAGCGGTCGGCCTCCACCGCCTCCACCCGGCCCAGCAGCATGGCGATCAAGACCCAGCCCTCATGCCGCCACTCTCATGCACCCAGCCTCATGCCCCCGTGCTCATGCCCCCGTGTTCATGCCATGACCGTCCCGGACATGACGCGCAGCCGGCTGGCGCGGTGGTGGGCGTGGCAGATGGCGACGGCGAGCGCATCGGCGGCGTCGGCCCGGCGCAGCGTCGCGCCAGGCAGCAGGCGGCGGACCATCAGCAGCACCTGCTCCTTGCTGGCGCCGCCGGTGCCGACGACGGCCTGCTTCACCCCCATCGCGCCATATTCGGCAATCGTGATGCCGGCCAGCGCCGGCGCCAGCAGCGCGACGCCGCGGGCATAGCCAAGCTTGAGCGTCGCGGTGCCGTTGCGGTTGACATAGGTTTCCTCGACCGCAGCCTCGTCCGGGCGGTGCTCCTGGAACAGCAGCGTCAGGGCGTCGTGCAGGAACTTCAGGCGGTGGGGGACCGAGTGGGTGTTGTCGGTGGCGATCACGCCATCCGCCACATGGCGCAGCCGGTTGCCCTGCACGTCTATGACGCCCCAGCCGGTAAAGCGCAGGCCCGGGTCTATGCCCATCAAGCGTGCCATCAGATGCTCCCTCTCCCTCCGGGAAAGGG
>CAXTCI010000044.1:1587-3717 GCA_964242325.1 uncultured Acetobacteraceae bacterium
GGGAAAGGGAGAAGGGCGCGGCCCTCACGCCGAGAGCGCCTGCATCACGTCCTCGGGGATGTCGAAGTTGGCGTAAACGTTCTGCACGTCGTCGCTGTCCTCCAGCGCATCAATCAGCTTCAGCAGGCTAGCCGCGCGCTCCTCATCCAATGTTACGGACGTGGACGGGCGCCAGTCCAGCTTGGCCGACGCGGGCGGGCCGAATCGGGCCTCCAACGCATCGCGCACGGCGAAGAAGTCGTCCACCGCGCAGGTCACCTCGTGCCCATCTGCGCCGCTGGCGGCGTCGTCGGCGCCGGCCTCGATGGCGCCCTCCAGCATGGCGTCGGCGCTGGCGGCCTTCGCGGGATACTCGATCACGCCCACCCGGCTGAACATGAAGCTGACCGAGTTCGTCTCGCCCAGGGCGCCCCCATGCTTGTTGAACGCCGCACGCACGTCGGAGGCAGTGCGGTTGCGGTTGTCGGTCAGGGTTTCCACGATCACGGCGACTCCGGCGGGTCCGTAACCTTCATAGCGCACTTCCGTGTAGTCGTCCCCGCCTCCGGCGCCGGTCGCCTTCTTGACCGCGCGCTCGATGGTGTCGCGCGGCATGTTGGCCTCGCGCGCCGCGGACATGGCGGCGCGCAGGCGGGGGTTGAACGCCGGGTCGGGCAGGCCCTGGCGGGCGCTGACGGTGATCTCGCGGATCAGCTTGGCGAACTGCCGGGCGCGCTTGGCATCCTGCGCGCCCTTGCGGTGCATGATGTTCTTGAATTGGCTGTGGCCAGCCATGGGCGGGGTTCCGTGTATCTGGTGTGCCGAAGACCTCTTCTAGCAGGCCGGCATCACCTGGGACAGCCGCCCGCCTTGGCGCACCGGCTCGGCGCTGACGGCGAGGCCGGTTGCGTCGTCCGTCACGACGAACAGGCCGCACAGGGTCGCCGGTCCTTCGGCCGGACCCAGCCGCTCGCCCGGCACCTTGCGCCAGAATCGGGCGGCGCTGCCCTCCTTGGTCATGCCGATCACGCTGTCATAGTCGCCGCACATGCCTGCGTCGGACTGGTAGGCGGTGCCGCCCGCCAGCACCTGGTGATCGCCGGTCGGCACGTGGGTGTGGGTGCCGACCACCAGCGAAACCGAACCGTCGAAGCTATGGGCGTAGGCCAGCTTCTCGCTCGTGGCCTCGGCGTGGAAATCGCACACGATGGCGCCGATGCTGGCGCCGAGCTTGTAGCGGGACAGCAGCTCCGCCGTGCCGCGGAACGGGCAGTCCAGCGCATCCATGAACAGCCGGCCCATCGCGTTCAGCACCAGCGCCTTGCGCCCATCCTGCAGCGTCACCACCACCGACCCGGCACCCGGCGTGCCCGGCGGAAAGTTGAGCGGCCGCACGATTCGCGGCTGCTGCGCGATGTAGGGGATCAGCTCCTTGCGGTCCCAGGCGTGGTTGCCGAGGGTGATGGCGTCGGCGCCGGCCGTCAGGATCGCCTCCGCCATGTCGGGCGCCAGGCCGAAGCCGTGGCTGGCGTTCTCGCCATTGACCACGACCAGGTCGGCGCGCAGGTCGGCGCGGAGCTTGGGCAGGCCGGAGGCGACGGCGTCGCGGCCGCTGCGGCCGACGACGTCGCCCAGGAAAAGGATGCGCATTCAGTGGTCCCTAGAAGGGGGTGAGGATCGGCGGTGCATATGGGGCGCGGCGGTGGCCCGTCCCGTCGATCAAGGCCGGAACACAGTCAGGCCGCACTCGGTTGCCACGGCATCCAGCGGCACATCGTGCGGGCCGGCAGGCACGTGGCGCACCTGCTGCATCGCGTAAGCGCAACCGATAGCCTGCCGGCCCGGCAACGCAGCCAGCGTCCGGTCGTAGTAGCCGCCGCCATAGCCAAGCCGGTTGCCCGCCGCGTCCCAGGCCAGCAACGGCACCAGAAGCACATCGGGCACCCCCGGCTCGCCCTGCGGCGCAACCGTGCCGAAGCGGTCCGGGAGCAGCGCATCGCCCGGACGCCAGCGGCGGAAGGTCAACGGCTGGCCCCGGGGCGGGGTGGCAGGCAACAGAAGGGAGTGGCCGCGGCTGGCCAAGGCATACAGCAGGGGACGGATGTCGATCTCGGTTTCCATCGGCCAAAATCCCGCGATGGCCTGCCCGGG
>CAXTCI010000044.1:3817-19853 GCA_964242325.1 uncultured Acetobacteraceae bacterium
GACGGATGTCGATCTCGGTTTCCATCGGCCAAAATCCCGCGATGGCCTGCCCGGGGTCGGCCGGCAGCCATTCCAGGAGATGACTGGCCAGGCAGGCGCCGAGGGCGGGATCACAGGCGCTGCGGGCGGCCAGCATGGCGGTGCGAAGGATACGCTTCGGGTCCGTCAAGGATGGATTGCCTCGGATGTGCGCGCCCGGGATGCACGGACTGGCCCGGCACCGGCTGCGGCGGAGAGCCATGAGGGCGCGCCGATCCCTCCGGCGTCGCTATGCATCGAGCACATAGGTGCCGTCCTCCTTCACCCATCGCAAGGCATTACGATGAACGGCCAACCAGGCGTGCAACGCAGCCTGCTTGCTGGACCCGGCGAGCCAGTGCTTCGTGTTCCTCAAGTCCGTGGGGAGCGGCAGTGCGGCGCTGAGCGCATACAGATGGGCGACGTTGCAGTAGCCGTGGCCATGGTCCAGCTCATACGCCCGCACGGGAAAGCCATCGATGACAGTATCGGCCGCCGCGAGGTCGCCGACGAGGACACGCGCCGCCGCCAGCATCTGCCTCGTTTGCCCATGCGGTTCATCCGCCCACCGGCGTGACAGCATTTCGACGTGGGTTCTGAATGCGCTGAAAGCGTCCACACCCGGCGCAAAGGCGAGATAGCCGGGTGATCGAATCTGGTTGCCTCTCAGGCAGTCGAGCACACGGAAGCGTTGCAGCCCAAGCGGTGCAAGCCAAGCATTCCGGTCCACGCATCCGCCCTTTTTTCGTTCCGCGCGGGTGCGAACAGATGCCCCGCAGCCCGGCAACTGCCAGCCTTGCGGCGGTAGTGGAGCCGCCCTGGCCGTTGGCGTCTCACCCTCCCAAGGCCTGCTTGCGCAGGTGGGCGCCGGGTACCATGACCACGGTCATGGCAGCGCCAGCTCCCGGGAGAGTGCTTATTGGCCCTGGGGGTGAAGTGCCTGACGCACCGGGCAGCCCCGCGGCGATACTTAGGCCCGCTCCATCGCCGCCGCAATGCTTTCCGCCCGTTCTGCAAGCTCCGCCAAGCGCGCCGACTCCACGGTGGGCGGCAGCGAGGCTTGGCCCGGCGCAGGGCGAGGACGGTTCTGGGCGTCGGCCAATTCCGCTGCCATGTCGTGCAGCTCGTCCGCCATGAGCAACGCAGCCAGCACCAGCAGCCGGCTTTCGCCGCTTTGGCTGCCCAGCGCCTTGACGCGGGTCATGCGTTCCTCGACCGCGCCGGCCATTGCGCGCAGGTGACTCTCCTGCCCGTCCTCGCAGCCAACTGTGTAGGCATAGCCGTTGATCTTAAGGCTGACCTGGGCCATGGGCGGGTTCCTCCTCGTCCAGCGCTTCGCGCAGTTGCATGATCAGGCTGTCCAGTCGGGCAACCAGCACGGGATCGGCAGCAGGCGCCAGCGGTGCAGGCGGAGGCGCGGGCGGCTTGGCTGCCAGCCGGGCAATCTGCTCCAGCGCGGCTTCCAGGCGGGCGGCGGATTCGATAGGGCTGCTGTCCGTCATGCTGCGTTATGCCGTCCATGCGTCGTGGCGCTGCTTTGCCGGTTGAAGCTTTCGCGTGCAACCGCTTGAAGGTCAAGCATGACCCTGCCGCCAGCCGTTATTATCCATGGGCTGCCCCATGCCTTGTCGGTGCTTGCGGCAGCCCGTCCGGTGACGCTGCTGTCGGCGCCGGGAGCAGCGTGCTACGCCGGGGGCGGCTGGTGGCGCGCGATGGTGACGGCGGCGCTGGCCGCGCATCCCGGCGCAGTTGCCCCAGACGTGCTGGACTGCGCCGACGCGCCGGGCCGGGCGTTGGAGGCGCTGTCCCTCCGGTGCCGGCTGGTCGTGCTGCAGCCCGGCCCGGCCTGGCCCGACATCGCCGGACGGGCGGAGTCGTGCGGCGCACGGCTGTTGGCCGCCGCTCCGCCTGCGCTGGACATGGGACGGCGTGGCGAAGACCGGCGGCTCGCGGCCTGGCTCGGCGCATAGCCCGGGACCTGCTGCGCCGACACCGCCCACCCGTGACAGCGGCTGGCCGTGACAGCAGCCGGCCCATCGGCTAAGCCGCCCCAGATGCCGGCGGCGACCGGCGCAGGAGTGCTGCATGCGGATCACGCCAGCCATCAATGCCGTTTTTCATTCGCCTGTCCGGCACCCGCGTGTCTGGCATCTGTCTGTCCGCGGCTCGGGCGCCAAGGCTAAGCGCCCTGATGCACATGCGGGCTGAGGACTGATCGTGCCCGAACCCGGGACAGCCGGCGACCCTTGCCGGCTTTATCTCGTCACGCCCACCAGCGCCGGGCCGGCGTTTGCGGACCCGCTCGCCCAGGCGCTGGACGCGGGCGATGTGGCAGCGGTGCAACTGCGGCTCAAGGATGCAGCGGACGACCAGTGGCGGCGGGCCATCGATGCCTTGCGTCCGGTGGCGCAGTCGCGGGGCGTCGCCTTCCTATTGAACGACCGGGCCGACCTGGTGGCTGCGATGGGCTGCGACGGCGTCCATGTCGGCCAGGAGGATACGCCGGCACCGGAGGCCCGGCGCCTGATCGGGCCTGACTTGACGTTGGGGGTGACCTGCCACGACAGCCGGGACCTGGCGATGCTGGCCGGGGAGGCCGGAGCGGATTACGTCGCCTTCGGCGCGTTCTTTCCAACGGCCACCAAGGACGCACCGACCAGGGCGGACCCGGACATCCTGGCCTGGTGGAGCGACCTCATGGAGCTGCCCTGCGTCGCCATCGGCGGCATCACCGCCGAGAACTGCGCGCCGCTGGTGACCGCCGGCGCCAGCTTCCTGGCCGTTGTCGGCGCGGTGTGGGGCCACTCCGACGGTCCCGCCGCCGGCGTGCGTGCGATGAACGCCGCCATCGCTGCCGCCCCGCCACCTCCGCTCCCTGGCGCGGCGCTCCTTGGAGCTTGATGGGTCGAAACAGCTGCGGTACCCGGGTCTCGGCGTTGCACTCGCAGGTTCAACAACGACCATGTAACCCTGCCGCCGACAGGCGCGCCGAGCGTTGGGCCGGGCAGATGCAGTTAAGGCCAGTATCGGAACGGGCCGCGCTGCAAAAAGCCCTGTTAATCGGCCGCCACGGCGCGGATGACCGGCGATGCTGCCGAGCAACGCAGGAAACCGACGAATCCGTTAGCAAACCGCACCAGAGCCGCTGCCCGGCCCTGTCTCACGCTTGACGCTGGTTCAAATGGCCCGGCCCGCCTAGCCAGTTATCTGTTCCCCCCGCCACCATTGGCAAAGCCCGGCTCCGCAGGGTTGACGCGTCCAGCCGGACTCGGCTGGATACCCCCAGAGTATGTGCCGTCTCCCGACTGGGAGCAGGTAACGGGTAGGGCCAGAGACACAGCTGTCAGCAAAGCGGCGCGGCGGATGGCGGAGAGCTTCATGCGGCGGCAACGCGGGGCGGCGTGTGCCGTTCCGTGCCTTGCCTCGCGCCGCGCTGTGCCATCCTCGCCGGTGGCAGCCGCGGCTGCTGGGATGCAGAGCGGCAGAGATGGCGATGGTTCGGACGCACCGATGGCGAATGGACGTTTGAAGTCATAGACGGCAAGCCTCCCACCCGCGTCAGTCGGCCTGGAATTGACGCAGGCCGAAATCTATCAATTCGTGGAAGTGCCCTTGGCGACGGACAGCCCGGTGTCCCAGCACTGGTTGCAGTCAGGATTGGAAGCAAAGCGCCTGGACCTGAGACTGCCTGTAACTGCTCTCAACCCAGCAAGGTCGATTGGCTTCCGTCCAGTCTGGACACAAGCCGACCTAAGCAAGCCTCTGAAGGCTTGCACAGCTGGTCACGGCCCGCAGGCCATCTGTGTAGCTGGCCGCGCAATCCTGCTTAGCCGCAGGCATTCCCCCGCAACGCCCAGGACACCACGCGTCCGCCAAACAGCTCGAACGTCGTTTCACACCCGCGCTCGATCAGTTGCGGCGGGAAACTGCCGAAGCCGCCGTAGCCATAGCCAAAGTAGCCGAAGCCGCCAAAGAATGGCCCGCCCGCAATCAGGTCGGTGCGCCGCTCGTCATAGGCGATGAACTTGCGCCCGCCAGTTTCGTAGGACCGGGCCGGCACGCCGAACTGCCGGACGACCTCGGTGTCTGGCTGGCCGACCAGGGATGCCAAGACCTGCCGCCGGTCTGGGCCGGACGCACACGCCGCGATGCCAAGGCAAAGCGCCAAGGTAAGATGCCGAGTCATCCCAAGCTAGTTAGAGCGGCCCGAGACAGGTTCAATCAGCGGGCAACCACTGCACCTGGCTGATCCGGTCCGCCCCGGACGCCGCCATCGCCAGCCGGTCGAAACCGAGCGCGATCCCGGACGCCGCCGGCATCCCATGCGCGAGCGCCGCCAGGAAATCCTCGTCGAGCGGCCAGTCCGCGCCATACAGCGCGTGGCGGCGGGCGCGGTCGTCCTCGAACCGGGCGCGCTGCTCGGCGGCATCGGTCAGCTCCTCGAAGGCGTTGGCCAGCTCCATGCCGCACAGGAACAGCTCGAAGCGGAGCGCCACCCGGGGGTCGGCCGGGTCGCGCCGAGCCAGGGCGGCCTGGGCGGCGGGCCAGTGCGTCAGGAAGGTCGGGTGCGCCTGGCCCAGATGCGGTTCGACCCGCTCCAGCAGCAGGCGGAAGAACAGGTCTTCCCAACCTTCCCCGTCCCGCAGCGACGCCCCGGCACCGGCAGCCAGGGCCAGGGCGTCGCCGGCGGTGGCCAGCACATCCACCCCGGCGTGCCGTTGGAAGGCATCGGCGACGGTCAGGCGTTCGAACCGGGTAAGGCCGGTCGTCACACCGCCGCTGCGGACCGTCGGCGGCAGGACAGCACGCAGCAGGGCCTCGGTCTCGTCCATCAGGCCGGCGAAGGGCAGGCCGGGGCGATACCACTCCAGCATCGTGAACTCGGCGGCATGGCGGGCGCTGCCTTCCCCGTTGCGCCACACCCGCGCCAACTGGAACACCGGCCCGGCGCCGGCGACGAGCAGGCGCTTCATGGCGAACTCTGGGCTGGTGTGCAGCCATAAGGGACGGGTTACACCATCGGGCGCCTCCTGGACCGTACGGAACGCGCGGAGGTGGACCTCCTCGCCAGGAGCCGCAACGGCATAGGGGGTTTCGACCTCGGTATAGCCGCGGGCGCCGAAGAAGGCGCGGACACCCTGGGTCAGCAAGGCCCGGCGACGCAGGAACGGCATCCGGGCAGCAAGGCTGTCGGGATGCCAGTCAGGGATGCGCTGGTCGGTCATGCCAAGCGAGGCAGCATGGCCCCAGCCGGGACGCAAGCCCGGCCGGGGGGACGCCGGCCTATGCCCGGCGGCGAAGACCCGCCATCCCGGCCAAGCCGGCGAGCGCCGCGGATCAGCGGCAGGCCTTGGACGCGGCAGGATGAACCGCTAAGTGTCGACTGTGGGAACATTGCCGGAACCCTTCTTCACCTGGTTCAACCGCCGCGGCTGGGTCGCTCGTCCCCATCAGTTGGCGATGATCGCGGCAGCCGATGCCGGCGAAAGCGCGCTGCTGATCGCCCCGACCGGCGGCGGCAAGACCCTGGCCGGATTCCTGCCGAGCCTGATCGACCTCGCCACCCGCCCCCGTGCCGGGCTGCACACGTTGTATGTCAGTCCGCTCAAGGCGCTGGCGACCGACATCGCCCGCAACCTGCTCACGCCGATCGAGGAGATGGCGCTGCCCATCGCCGTCGAGACCCGCACCGGCGACACTCCGGCCAACCGCCGCGCCCGGCAAAAGGCCGCGCCGCCCAACCTGCTGCTGACCACGCCCGAAAGCCTGGCGCTGCTGCTGTCCCAGCCGGACGCGCCCACCCTGTTCGCCGGGCTGTCCACGGTTGTCATCGACGAGATACACGCCCTGGCCGGCACCAAGCGCGGGGATCAGTTGGCGCTGGGCCTCGCGCGCCTGACCACCATAGCGCCCGGTGCCCGGCGCGTTGGCCTGTCTGCCACCGTCGCGCATCGGCAGGCCCTGCTGGACTGGGTCGGCGCCGGCGCCTCGCCGCGGCTGGTGGAGCAGGCGCAGGGCGCGCCCCCTGCCCTGTCCATCCTGTTGCCGGAGGACCGGTTGCCCTGGTCCGGCCACATGGGCCTGAACAGCGCCGGCGCCATCTTGGAGCGGATTGGCGCCCAGGGCATGACCATCGTGTTCGTCAACACCCGCGCCCAGGGCGAGCTGCTGTTCCAGGCGCTGTGGAAGATCAACGCCGACACCCTGCCCATCGCGCTGCATCACGGCAGCCTGGACATCGCCCAGCGCCGCAAGGTGGAGGCGGCGATGGCGGATGGGCGCCTGCGCGCCGTGGTGGCGACCAGTTCGCTCGACCTCGGGATAGACTGGGGCGGGGTGGACCAGGTGATCCAGGTCGGCGCACCGAAGGGCACCAGCCGCCTGCTGCAGCGGGTCGGCCGCGCCAACCACCGCATGGACGAGGTGAGCCGCGCCATCCTGGTGCCCGCCAACCGCTTCGAGCTGCTGGAATGCGAGGCGGCCATCGAGGGCGTGGCCGCCGGGGAGCAGGACGGGGAAACGCCGCGGCCCGGCGGATTGGACGTGCTGGCGCAGCACCTGCTGCTGACTGCCGCCGCCGGGCCGTTCCACCCTGAGGACATGCTGGCCGAGGTGCGCCGCGCCCAGCCCTATGCCGCGCTGTCGCAGGAGGACTTCGACGACACGCTGCGCTTCGTCGAGGACGGCGGCTATGCCCTGCAGGCCTATGACCGCTACCGCAAGCTGTTCCGCGACAGCGAGGGCCGGGTGCAGGTCATGGGGGACCGCGTGGCCCGCCAGGCCCGCATGAACCTGGGCACCATCGTGGAGGCGCCGCTGCTGAAGGTCCGCCTGACCGGGCGCGGCGGCGCGCCGCTGGGCGAGGTCGAGGAGGGTTTTGTTAATATGATGACCCCCGGAGACACCTTCATGTTCGCCGGGCGCCTGCTGCGCTACGTCCGCCTGCGCGAAACCACGGTGGAGGTCGCCGAGGGCGGCAAGGGCGAGCCGATGGTCCCCGCCTATGCCGGCAGCAAGTATCCGCTGACCAGCGGCCTCGCCGCCCGGGTCCGCGCCATGCTGCACGATCCTTCGACCTGGCACCACTTCCCGGAGCAGGTGCGGGACTGGCTGGGGATGCAGACCATCCGGTCGGAGCTGCCCGGCCCGGACGACCTGCTGGTCGAGACTTTCCCGCGCAACGGCCGCTGGTATACCGTCGCCTACTGCTTCGAGGGGCGCAACGCGCACCAAACCCTCGGCATGCTGCTGACCCGGCGGATGGAGCGGTTCGGCTATGCCCCGCTCGGCTTCGTCGCCACCGACTACGTGATTGCGGTATGGTCTGCGGAAGAACCTGCCGACGTGCCGGCGCTGTTCGAGCAGGACATGCTGGGCGACGACCTGGAAGCCTGGATGGCGGAAAGCAGCATGCTGCGCCGGACGTTTCGCAATGTGGCGGTGATCTCCGGCCTGATCGACCGCAACCTGCCCGGCGCCGAGCGCAGCCGCCGCCAGGTCACGGTCAACACCGACCTGATCTACGACGTGCTGCGCCGGCACCAGCCAGACCACGTGCTGCTGCGCGCCACGCGCAACGACGCCGCCGGGGGCCTGACCGATTTGGGCCGCTTGTCCGCCATGCTGGGGCGCGTCGCCGGGCGGGTGCGGCATCTCAGGCTCAGCCGAGTGTCGCCGCTGGCAGTGCCTGTGCTGCTGGACATCGGGCGCGAAACCGTGCGTACCGGCGGGTCGGAGGACGAGCTGCTGGCCGAGACCGAGGCGCTGGTGGCGGAGGCGTCCGGCGAGGGCGAGGTGAGCCAGGCGCCGATCCGCGTCGCCTTCGTCCACCGCGCCAACTTGGCCATCCTGCAACGCAAGCCGAAACCTCCCAAGGACGCCCGCGTAGAATGACCCCTGCTAGCTTACATTTCATGGGTGAACGCCTGATGCTGGACCCGCTTGGGGCGGTTTGGTGGCCAGCGGCCGGGCTGCTGGCGGTGGCGGACCTGCATTTCGAGAAGGGATCGGCGGCGGCGGCGCGCGGGCAGTTGGTGCCGCCGTGGGACACGCGGCTGACGCTGGACCGGCTGGCGCTGCTGCTGCGCCGCTGGCAGCCGCGGACGGTGGTGGCGCTGGGCGACAGCTTCCACGACGCACACGGGGCGGCACGGATGGCGCCGGGCGATACGGCGCGGTTGCGGGCGATGACGGAGGCGGCGGAGTGGCTGTGGGTGCTGGGCAACCACGACCCGCAGCCGCCGCCCGGCCTGGCCGGCCGTGCCGCCGACGTATGGACGGCGGGGCCGCTCACCTTCCGGCACGAGGCGAAACCTGGTGCGGCGGGTGAATTGTGCGGGCACCACCACCCGAAGGCGGCCGTCACCACCCGCGCCGGGGCAGTCTCGCGCCCCTGCTTCGTCGCCGACCCGCGGCGGATCATGCTGCCGGCGATGGGTGCCTACACCGGCGGGCTGGATGTGGCGCACCCGGCCATCGCCCGCCTGTTCCCGCGCGGGGGCCGGGCCTTCCTGCTGGGACAGGAACGGCTGTTCAGCTTCACGCTGGCGCAGTTGCGCGGTGCCCCGGACACCCGGGCGGCGGGGTAGAACGCCCGGTGCTCAATCCCGCGGCGTTCCTGCATCCCGCCCGCCTCCGCCAGCCGCACCATCGCCTGCTGCTCACGGAAGCATGGTCGCTGGCCGCATACCGCCCGGCGTCTCCCTCGGTGTCCAGCCTGCCGGACGGCAACGGCCGGGCGGTGCTGCTCGTGCCACCCTTCCTGAGCGGGGACAGTACGATGCTGGGCCTGCACGCGTTCCTGCAACGCTGCGGCTTTCAAACGTTCGGTTGGGGGTTAGGGGTGAACTGGGGGCCGACCCCGCGCATCCTGGCCGGGCTGGAACGCCGGCTCGACGAGTTGGCCGCGTCCGGCCCGGTGGCGCTGGTCGGGGTCAGCATGGGCGGCATCCTGGCGCGCAACCTGGCCTATGACCGGCCCGGCAGCATCAGCCACGTCGTAACCGTCGCCAGCCCGTTCCGCCTGCCCACCGCGACCTCCATCGGTCCGCTGATCCGCCTGTGCGCCCCCCGTTACAGCGGAGACGTGGACCCGCAGCGCCTGAGCCTGCCGCTGCCGGTCACGTCCACGATGATCTGCACCCGGGATGACGGGATCGTGGATCCCGACCGGTGCTGGACGGACGAGGAAGGCGGACACGTGGTCCACGTGGATGGGCCGCACCTGACGATCTGCCGCAATCCCGATGTTCTGCACGCCATTGCCGCGGCGCTGGCTGGCACTGCAAGCGCGTAGAGGCAAGGAGGCACCCTGCCGTAGAAGGCCGGTGAAAGGCGGCGAAGCTGGGCGCCAGCGGCTGTTCAGCCTCACATTCGCGTCGTCGCAGGGTCGCGGGCGCTGCAGCTTACGGAGCTGTCCTAAGCACTCCCCGGTGCAACCGACCCATCCATAGACAATCGGGCTTTGCATTCGCATCGGTGGCGGACCAGAACACCGTCCGCGGCGCGGCACCGTCCATACGTTATTTAGTTGCGAATGTTGCTTGCACAGCTTTCGCCGGATCGCGCCGCACAGCCGTCTTCTTGAGGACTGCCCGGCTCGATCAAGATGTCTTGGCATCGGCGCTTATGATGCCGCCCTGCACGGTCAGTGCGCCAGCGTGAACCCTGACGCCGGGGATGGTTGGTATCAGCCGCTGGCGGGAACGCGATAAAGGGTAACAGGCGGATGACCAGCCCCCAGCTTCATCCAAACCCGGGGCGGCAACGACAATCCTGGAACAAGCTGCAGCACGCGTTGCACAATCGTAGGCGGCAACGACCAAGTCTGGAGCGCCTGCCAATCCGCACCCGCCGGCTCGTTGGTGTGGAACGGGTCATAGAACACCAGCTCACCAGGTGCCGGCGGAGCAGCCGTAACACGGGTTCTAACGTTGGCCAGGTCAAGCAGAAGGTCGGCCCGGCGCAGAGTTTGCGTATTGGTATGGATGGGACCTTGCTCCTGCGCCGCGACGTCGACCAGGACATGCTCGCCGAACATGAAGTTGCGATTGTCAGCGGCAACGCCCAGCAGGTTCGCCGCAACGATCACGCATCCAGCCAGCAGGGGCACGCGACGTCCCCCGCGCTGCCACATACGTGCAAGGGCCACGCCGCACACTGCAGAGATCAGCAGGGACGACAACATGAAGTAGCGCGGCAGGAGTGGGATGATGGTGAATCCCGCTGCGGCAACTGCCCACGTGGCGGCAAGCACGGTCGCCAGCACCGCAAACCGCCGTAGCGCCGGAGTGTTGACGCCCCGCCGGAAAAGCCAAACAACGATTGGAACGACAGCCCACCCCAACACTCCGAAGTTGTGGTTGAACAAGACCATCGTGACTGGATCAATTGCGGGATGGATGAGCGGAACAGAGGCACCCTGGTCGAGGTAGCGGCTGACAGTCTCGTCGTGATGGGCAGAAATGTGCAGTCGATACAAGATGTTGCCGGTCATTGCATACAGATACGCGAATTCCAGCAAGACCACTGACGCGAAGCCTATGCCGAACGCGACATACCGCGAGCGGGGCAGACCATAGCCGCCCAGGAACAGTAATCCGACAGCAAAAACGCCAAAGATCGCCGTTTCGCGCGACAACATGCCTAGACCCGCTGCCACTCCAGCCATCACCAGGAGCGGTATGGACGACCGTGTGCCGACCGCCTCGCGCGCCATTGCCGCATCGAGCAGCACGAACGCCAGCAGCACGAAGAATGTCTCCGCGACATCGATATTGGCCGTAGCGGAGGTCAGCAGGAACACGGCATTGGTCACGACTAGGACCAAGGCGGCGGCGGCGCAGAACATGCCAGCCGCCCGCCGCATCCAAATTGCCAAGAGAACCACGATTCCGGCGGAGTAGGCCAACGAAGGCAAGAAAAGCACGTAAAGCTTGTCGCCCAGCAAGCTGCGAACAAGCGCCAAGGGCAGCACGATCGTGTGGCGCAGGGTATGATGGGTTGTACCAACGAACGGAAAGTGCCCCATCCACCCGCTGGCGCCAGCCCAATAGACAGAATCGTCCGAGCCGAGGAAGCCGACCCAGAATACCTTCAGCAGCACCGCAAATGCGGCGAGTGCCACGACTACGGCAAGGACGAAGGCCGGCGTGCTGCGCTGGGCAACTGGATGCACCGCGATCTCAGATGTGTTGGCACTCATGACAAATTACCCCTAGGCGGTTCGAACGCTGGGTCCTCCGGGGCAGGTGGCAGATCGCTCCCACTGCAACCTGAAGCAGCATGATGTGCCCGTGGACATAGGCAACGGTTCAAAGTGTACTTACGACCGATCCGGGGGTATCTGCCAGTCGAGCTACGTGGTTTCTGCATAGCGTTTCCAGGTATCGATCGCATAACTTGCTTCCATGACGGTAAGAGCCGCACAGCGCGCTCGGATCACCTCGGCAGCGTGTCCGCCTCTGCTACGCTGGCGTGGCGCAACTCCCAAAGCTTGATGCCCCCTATGTCGTTCAGCGCCTGAGCCGTGTGGCCGGCCAGCAACGCCCCTTGCAGTTTCGGCTTGGTCAAACCCCGGCCCAGAAGCGCCATCCAAGGGGCCTCCCAGTCAGTAGGGCTGAGCACGTCGGCAACAAAGACCCGCCCACCATTCTTCAAGGTTTGCTCCACGTCGTCCTGCATAGCATTGAGCGTGTTCTGCACGGTGGCGCCGGAGGCCTGCAGTTGCGTATCGATCCGGAACCGGCGTACGTCAGGCAGGTTGAAGAAACCTACGTAAGCGTGTCCGGGGTAATCCGCAAACGACACCAACAGGTCGGCCGGGCGCAACATCCCACTCAGCTCCGCCTGGTATCGCACGAGTGGGTATGTCGCCACCGGCACTGCCAGGAGAGCCAGGTTTGCCACCGTGGCGGTTGCCGCCCAAGCCGGCAGTCCCCACCATACCACCCTCGCCGGCATGAGCGTGACGAACAGTATGATTGTCGGCGCGGTTAACTGGAACCAGTGTTCGGGGTCGTTCAAGCCATACCAAAGCGTCCAAACCTGCGCGCCGCACAGAAAGGCCAAAGGCACGAGACAGGGATGCCTCGGCGCCAAAAGCGTCGTGCGCAAGTACGTGGCGGCGATGAGCAACCCGCCCAGCAACGCCAGCCCTAACACCGGCAACAGCCGGGCATATGGACTCAGGGACGGGATCTGCCCGCGCATCCACGCCTGCATCGTGGCGCCTAGCTCCGGCAAAGCAACCAGGTTGTTGACCGTCCCGAACACGACGCGCGCCAGTTGGACGGGGAGGGACAAGGATGGCGGACGCAGGTCCGCCTTGCCGGCAACGGAACCTGTCAGCCCGGCCAAGCTCAAGGGCTCGCCCGTCAGCAGCACGTAGCCGAAGCAGGCAATCAGCAGGAAGGAAAGCCCGCACACCGCCCCGACTAGAACCGCACGCCCGAACGCCGTTCCCAGGCTGGCACCCCCGCGACGCGCCGCGAACAGGATGGCCAGCGCAGCGAACGGCGCGGTCGTGAGCGCGCTGGCCAGGAAAGCCGCGGCCACCGCGAGCAGCACTCCGCCAAGCAGCAGAGGGCGCCAGTTGCGTGCGGCTTCGCGCTCGGCCAGGCACAGGCAGAGGAGGGCGCCGTTCACGAAGGGGAACGCTACCAGCTTGGGATGGGCGGACGGCGCCAGTGTCAGGACGCTGCAGCAGCCTGCAAGGATAAGGGTGCCGAGCACGGCTCGTCCCCGCGGCACGTTCAAACGCAACAGCAAGTAGTAGAACAACCCGACCGCGGCCGCTGTCGAAAGGCTGCTGAGCGCCTTGAGCGCCGCCACCGGAGGAGCGCTGGACCATAGGTGCAGCACCATGGCGGCAGGCTGCAGAAGGATGTGTGCGATGTCCCAAACAAAGACGCCGCTGCCAACCTGGTCGGCAAAACGCTGGGCATCGTGGTAAGGCAGCTCCCCTTGCAGCGCAAAGTAGGCGAGCGCCGCGAGGACCGTCGCAAGCAGAGCCTCGCCCGCCGGGTGCCGGCGGCGTCCGGGATGCAGCCCGGACGGCACGGATTTGCTTAGCATGGGTAGAATGGCTCCAAGCTGCCGGGCTGCCCTGCGCCGCCCTCCTTGCCGGGGGCACCATCCTCCAGGCGCCGTCCGTTGGGCACGGTGCTAGGCTCGAACCGCTCCACCAGGTACAGGGGTCGATCCTTCACTTCATTGAACACGCGCGCGAGGTATTCGCCGATGATGCCCAGCGTGACCATCTGCGTCCCGCCCAATATGAGAGTCACGGCCAGCAAGCTGGCATAACCCGGCACTTCGCGGCCGAACAGCAGGGTCCGCACAATAATCTCCACGAAGTAGGCAGCCGCGCCCAGGCCAATGGCAAGGCCGACATAGGTCGCGAGACGGAGCGGCGCGGTGGTAAAGCCAGTGATCCCCTCGAGGGCGAGATTCCAAAGCTTCCAATAGCTCCAAGCGCTGTGCCCAGCGTGCCGGGGCGCGCGGTCGTAAGTCACGGCGCAGCTTGGGAAGCCGACCCAGGCAAACAGGCCCTTCATGAAGCGGTGTCGCTCGCGCAGTTGCCCGACCGCCGCCACCACGCGGCGGCTCATCAGCCGAAAGTCCCCGGTATCGTGCGGCACCTGCACCGGCCCGGAACGGGAGATGATGCGGTAGAACAAAGCCGCTGTCGTGCGCTTCAGCCAGGTTTCCCCAAGTCGCTTGCGGCGCTGGGCATAAACGGTGTCAAAACCGCTGCGCCAGGCGGCCACCATTTCCGGAATAAGCTCAGGCGGGTCCTGCAGGTCCGCATCCAGGAGGATCACTGCCTCGCCCGCGGTATGGTCCAGTCCGGATGTGGTTGCGATCTCCTTGCCGAAGTTGCGGGACAGATTGACGATTGCGACCCGGCCATCCCGGGCGCGCAGCCGCTGCATCACGTCGAGCGTGGCGTCCGTGCTGCCGTCATTGACCAGGATCAGCTCCCAGCTCTCCCCCAGCGCCGCGAGCACAGGGACGAGACGGTCATACAACGCCAGCAGATTTCCAGCCTCGTTGTAGGCAGGGACAACAAGGGACAAGGTCGGCGGGCAAGCGGCATTGGACGGGAAAGAGGTTTGTTGCGATAACGGCATGGCCATCGTCATACAAGAGTTGGTTACAGGAGCAAGGCTGGATCGTCCGCGTGGACTTACCAGGCAGACCGCAGACTGGGCACACCCGGAAGCAGCTATACCATCGAAAGGCACCGCGCGGGACGGCACTCTCTCACCCCGGGGTCATATAGTCCTAACTGCGGTTGACTACCGCCGGGTTGCCCAAGGGGTGGCCATCGTTGCGGCTCTCCTTCCCAGCAAGGCCAGCTTACGTGACCAGAACTGCGACCGCCGTCTTCAACCGCCACGCCGCAAGCGTCCGTCACTCACGTCGCATCCTCCGTTCAGGCATCGAGCCAAAAGCGTCGCGGCGACGCCGCCCCAGCCCTCGCCCCATCGTCCGATCCCGCAACGCTACCAAGCCTTTGAACCATCCTAGTATGGACGAGGCCGCTCTGCGCCCCCAAGTCCCTTCATCATAGCTTATCGCAAACCCTTGAAGGGGCCATCTCATGACCAAGCGGCCCGGCAAGGCCGAAGCCCCGCCCCCCGTGCTCCTTTGGTTCCGCGGCGACCTACGGGTGCGGGACCATGCGGCGCTGGACGCGGCCATCGCTGGCGGCCATCCGGTCCTGCCAGTTTATGTGCTCGACGACGAATCGCCGGGCTGCTGGCGCCTCGGCGGTGCCGCGCGCTGGTGGTTGCATCATAGCCTCGCGTCGCTCGGCGCGGAACTGGCGCGTCTGGGAGCGCCGCTCGTGCTGCGACGTGGCCGGGCAGCGCCGGTGCTGGCGGATTTGGCGCGGGAGGCTGGCGCAGTGGCGGTCCACGCCGGCCATCAGCATGAACCCTGGGCACGCCGGGCGACCGAGGGGGTCCAGGCCGCGCTGGCGGCATCGGGCGTCACGCTGAACCTGCATCGCACGCAAACCCTGTTCGACCTCGACGGCATACGCACGAAGACTGGCGGTATCTACGGCGTTTACACGCCCTTCGCCAAGCAGCTCCGTGCCCGCGGCAGCCCCGGCGAACCGCTGCCCGCGCCCGGGCACATTCCTGCCGGCCCAACTGTCCCGTCCGACGCGCTGGAAAGCTGGAACCTGCTGCCGCATCAGCCGGACTGGTCCGCCGGGTTCAACGTGTGGCAACCCGGCGAGGCCGCGGCCCACGCGCGCCTGGATGCATTCCTGGACCGCGCCGTGCACGGCTACGACACCGGCCGCAACCTGCCGGGACAGGAAGGCACCAGCGGCCTGTCCGCCCACCTGCACTGGGGCGAGATCAGCCCCCGCCAGGTTTGGCACGTGGCCGAGCAGGCGGCGCAGGGCACCGGCAAGGGCCTCGAAACCTTCCTGGGCGAGATCCTGTGGCGGGAGTTCTCGGCCTACCTGCTGTTCCACAGGCCCGACATGCCGGAGCAGCCGATGCGCCCGGCCTTCGCCGCCCTGCCTTTCCGCGATGCCCCGGCGGAGCTGCGGGCCTGGCGGCGCGGGCGCACCGGCGTCCCGGTCGTGGACGCGGGGATGCGGCAGTTGTGGCAGACCGGCTGGATGCACAACCGCGTCCGCATGATCGCCGCGTCGTTCCTGGTGAAGCAGCTGCTGATGGACTGGCGGGCCGGGGAGGACCATTTCTGGGACACGCTGGTAGACGCCGACCTCGCCAGCAACGCCGCGTCCTGGCAGTGGATCGCCGGGTCCGGCATAGACAGCCAGCCGTTCTTCCGAGTGTTCAACCCGGTCAGCCAGGGCGAAAAGTGGGACCCCGAGGGCGTCTATGTCCGCAAGTGGGTGCCCGAACTGGCGGCCCTGCCCGCCAAGTACCTCCACGCACCCTGGACCGCCCCGGCCGACGTGCTGGCGACGGCGGGCATCGTGCTCGGCACGACGTATCCCAAGCCGCTGGTGGACTTGGCCGAGGCACGC
>CAXTCI010000044.1:19953-31562 GCA_964242325.1 uncultured Acetobacteraceae bacterium
ATCCTGGGCAACCATGACCGCAAGCTTGGCCGGGCATTGGCGGGCCAGGCCGTGCGGATGGACGCGGCGCTGGAGGCGACGCTGCGCGGCCTGGACGATGCGCTGCGCTCCCGCGCGCTGCAGGAGGTATCGCGGGCGCCGGCCTGGCTGTCCCTGGGCAGCATCGCCTTCGTGCACGGCGGCTTCCACCCGGCGATGCTGAGCGAGCCGCCGCCGCCGCCGCTGGGGCGGGTGGACCCGCTGCTGTCCCGCGCGCTGTTCGGCGAGACGACCGGGCGGATGCAGGCGGACGGCTATCCCGAGCGGGTGCTGCGCTGGGTGGACCGGCTGCCGGCGGGTCTCACGGTTTACTGCGGGCACGACCAGCGCAGCACGGATGGGCGCCCGTACGTGCGGCATGGCAGCGGCGGGGGAACTGCGATCTTCCTGGACACCGGGGCCGGCAAGGGCGGGCATTTATCCTGGATAGACTTGCCACCCTTGGAGCCAAGGCCCGGCCTGGATGCGTGAAGCGGTTTGCAGGGCCTCGTGCCGGACGGCCTCTGCAACCGGGGTCTTTTGACTCGGTCTGAGCAGTAGGCCGAGATAGGCAGCGGTTCGGGCAACATCTGCCCTAGACCCGCTCCCCCGCATCCAGCGCCGCCAGGAACTCCGCCGCCTGCGCCCGCAGCGCCGCCACCCGCTCCGGCTCCATCTTCGCCAGCGTCCGCAACTGCATCGCTATGCGCGGGTTGCCGCCGAATCGCCCGCCATGCCGGGCCATGAAGTCCCAATACAGCGCGTTGAACGGGCAAGCCCCCTTCCCCAGGCTGCGCTTCACGTCATACTCGCAGCGATGGCAGTAGTCGCTCATTCGGTTGATGTAGGCGCCCGATGAGGCGTAGGGCTTCGACCCCATGATCCCGCCATCCGCGTGCAGCGCCATGCCGCGGACGTTGGGCAGCTCCACCCACTCATAGGCGTCGGCATACACCACCAGGAACCATTCGCAGACCTGGTCCGGATGCAGCCCGGCCAGCAGCGCAAAGTTGCCCAGCACCATCAGGCGCTGGATGTGGTGGGCATAGGCGTGGTCCCGGGTATCCGACACCGCATGGTGCAAACAATTCATGCGCGTGTCCGCGTCCCAGTACAGCGGCGGCAACGGCCGGGTCGCGTCCAGCCCGTTCAGCCCGGCATACTCGGGCATCCGCAGCCAGTAAACGCCGCGCACGAACTCCCGCCAGCCGATGATCTGGCGGATGAACCCCTCGACCGCGTTCAGCGGCGCCAGCCCGGCGTGATACGCGGCCTCTGCCGCCCGGCATGCCTCGACCGGGCACAGCAGGCCGGTGTTGAGTGAGGTGGAAATCAGCGCATGGAACAGCACGCCCTCCCCGGCCCGCATCGCATCCTGCCAATCGCCGAACTGCGCCAGCCGGTTCTCGACGAAGTCGGTCAGGGCCACGCGGGCATCCCGCCCGGTGACCGGCAGGGCAAAGCCGTCCACACTGCCGAAGTGCTTCGGGAACCGGTCGGCAACGGTCGCCATCACCTCTTGCGTCAGCTCATCTGGGGGAAAGCGCGGCGCCGGCGGCGGGCTGACGCGGCCGGGCAGCGGCTTGCGGTTCTCGGGATCGTAGTTCCAATGCCCGCCCTCCGGCTCGGTGCCGTTCATCAGCATGCCGGTTTGCCGGCGCATGGCGCGGTAGAAGGTTTCCATCCGGAACGCGCCGCGTCCGCGCGCCCAGGCGCGGAAGTCCTGGATGCGGGACACGAACCGGGTGTCGTCGCGTATGTCGCACTCGATCCCGGCGGCCTCGTGCCAGGTGCGCATGTCCTGCAGCACGCGCCATTCGCCGGGTTCGGTGGCGACGATGCGCCCGGGCTGCAGGCGGGCGCAGGCGCGCAGCACCTCGCCGCGGAAGGAGCCGGTGTTGGCCGGGTCGTCCAGCCGCACATACTCGACGCGCACGCCGCGGGCCTGCAGCGCGCGGGCGAAGTGGCGCATGGCGGACAGGATCAACACGATCTTCTTGGGATGGTGCGGGACGTAGGTGCATTCCGCCACCACCTCCATCATCAGCACCCAGTCGGTGCCGGGGTCCAGGTCCTCCAGCGCGCTCAGGCCGGGGGTGCACTGGTCGCCGAGGACGACACGCAGCGTCCTCATGCGGGACGGCCCTGGCGAGGCGGGAATGGCGGCGGGGCGGCTGGCGGCACGGGGCGGACTCTCCTGCTCTGCGCCGGATGCGGCGGGTCGCGACCGTCCGGAGTTGGTGGGGAACCGGCGGCGGGCAATGAGGCTCGGCGTGGGGCCGCACCTGGATTTGGTGGTGGGTTCCTAACTCAGAGCAGTCATACGCAGGGTGTGACCCTATGCCCTAAAATGGCAGAAAGCGGACAATGCGGTTCGGCGCACTCGTGCGGGTAAGCGGACGTGGACCGAGCGGCAGGGGATCCGCCGCTCTGCTGCACGTTCGAGGTCGGCCACAGACCGGATAGCGTCTTCGGACCGACGCAAATGCCCGCTTCGGGGTTGCGAGCCTGAGCCATGGAATGGCCCGGCGCCGTTCAGGTCGCCGATCAGGGCATGCGCGCTCAAGCAACCCTTGCTCTACGTCCAGTCGGATGCCCGTTCCTCCTCACACGAGCAAGCCGCCGCCATCCACCACCACCGACTGCCCGGTGCTGTAGCTCTGCCGCATGAAATACAGATAAGCCTCGGCGATCTCCTCCGGCTCCCCCACGTGGCCGACGGGGAGCGAATGGGCCGCCCGCTGATACATTGCTTCCCGGTCGGCCTCCGCCATGCCGGCCCAGAGCGGCGTCTTCACAAAGCCCGGCACCACGAGGTTGACCCGTGTGGGTGCCAGTTCCACGGCCAGCGCGCGCGTCAACCCTTCCATGGCCATGCAGATGCTGGCCCCGAGCGCCCAGCCTGAGCGTGGCCGCCGCCCGGCGGTGCCGGAGGTGAACACAATGGAGCCGCCCGGCCGGACGCTCGGGGCGCCATATTTGGCGGCGAAGAACGCTCCCCAATACCGCACGCTGAAGAACCGCTGCGCCGCCGCCGGGTCGGTATCGGCCAGGCTGCCCAAGGCCAGCGTCTCGCCCGCCGTGTAGGCCAGATGATCGAATGCGCCGATTCGGCCAAATAGTGCCTGGATGGAGGCGGCCTCGCTCAAGTCCACCGCATGCCCCTGGGCACCGGGTACTTTGCCAAGTGCCGCATCCACCTTGGCCTGCTGGCTGGAGGCGATCACCACGGCCGCCCCCTCCCGTGCAGCCGACTGCGCAATTGCCAGGCCGATGCCCGAACTACCGCCCAGAACCACGACGCGTTTTCCGTCTAACGTCATTGGCGCATTTCCTCTTCTCACTATGCCCGGGGTACTACAGCAGACCGTCAGGTCCGCTAGCACGTACGACCTTCCCCAGCTCGGTTGGATGGCTCGTTCTACGTGGCGCCCGAACCAGCGGCGGCAACATTGGCAAGGTGGTCAGCAGGGCGTGACGGCATAGCGCAGATGAACAAGTCCACGAGCGAGCTTCTCGCAGCTCTTCAGCGAGAACTGCACCTTGCCGGCAAGCCCATGTTCACCAAACTCCACGAAACTCTGCACTCCGACCCGGCCTTCGACGGCGGGCGTCAAGAGAAGGCTGAGTTCATCGACCAGGCCCGCGGCGAAGAAAGCGCCGTTGATCGTGGCACCTCCCTCAAGCAGCAAACGGCGGACGCCGAGCTCGCGGCCCAGCACATCCAGCGTGGCGGCAAGGTCTATGTCGGCCGCTTCGGCGACGATGTAGGAGATCCCGTCGGCCGACAACTCGGCGAGATGGCTGTCGGACACCTCGGGGCCGAGCAGCACCACGACATGGTCGCCGTTGATCTCTGCCGTGCCGAAGTGAAGCCTGCCCGAAGGATCGAGGGCGACGGCATAGCGGCCAGGGCCATGCGTTGCAAAATGGTACGGCCGCTCGACCGCACTGTACTGCGTCGGCGCGTGCGCGCTGGCCTTGCTCATCTCCGCCATGGTTACGCGTCCAACGAGCCAGGCGTCGGCTTCGAAAGTCCGATGCAGCTCCTCGTAAATGTCCGACCACTCGGCCCGGCTGCCATCCGGACTCGTGGTGCAGCGGCTAGGGTGCAGGCTTCCGTCCAACGAGGCGATCATGTGGCAGATGACATTCGGTTTCATCGTCTCACTCTCAAAGACCATTGTTTCCATGTTTACGCTTCCACCTGGCAGGCGTCGCCTCCGGCTTGACGAGCAGCGTGTCAGGGGCCAGTCATCCGAGCCGCAAGATCGCTGTGCGCCATCGCTCCATCGACGGCTGCAAACGGATGATCTCAAAGCACCGAAGCCTTCCACCGGCCTTCTCTTGTTGAACGTCGGCCTCCGAAACGTCACCCAACGAAGCTGACTGACACGAATGGGGGCAAACTGGCCATCCACAGCGTAGGGGCTCCACTTCTGACCCTCACCAGGGACCGACATTCCGACCGCGCCCCTGCCCGCCGCGCGCCAACCTTGCCGTGACGGGGCGGGGCGGGCAGTCTGGTGCCATGCGGCAACTCCTCCTGCTACGCCATGCCAAGTCATCGTGGGACGACGCCAGCGCGCCCGACTTCGCCCGTCCGTTGAACCCGCGCGGCCGGGCGGCGGCGGCGGCCATGCGTACGGCGATGACCGGGCTGGGCCTCGCCCCCGACCAGGTACTGGTGTCCACATCCAAGCGCACCCTGGAAACTCTGGAGGCGCTGGAGCCCTGGGACGAAACGCCCTTGGTCGAGCCGATGGACGCCCTGTATCTCGCCCCGGCGGCCGGGCTGTTGCGCGCGTTACAGGACGTGCAGCCGACGGTGCGCAGCGTCATGGTGATCGCCCACAACCCCGGCCTGCATGAGCTGGCGTTGCTGCTGATGGGCAAGGCCAGCCCGGGCAGCACCGACGCGCGCCGGCTGCAGGAGGGCTATCCCTCCGGGGCCCTGGCCGAGTTCGTGGTCGTTGCACCCTGGGCAGACCTGGCGCAGGGCGGCGGCCGGCTGGTCCGCTTCCTGTGCCCGCGCGACCTGCCGGCGAGTGGCTGACGCCGGGCCATGCCCGAGGACGGTTCCATCGCCGGCCTGATCGAAGGAACGCCCGAGCGAACGGCGACGGCAGCGGACGAAACGCCGCCAGCCCTCCCTGCCGCGCATCCACGGTTGGAGTTCACCCTGTCTCCGGAGGATCTGCCCCGGCTGCTGCGGCTGCCCGGCCTGACCCGCGCCGGCCGGGCGCTCCGGGCGGACCTGTCTTGGCAGGACACGCCGGATGGCGCCTTGGCGGCGCGGAACCTCGCACTGTGCGCCGACGTCGGCCCAGGTGGCGGCGTATGGCGGCTGGAGGCGCTGCACCCTGCCCCGGACCTCTGGTGGCCGGCCGCCGTCCCGGCCCTGGTGCGGCAGCAAGCGCCCGGCCCCGCCGGTTTCGACCCGCCGCTTGCGGGTCCGCTGGCCGACGTCGCCGCCTTCCGGGGACGCCGCCACCGCTTCCTGGTGGGAGACGGCGTGACGGTTATGGTCCTGGAGGGGCACCTGCATGGCGTGAGCATGATGCGCCCGGCGTGCCGGCTGGAGATGCAAGGGCCAGCCCCGGCCTTGGCAGCCCGCGCGGCGGCAGTTGCCGGACAGCTCAGCCTGTCGGTGCCGCGCGCAAGCTTTGCGGCAGAGGCGGCGGCCGTCGCGCGCGGGGCCGAGCCGCCGCCGCGTGCCGGCGCGCTGCCCGCCATCCCGGCGGGGCAGCCGCTGACGGACACTGTGTCCCAGGTCGTCGGCGGCCTGCTGGACGCAATGCTGCACTGGGCGGCGACCGCAGGCGACGGCGCCAGCCCAGTACCGGTCCATCAGATGCGGGTGGCGACCCGGCGGTTGCGCTCGGCGCTGTCCATCTTCCGCCACGCCGCCGCCTGTCCCGAGGTCGAGCCGCTGAGCGCCGCGCTGCGGGACACCGCGGCGCGGCTTGGCGCCGCCCGGGACTGGGACGTGTTCCTGGCCGGGACCGGCGCACAGGTCGCGGCGATGTTCCCGGACGACCGGCGGATGAAGGCACTGCTGTCTGCGGCGCGGCGCCGGCGCGCGGAAGCCTATGCCGGGCTGCGGCTCCACTTGGAGGGTGCGCCATTCCGCAGGCTATCCGTGTCGCTGGCCTGTACCGCGGCGTTGCGCCCGTGGGAGGGGCGCGACTCGGCGCAGGACGCCATCCTGCGGGCCTGCACGGAAGGGTTCGCCGCGGCCGTCCTGGCGCGGCGGCTGCGCCGGGTGCGCCGGGATGGCCGCGGGCTGCGCCATCTGCCGATTCCGGCGCTGCACGAACTGCGCAAGGACTGCAAGCGTCTGCGCTATGCCGCGGAATTCTTTCAGCCGTTGTTCCCCGACAAGTCCGCACGCCGGTTCGTCCGGCACCTCGCAGAGCTGCAGGATGCGTTGGGGCTGCTGAACGACGGCGCCGCTGCGGCCGGGCTGTTGGCGCAGTTGGGCCGGACGGGGCAGGGTTACGCCGCCGGGCTGGTCAACGGCGTCGTCGGCGCCGGCGCCGGCGCCATACGGTCGGAAGTGCGGCAGGCGTGGCATGACTTCCGCCACGCCGGCCCGTTCTGGAGTTGAGCCACTCTCCGCGGACCGCACCTATAGGTTGCATTCTGCGGGCCGGCCGGGTTAGGCCTGGACGATATGAGAGAACCGCGACGCATCTTCCGGAAAGCGGCGATTCTGCGTCCGCGCCTTACCCGCCCGGTGTTGCTGGCCGCCGCCGGACTGGCGGCCAGTGGACTCGCTATTGCTGGCCTGTCGTCGGATCTGTTCGGGGGAACCACTCCGGCGCCGGAACGCATGTCGGCCGAGGCGGCCGCAATTACGGTGATTGATGGGGAAACGCTGCGGCTTGGCACCCAGGTCGTGCGGCTGCGCGGGGTGGATGCGCCGTCGCGGCTGGACCTGTGCCTGGGTGGACAGGACTGCGGCGGCGCGGCGGCGGCGGCGCTGGCGGCCCTGGTGCGGAACCGCCGGGTGGATTGCCGCCTGACCAGCCGGGACCGCCAGGGCCGCCCATTGGGCACCTGTGAGGCAAATGGCGCCGACCTGGGCCGCGCCATCGTCGCCAGCGGCTGGGCACGGGCCGGTGCCGGCGTACCGGGCATGGCGGACCTGGAACTACAGGCGCGGCAGCGCGGCGCTGGCCTGTGGGCGACAAGGGTCGATTGACGGCAGACGACTGACTTGATCCCAACGTGTGGTAACGACTGCGGGATGTCGAACCCGGCACGCTCCTAGCTCAGCCGGAATGCTGCATTTGCGAAGGTTGCGTCCAGGCCACCCCCGCCCTTATTTTGCCACCAAGTCCGGTGCGAGGCGTTCCTCCTCCGTGGCCACACCGCAACGGGGATGCAGCACGATGGACGCAGTCACCAACCAGACCGTCACTTTGACGATGGACGGAACCAACAAGTCGCTTTCACTCCCCTTGAAGGCCGCGACGATCGGCCCGTCGGTTGCGGACATCAGCAAGCTGTATGGCCAGCTCGGCATTTTCACCTACGATCCCGGCTACGGCATGACCGCCGCCTGCGACAGCAAGATCACCTATATTGACGGCGACGAGGGTGTTCTGCTGCACCGCGGCTACCCGATCGAGCAGTTGGCCGAGAACAGCAGCTTCCTGGAAGTGGCCTACCTGCTGCTGAACGGCGAGTTGCCCAACGAGAAGGAGCGCCACGAGTTCGAGCACGGGGTTATTCACCACACGATGCTGCACGAGCAGCTCCGCCGGTTCTTCGACGGCTTCCGGCGTGACGCGCACCCAATGGCGGTGCTGTGCGGGGTCGTCGGCGCGCTCAGCGCCTTCTACCATGACAGCCTGGACATCAATAACGACGACCACCGCCGCATCAGCGCCTTCCGCCTGATCGCCAAGCTGCCGACCATCGCCGCCTGGGCCTATAAGTATAGCATCGGCCAGCCGTTCATGTATCCGCGCAACGACCTCGGCTATGCCGAGAACTTCCTGTACATGGTCAATGCGGTGCCGGCCGAACCGTATCACGTGAACCCCGTGCTGGCCCGGGCGATGGACCGCATCTTCATCCTGCACGCCGATCACGAGCAGAACGCCAGCACCAGCACGGTTCGGCTGGCCGGGTCCACCGGCGCCAACCCGTTCGCCTGCATCGCAGCCGGCATTGCCAGCCTGTGGGGTCCCGCGCATGGCGGCGCCAACGAGGCGGTGCTGAAGATGCTGGCCGAGATCGGCTCGGTCGAGAACATCCCCGCCTTCATCGAGAAGGTGAAGGACAAGAACAGCCATGTCCGCCTGATGGGCTTCGGCCACCGGGTCTACAAGAACTACGACCCGCGCGCGAAGATCATGCAGCAGACCTGCAAGGAAGTGCTGGACGAGCTGGGCATCAAGGACGACCCGATGCTGGACATGGCCGTCGAGCTGGAGCGGATCGCCCTGCACGACGACTACTTCATCAGCAAGAAGCTGTATCCGAACGTGGATTTCTACTCGGGCATCATCCTAAAGGCGATGGGCTTCCCGACCAGCATGTTCACCGTGCTGTTCGCCGTCGCCCGCACCGTCGGCTGGATCAGCCAGTGGAAGGAGATGATCGAGGACCCGGCGCAGCGCATCGGCCGCCCGCGCCAGGTTTACACCGGCGCGGCGCAGCGTAACTTCGTGCCGCTGGCCCAGCGGACCTAAAGCAGATTGCAATCGTCAGGTCCGGGCGCCCAGCGGCCGGACCTGAGTTCGCAGGTCTAATCCGGCAAAAGTAGAAGTTGGATTGGTTCGCAGTGTTCTCGATGTAAACAGATTTACGCCGCGCCGGGGCGGCCCATCAACGCCAAAGCCCGGTCAGGCCAATCGCTGATGAGGCCGTCCACCCCCCATTCCATCAGGCGCTGCATATCTTCGACGGCATTCACCGTCCATGGAATGACCTGCAATCCCAGGTCGTGGGCTTGGTCCAGCAGATTATCCGTCAAGTCGGCATGATGGGGCGCCCATGCGCCGCCCCCTTCTGCCGCTATAGCCGCTGGCACGTCAGCCATGTTGGCCACATGCCGGCCCAGCCACAGTGGCGCGTCGGCCACGGTCTTGCTGTCGGTGAGCCACCCCGCGGCAATGCCCGGCCGGATGCGCCTGAGATGTCGCGGTGCCCGCCAGTCAAAGCTTTGCAGGGCCACCCGTGGCCCGGCGGCCGCAGCGCCGACGATGTGCAGGACGCGCTCGACCATTTCCTCGGCTGGTATGGTCCAGTCGGGATGCGCGGGCATCACCTTCAGCTCGATGTTCCAGCGCAGGGTTGAGTCGAGAGCCAGAACCTCGTCCAGCGTGGCGACGCGGGCGCCGTCCTGCGGCATCTGGCCGGGATAGGTTTCCGCATAGGCTGTGCCGGGGCGCAGGCGGCCCACGTCATACTCCCGCAGTTGCGCGAGGGTCAGGTTCCGCAGGAGCGGCCCGGTGCCATCCAGCCAGCGGCCCGCTCCATCGCGCGTCGTGTTTGGATTCAACGCGGGATCATGGTGGACGACGACGGCGCCGTCGCGTGTGGTGCCCACGTCCAGCTCCATCGTGCGGACGCCAAGGCGGGCCGCAGCACGAAAGCCGTCCAGGGTGTTTTCGGGAAACAGGCCGCGGGCGCCGCGGTGACCCTGCAGGTCGAAGTCCGGGTTGGTCATGCCGGGTCTGCGGCGTTATCCCTGGCCAACCGGACTGAACACCCGCTGCTCCACCTTGTCACCCACCCTGATCCCTAGCCGCTTCACGGTGCCGGCCGCCAGTTCCAGCGTTGCACGAACCGGGCCGCCGCTTGGGATGGTCGCCAAGCTCTGCGGTACCGCGTCCTCCGCGATGTGGTGAACCGTGCCGTCCGCGTTGATGAACAGCATGTCCAGCGGCGCCACCGTGTTGCGCATCCACATCGTGCTGTCGCGCGGCGTGCCCCAGTCGAACAGCATGCCGCCATCGGCCGGCACGCTGGGGCGGAACATCAGGCCGACTGTCTGCTGATCCAGCTGCAGCGCCATTTCCACCATGAAGTCGTGCCGGACGCCGTCACGGGTGACGATCACCAGCTTTTCCTTCGGCAGCTCCGGTTGGGCCTTGGTGGTGTCAGGCATCTGCGCCAGGGCGGTGAAGGGTGCGGCAGCCAGGGCTGCGATCAGGATACGGCGGTGCATAGGGGTCCTCCTGCAGGGTCAGTTCGGCCAGGCGTTTCACGTCGTCCCGCACCGGCCCCGACCGGGGCGCGTCGCGCAGGGTGGTGAACCAGTGGTCCGGCGGATTGCGGCCGGCGGCGCGGTTATAGGTCAGGGCGCGGAGCACGGCCTCCGCTTCCGGCGTCGTGTGGTCCGGGATGGGCAGCCCATTCAGCGTGGCCCACACTCCCGCCCAGCAACGGCCGACGGTATAGGGGTTGTAGCCGCCGCCGCCCGTCACGACCAGCCGGGGGGCCAGGGACTTCAACGCCTGCACCACGGACCAGTGCGCGTTGTTGGACAGCGATAGCCGGGCCAGCGGGTCCTCCTCCAGAGCGTCGGCACCGCATTGCAGCATGATGGCCTGCGGCCGGTGCGCCCGGATTACGGGGAGGATGGCCCGGTGCAGCAGCCAGTCCATCTCGCTGTCGTTGAAGCCTTGCGGCACCGGCAGGTTGCGGGCGGAGCCGCCGGCGCGGTCCGTCGCGGCACCGGTGCCGGGCCAGCGGCCGGCCTCGTGCACGCTGATCGTCAGCACGCGCGGGTCTTCGGCAAAGGCGTCCTGCACGCCATCGCCATGGTGGGCGTCTATGTCCAGGTAGGCGATCCGCTCCAGCCCCTGCCGAAGCCAGGACAGGATGCCGAGCACGGGATCGTTCAAATAGCAGAAGCCGCTGGCCCGGTCGGGACGGCCGTGATGGGTGCCGCCGCCGGGGCAATGGACGATGCCGCCGTGCCGGGTAAGCTCCGCCGCCAGCATGACGCCGCCGGCGGACGTCATGGGGCGGCGATACACCTCCGGATACACCGGGTTGCCCTCGGCTCCGATCTTGTAGCGGGCGCGGTCCTCCTCGGACACCGCCTGCGCCGCCTCCGCCCGTTGCAGGGCGGCGAGGTATCCCGCGTCGTGGAAGCGCAGCACGTCCGCCGGCTCCGCCATCGGAGCCGTACGGAACTGCTCGTCCGGCAGCCAGCCCATCGCCCGGCACAAGTCGGTGCAGGTGGTCACGCGCGGGATCGCCAGCGGGTGGGTGGGGCCGTAGGTGGAACGCCGATACAACTCGCTGCCGATATAAAGCGGACGGTCCAGGATCATGCTCGGGGTATCGGCCGTTCACCCGTCATTTCGAGGCGCACGGCGGCGCGGCAATCCAGAAGCAGCCCGAGCTTCGGCCCTCGCAGCTTCTCGACCGCCGCGCCACGGAAGCGGCTTGCGATGACGGTTCCACCGAGGTCACGACCGCTGCGGCATCCCCTGCGGCACGACGGTGCCGATAATGCTCTGGTCCAGCGCCTCATACCCGGCATAGTCGATGGTCGCATACAGCTCCGCCCGGGTCTGCATCCGGTCAATCACCTTCTGCGTGCCGCCGTCCCGGCGTATCGA
>CAXTCI010000045.1:0-14869 GCA_964242325.1 uncultured Acetobacteraceae bacterium
GCGGACAGCCCGCGCGACATCTTCGGCTGACCGTCGTTCCCGTTCGACGGCGGGGCGTTCCGGCCGCCCGTGGGTCGTTGTTGCCAGCCGCTTGCCGCGTGGCAATCTAGGGACTACCAAATCAAGCCTTCCATAATGCCGTGACGCCTGAGCCATCGCAATGACCGCCACGGACGCGCAGCACGCCGGTCAAGGCCAACGCTTGGCGGTGCTGGTCACCAGGCCCGAACCTGGAGCGTCCGAAACTGCCGGGCGGATCAGGGCGCTTGGCTTGAGTGCGGTCCTTGCCCCCATGCTGCACATCGCCGCCCTGCCGGTGCGCTTGGGTCCGGTGGTGGAAGCCGTGCTGGTGACCAGTGGCAATGCCCTGCCGCAGTTGCCTGCCGGCCTGCATGGGCTGCCGCTGCTGGCCGTCGGTGACGCGACGGCGGCACGGGCGCGGGCGGCAGGGTTCACGAAGGTTTGTAGCGGGGATGGAGATGCCGTCGCCCTTGCGGCATTGGCGGCGGAGGTGCTGCCACATGGGACGGCGCTGCTGCTGGCGACCGGGGCGGGACAGGGCGAGTCGCTTGCGGCCGACCTGCGCAAGCGTGGGTTTCGGGTGCATCGCCGGGCGGTGTATGCCGCACGGCCAGCCCGCGGCCTGCCTACGGCGGCCCGGCACGCGTTGGCCGATGGAAGCCTGGGGTCTGCGATGTTCCTGTCCGCCGATACCGCACGCGCCTTCGTGCGGGCGCTCCCGGATGGGCTGCGTCCGGCCCTGGCCGGGGTGGAGGCGCTGGCGATTGGACAGCCCGCAGCCGAAGTGCTGATGCACTTGCCCTGGCGCAGAGTTCGCGTGTCAGCTAAGCCGACATTGGCATCCGTGATGGCACTCCTATGACCCCTCCTAAGAAGCCTTCCCCTCCGTTGCAGTCGTCCAGCTCCGCCACGCCCCCGCCTGGGCCGTCCAGCCCTCCGGGCCTGCCCGACCGGGCCCGGGCGGAGGACCCCAGCCAGCGGAGCCGGCGCGATCCCTTGCCGCTGCTGTATCTGCTTGGTTTTGTGATCCTGGGCGGCACCCTGGCCTACCTGTATTCCCATCCGACGACGCCGCCCGAGGCGCAGCAGGCCGTCGTGCGGGTGGATGGCTTGCAGGGCCAGGTGCAAGCGCTGACCGACCGGTTGGCGCAGGTGGAGGCACGTCCGGCCGGCGCCGGCGCGGCCGCTGCGGCGGACCTGGCATTGCTGGACAAGCGCACCGCCACCGTGGAGAACCGGCCGACGCTCGCGCCGGCGGACCTGAAGCCGCTGGAGGACCGCATTGCCGCGCTGGAAGGCAAGCCGCCGCCGCCGCCCTTCGACCCGGCGCCGTTGACCCAGCGCTTGGGTGCCCTGGACGCCCTGGCTGCCAAAGGAACGGCGGATACCGGCGCGCTCGGCGGACGGCTGGACGCGCTGGCCTCGAAGCAGGCGGCGGATGCTACTGCGATGGGTGGACGTTTGGACTCCGTTGCGGCCAAGGAGGCGGCGGACGCCAATGCGATGGGCGGCCGCGTGGATTCGCTTGCCTCGAAGCAGGCGGCGGACATCAATGCGACGGGCGGGCGGGTGGACTCGCTTGCCTCGAAGGAAGCGGCGGATGCCAACGCGTCGAGTGGGCGCTTCGATACGCTCACCGCGAAGGAAACGGCGGATGTGACTGCGATGAACGGACGCCTGGATTCGGCTATCGCCAAGCAGGGGGCCGATGTCGCCACCCTCGGCGGGCGGTTGGATGCGTTGGATGGCCGCATCGGCGCGGTGGACCAGCAGGCCAAGCAGACGGCCAGCCAGATCGGCACCGTCGCCGAGCGGTCCGGCCGGGTCGTGCGCATGCAGGCGGCGCTGGCGGCCTTGGCGTCCGGGCAGCCGTTGGGCGACATTCCTGACGCGCCTCCGGCGGTCGCCCGCTTTGCGACGACGCCGGCCAAGACCGAGCAAGAGCTGCGCCGGTCGTTCGACGCCTCAGCCGACGCGGCGGAGCAGGCGGGTCAGCCGGCGATCATGGAAAGCAGGTCGTTCGGCGAACGCCTGATCGCCCGGGCGCAGCAGGCCGTGACCGTGCGGCAAGGCGACCGGGTGCTGGTGGGCGATCCCCTCTCCGGCCGGATCATCCGTGCCCGCGCCGCGCTGGACGCCGGCGACCTTGCCGGGGCGGTGAAGGCGCTGGACGGGCTGGCCGGCCCGGCGCAGGCGGCGATGGCGGACTGGGTCGGACAAGCGCGTGCCCTGCTCGATGCCAGGGCGGCGCTGTCCAGCATGGCGGCACACAGCTGATGCGCGGCGTCATCACCTTCCTGATCGTCGCGGCGGTCGTCATTGCCCTGGCTTGGGGCGTTTCGATCCTGCCGGGCACCTGGACCGCCGACGTTGCCGGGACGCAGTTCCAGGCGGGGACGCCGGCCGTGCTGGCGATGCTCGTCGTGGCGTTCGTCGTGTTCTACTTCGTGATCCGGCTGCTGGCCGGGTTGTTCTCGCTGCCACGGCGACTGCGCCGCCGCAATGAGCGCTCGGCCCGCGCCAGCGGCGACCAGGCAGTGACGCGCACGCTGGTGGCGCTGGCCGCCAATGACGGCGACGCCGCCCGGCGCGAGGCCGACCGTACCCGGCGCTTGATGGGCGACACGCCGCTGACCCTGCTGCTTGCTGCCCAGGCCGGGCGCCAGTCTGGGCACGACGACGAGGCTGCCGCTGCTTACCGGTTGCTGGCGGATCGCCGGGATGCGCCGTTCCTCGGGCTGCGCGGCCTGTTGCGCCAGGCCATAGCGGACGAGAACTGGGACGAGGCCGACAGCTTGGCCCGCCGGGCCGAGGCCGCCTATCCCGGCGCGCAGTGGCTGAAGGATGAGCGGCGTTCGCTGGCATTGCGAACGGGCAAGTGGGAGGACGCGCTGCGCTTGGCCACGCCGGAGAGCCGCGCCGCCCTAGCCATTGCCGCCGCCGATGCCGCGCCGAACGCGGAAGCCGGGGTGCGGTTGGCCAAGCAGGCCTATGATGCCGAACCCAACCTGGCCCCTGCCGTCGTCGCCTATGCGGCGCGGCTGCGGGAGATCGGCAAGTCGCGCAGGGCCGACGATGTCATCAGCCAGGCCTGGGCCGCTCAGCCGCACCCGTCCATTGCGGCCGAGTATCTGCGGCACCACACGGAAACCCGCGACCGGCTACAGGCGGCGGCTCGCCTGGCCAATGCCAACCCGGCGCATCCCGAGAGCCGCCTGATGCAGGCTCAGGTCGCGTTGGACGCGGGACAAACGGCTGAGGCGCGCCAGTATATCGAGGCAGCGCGTGCGGCGGGCTTCAATCAGCGCCGGCTATGGATGCTGGCGGCGGATGTGGCGGAGCGTGAGCACGACATGGCTGCCAGCCAGGACGCGCTGCGCCATGCCGCATCCGCCGGGCCGGACCCGGTATGGCGTTGCGGCGCCTGTGGCACGGTGCATAGCGAGTGGCATCCGATGTGCGACGCCTGCGGCACTCCGAGCAAGATCGCCTGGGTGGAGCCGGACGAGCATGGGACGCTGCTACCGCCCAGCGCCCAGCGGCAGTTCCCGCGTCTCGCCGCAGCCCAGGACATCGAAAACATCGGGTAGCAGCCCGGCGTCGGCGCGGGCGGCGGCAAGCTCCCAAACCGGGGCTTCGATGCCTTCGTCGGTGAGCTGGAAGGTGCCGAAGTGCATGCCGACGGCCCGCGCCGCGCCCAGGTCGGCGCGGGCCTGCACCGCTTCGGCCGGGTTCATGTGGACGGCACGCATGATGCTGCGCGGGTCGTAGGCGCCGATCGGCAGCAGGGCGATGCCGGGTGGGCCAAGCCGCTCGCGGATCGTGGCCCAGTGTGGCCCGGCGCCGCTGTCCCCGGCAAAGAGAAGCTGTGCTTCGCCGATCCGCACCATGAAGCCTGCCCACAGGGTCCGGTTGCGGTCCCGCAGGCCACGGGCGGAGAAGTGGCGGGCCGGGGTGGCGGTGATCTCCGCGGGGCCGGCCTGCGTTGCCTGCCACCAGTCCAACTCGGTCGCGCCCGGCACGCCGGCGCGGGCCAGCGGTGCGGCGTTGCCCAGCGTGGTGATGACGGGCGCCCCGAACCGTTGGTGAAGGGCGCGCAGGCTGGTTAGGTCCATGTGATCGTAGTGGTTGTGCGACACCAGCACGGCGTCCACCTGCGGGAGCGCCTGCAGCGCCAGGCCTGGCGCCCTCGCCCGGCGCGGACCCACCAGTTGCGAGGGCGAGCAGCGGTCGCTGAATATCGGGTCAGTCAGCAGGCTGAATACTCCGCCGTCCGGCAGCGGCAGGCGGATCAGGAAGCTGCTGTGGCCGATGAAGGTCAGCGCGGCATGGCCCGGCGTGACGGTCGGCGCCGGCGGTGGCCAGGCCGGGTCCTGCACCCAGCGCGGCCAGGGCGTGCGATGCCGGGTCAGCGACCAGCGCAGCACGGAACCCAACCTGGCTGGCTGACCGCCGCCGGGATTGTGGAAATGCTCGCCGTCGAAGTGGTCGCTGGGGGCTGTCATCGGCTGCACCGCGGGACCGCCAGCATGGGTTCGGGGTCGAGGGCCTCGGTGCCCCGCAGGACCGCGAAGAAGACGTGGGTGCCGTAGGTGACGCCGGTGCGGGCGACGTGGCCCAGCGGCTCCCCGGTATGGACGGTGCGGCGGCCCTCGGCGATGGCAGGGACCAGGTTGCCCAGGTGGGCATAAAGCGTGGTCAGGCCGTCGGGGTGGCCGATGTGGACGGTGACGCCGCCGAGCCCTTGCCGCTTGATCGCCAGCACGGTCCCGTCCGCTGCCGCATGGACCAGTGCCCCGGCCGGTGCAGGCAGGTCAACGCCGTTGTGGAACGCGGCCGGGGCATGCGGGCCGACGGCGTGGCGCATGCCGAAGGGGGAGGAGATGCAGGCCGGGGTGACGGGGGGTTGAAGGGTCTGGCCTTGGGCGGCGGGGGCGAGCAGCAAGAGGGAGATTAGGACGCGCATCGGGCCATTCTGGCCGTTGGCGCTGCGTCGGACAATGGACCGGCGGTGCCGCGGGCATTTGGTGCTGCTTGTGTGGGGCCGCCTTGTCTTTCCTTGCAGTCCTGATTGGGTCCAATCGGCTTGAGAGATGCAGTGTTTCCTGTTGGGGAGGCTGCTGGTGCCCAATTTTTACCTGTTCGGGAGGAGGTATTGGGCTGGTCGGGGCGGGTTGCGCGCTTGTTGCCTCCCTCACCCCGACCCTCTCCCGGAGGGAGAGGGAGGAGGAAACGGCATCAAACTTCCAGCCGCGTTACCGACCCGTAGGCGATGCCGGCCTGGATCGCCTCCAGGATCGGCACGCCCTGGGCAATGTGCAGCAGGCAGCGGATCGGGCCGGCGTGGGTTAGGACCAGCGTGTTGTCGGCGCTGCTGGCGATGCCGGTCCAGGCACGGCGGACGCGCAGCAGTACGTCGTTGACGCTTTCGCCGCCGCCGGGGCGGTAGCGCAGGGGGTCGGCGGCCCAGGCATCTACCTCGGCGCGGGGGATACCGTTCCAGGGGCGGTTCTCCCAGGCGGAGAAGTCCATCTCGGCCAGGCGGTCGTCGGTGTGCAGGGGGGCGCCGGTGCGTGCGGCGACGGCTCGGGCCACCAGGACGGCGCGCTGCAACGGGCTGGTGACGATGCGCTCGACCGGGTCGGGGCCGATGGCGAGCAGCAAGGCGTCGGCGCCTGCCTCCGGCGGCTCGGCAAGGGGCACGTCGGTGCGGCCGTAGCAGATGCGGGCGCCAACGCGGGGACGCGGGTGCCGGGCCAGGAAAATCAGGCCGCGCGCCATGCCGCCGCCAGCAGGATGGCGAGTTCGGCGGCTTGCTGCACGGCGCCCAGGGTATCGCCGGTCCAGCCGCCGAGGCGGCGGCGGAACCACGCTGCCAGCAGGAGCGTCAGCAGGGTGGCGGCCAGCAAGGCCGGCAGCGCGTGCCAGCCCAGCAGCGTCAGCGGCGCCAGGCCGAATAGCGCGGCGACAGCCAATCCGCCGGGGCCGGCAGCGACGGGGGCGGCCCGGGCTGCCGCATCGCCTACTCGGGCGTAGGGCAGCAACGCCATGACGCAGACCGGCGCCAGGCGGCTGGCCGGGCCGGAGGCCAGCAGTGCCGAGGCTGGCAGCTCGGCCAGGACCGCCGTCTTGATCCCGAGCAGCAGGACCAGCCCCGCCGCGCCATAGGCGCCGATGCGGCTGTCCTTCATGATCCGCAGCGCGTCGTCGCGGGTCCAGCCGCCACCCAGGCCGTCCAGGGTGTCGGCCAGCCCATCCTCGTGCAGGGCGCCGGTCAGGGCCGCCATCGCCGCAAGCGCCAGCCCGGCCGCGGCCAGGGGGGGTAGGCCCGCCCGCGCTCCGGCCAGCACCAGGGCGCCCGCCCCGCCGACCAGCAGCCCGGCCAAGGGGAAGTAGCGCGCCGCCCGGTCCAGGCCCCAGGCCCCATGTCCGACCCAGCCCGGCAGCGGCAGCCGGGTCATGTAGCCCACCGCCACCAGCGCCAGCCGAAGCTGGTCCCTAAGCAAGCAGGTCCTGCAAATCCACCATGTCGGACAGCACCGCCGCGGCGGCGCGCAGCAGCGGGATGGCCAGTGCCGCCCCGGTGCCCTCGCCCAGGCGCATCCCCAGGTCCAGCAGCGGGGTGGCGCCGAGGTGGGCGAGCATGAGGTCGTGGCCCCGCTCCGCCGAGCGGTGGGCGAATACGCAGGCTTGCAGGCAGTCCGGGCGCAGGGCGTGGGCCAGCACGGCGGCGGCGGTCACGATCACGCCGTCCACCAGCACGCACACCCGGCGCTCCGACGCGCGCAGGATGGCGCCCGTCAGCATGGCGATCTCGTAGCCGCCATATTCGATCAGGGCGTCGCGCGGCGGCAGGCGGAGGGCGGTGCGGGTGGCGCCGGCTGCCATCGCCGTTCGTTTGCGCTCCAGGCCGGCGTCGTCCAGCCCGGCGCCGCGGCCGGTCAGGCCGTCCAGGGCCAGGCCGGATACTTTATGCGCCAGCAGAGCGGCGCTGGCGGTGTTGCCGATGCCCATCTCGCCGAGCGCCAGGACCGTGCAGCCCTCGTCCGCCAGGCGGTCCACCAGGGCTGACGCAGCATGCAGCGCCTGGTCCAACTCCGCGGCGGTCATGGCCGGGCCGGCGCGCCAGTCACGGGCGCCGGGGCGCACCTTGGCGTTGATGAGGGCGGGATGCGGCGGGAGGTCGGCCGCGACCCCGGCGTCCACCACCAGCAGCCGCGCCCCGGCCTGGGCCGCGAACAGGTTGACTGCGGCGCGGCCCGAAAGGTAGGCGCCGACCATCGCCGCCGTCACGCTGGAGGGATAGGCGGAGACGCCCGGCGCGGCGCCGTGGTCGCCGGCGAACACCAGCACGACCGGGTTTACGGCTGGGCGCAACGTGCCTTGGACCAGGCCGAGCTGGATCGCCAGGGACTCGATGCGGCCCAGCGAACCCAACGGCTTCGCCTTACCGTCCAGCGCCGCCGGCAAGTCTTCGCGCAGGGTCGCCTGCAAGTCTTCGCGCAGAGTCATCCGCCGAATAGCCGGCGCCAGAACCCTCCGGTGGCCGCGGCCTGGGTTCCGTGGGTGACGTGCGGACGCCGGGCCGGGGGGCGCAGGGCGCTGCTGATCATGTGCCGGCCGGTGTCGCCCTCCGCGATGCGGGCGCGTTGGAAGGCGAGGATGGCGGCGGTGTTCTCGTCACCCGCCGCGGCGTCCAGTGTGTCCGCTCGGGCGCTGGCGGCGGCGAAGTCCCCGGCGCGGCGCTGCATGTCCAGCAGGCGTAGGGCGTCCTCGGTGCTGGCCGGCTCCCCCCATAGCGCGATGGCGCGGTGGCGCAGGTCCGATGCGTCCTGGCCGGCGTCGTCCAGCGCCCAGGCGGCCTGTAGGACGGTCTCGGCGGCTTCGGCACGTGATCCCAGGGCTTCGCAGATGCAGGCCCATCGCAGGGCAGGCATCTGCGGGCCGGGAGTCCGCAGTGCCCGGTAAGCCTCCGACCGCACCACGTCTCCGGCGCCGTTTGGCAGGTGGGACAGGTCGGGGCCGGATGCGCCGCAACGGCGGCAGGTGGCGATCCACTGCGACAGGGTGGATCGCGTGGGTTCGCCGGGGCGCCCGTCCAGGTCGGGGGCCAGCTCGGCCGGGGGTGGGCGGAAGGGTGCGCGGGCGGCGCTGCCGCAGACGGCGCAGGCGGGAAGCTGGCTCACCGTGCCTGCAGGCCGGCGCGCAGCCGGGTCATGGCACGCTCCATCCGGGGCTGGCTTTGGGCGAAGCATAGGCGCAGGTGCCCCTCGCCACCCTCGCCGAAGGCGCTGCCCGGCGCCAGCGCCACGCCGTGGTCCCGCACCAGGCGTAGCGCCAGGCCCAGGCTGTCGGCCTCGCCGTCCACGCCGATGAAGGCGTAGAACGCGCCATCCGGGGCCGCCAGGCGGATGCCGTTCAGCCCGGCCAGGCCGTCCAGCGCCAACTGCCGCCCGGCGGCGCAGTGGGCGCGGAAGCGGCCGATGAAGTCCACGTCCGCCAGCGCAGCCAGGGCGCCGGCCTGGGCGAAGGGGGCAGTGCCGGACTGGGTGACCTCCACGACCTCCGCCACCTGGTCACGGGCGCCGGCGGGCAGCACCATCCAGCCTAGGCGCCAGCCGGTCATCGCCCAGGTCTTGCTGAAGCTGTTGCAGACCATCACCCGGTCGTCGGGGCCAGCCAGGTCCAGCAAGGAGGGCGCAGCCGGGGCGCCGTCATAGACCAGGCGGGCATATACCTCATCCGATACGAGCCACACGCCGTGGCGGCGGCATAGGTCCAGGATGGCTTGCAGCTCGGCCAAGGTTGCGGTCCAGCCGGTGGGGTTGTTGGGGGAGTTGAGGATGAACGCCCGCGCGCCGGGCAGCTTGGCGGCGAGGCGATCCAGGTCGAGGTGGAAGCCGCCATCCGGGCGCGGGTCTAGCGGCAGGACGTCAAGCTCGGCGCCGCGCAGGCGGGCGGCGTTGGCCGGGTTGGGCCAGGCGGGGGTGTGCAGCACTACGCGGTCGCCGGCTCGGACGATGCTGGTCAGGGCGACGTTGACCGCCGTCATGCCGGAGGCGGTGACCTGGATGCGGTCCTCGGTTACCGGCAGGGCGTGCAGGTCGGTCAGGTGGTCGGCGAGAGCCTGGCGCAGGGCGGGGACGCCGCGGACGTCGGGATACAGCGCGTCGCCGCGGGCCAGGGCCGCCTGTAGCGCCGGGGCGGCGCCGGCCGGGGCGGGGTGGTCGCTTTCGCCGAAGCATAGGAACTCGGTGTCCGGACGGGCGCGGGCAGCGCGGGCGATGGCGACGATGCGGGATAGCGGGAGAGTGGCGAGGTCCATGGGTGGAGGAGTAGGCGATTGGCGGTGTGGGGGCCAGGGGCGGCGTAGGGACCGGCCGAGTGCAGGGGTGAGTATCTTCTCGGGCGGGCAGCATGGAACCCTGGGCAGCAGCCTTTCCGTCCTTGCGATCTTACCGACTATGTAGCAACGTAGCTACGTATGAGAGGGGCTGCACATGCCGATCACCACGCTATCAAGCCGTGAGTTCAACCAGGACACCAGCCGCGCAAAGAAGGCGGCCGCGGATGGTCCGGTCTTCATCACTGACCGGGGACGCCCGGCGCATGTGCTGCTCACTATCGAGGAGTACAACAGACTGGTAGGCGGCCAGGCCAGCCTTGGCGAACTGCTTGCCTATCCGGGCGCCGGGGACATCGACTTCGACCCACCGCGCATGAACTTGATCCTCAAGCCGGCCGACTTTTCCTGAGCTATCTTCTGGACACCAATGTCGTATCCGAAATCCGTAAGGTGCAGTCGGGCAAGGCAAACCACAACGTTGCGGCCTGGGAAGCGTCCATCCCGCCGGGTGTCACGTTCATCTCCGTCATCACTGTTATGGAGATCGAGTTGGGGGCGTTGCTGATCGGGCGGCGCGACCCGGCGCAAGGCGCGGTGCTGCGAGGCTGGCTTGAGGACAGACTTCTTCCAACCTTTGCCGGACGTATCCTGCCGGTTGACACCGTCATAGCGCGACGGTGCGCCCGATTACATGTCCCCGACCCTCAACCTGAGCGGGACGCCATGATCGCCGCGACCGCCCTGGTCCACGGCATGACCGTCGTGACCCGCAACGTCGCCGATTTCAAGCCGTCCGGCGTCCCGGTCCTAAATCCCTGGGACGCCTGACCGCCCTGCCCTATCCCACGTTCGCCCGCGCCGTCGCCAGCGCCGCCACGGCGTCCGCCGTCGCCGCCGACAGCGTCCAGCCGAGATGGCCGTGCCCAGTGTTGTAGAACACCCTCGGATTCCGCCCCTGCATCACCCGCGGCATCATGTCCGGCATCATCGGGCGCAGCCCGGCCCACGGCACCGCCTGCCGGGTGCTCATACCCGGGAAGTGCTCGCGGCACCAATGCACCAGCGGCGCGATCCGCTCGGCGCGTATGTCCTTGTTGGCGCCGCTGAACTCCGCCGTGCCTGCCACGCGCAGGCGGTTCTGGCCCAGGCGGCTGGTCACGATCTTCGCCTTGTCGTCCAGCAGGCTCACCCATGGCGCCGCTGCCTGGTCCGCTGGCTCCGGCAGGCTGACGGTGATCGAGTAGCCCTTTACCGGATACACGTTCACCCGGTCGCCCATGCTGTGCGCGAGGTCGCGGGACAGGATGCCGCTGCACACAACGACCTTGTCGAAGCGGCTTTCCTGCTCCGGTGCAGGGGCGCCGTTGCCCTGCGGCTCGGTGGAATGGTGGCGTATGGTCACGCTGTCGTCGCCGGGCTGGACGGCGGAGACGTGGGTGGACATCTGCATCACCACGCCCAGCCGCTCGCACGCCGCGGCCAGGCCGACGGTGAACTTGTGGATGTCGCCGGTGAAGTCGGAAGGGGTGAACCAGCCGCCATACAGCTCGCCTTGCAGCGCCGGCTCGATTTGGTGCATTTCCTCCGGCGTCACGGCCCGGCGTTCAAGCCCGCCCTTGGCCAGCAGCGCGGTCACCTCGGCGGCGGCGTCGAAATCCTCCTTGGTCTTGTAGAAGTGCAGGATGCCCCGCTCCTCCAGGTCGAAGTCTATGCCGGCCTCGTCCGCCATGCGCTGCAGGTGGGCACGGGCCTCGATGGCCAGGCGCACGGTGGTGACCGTGTTCTCCTCGTGGTGCGGGATGGCGGCGACGAACTCGGCCATCCAGGACAGCTTGTGCCAGGACGGCCTGGGGCTCACCAGCAGCGGGGCGCCGGGCTTGAACATCCACTTCAGGCCCTTGAACACCGTGGCCCAGGAATTCCATACCTCGGCGTTGCTGGCGGACAACTGCCCGCCATTGGCGAAGGACGTTTCCATGGCGGCGTAGGGATGCGCGTCGAACAGCGTCACCCGGCAGCCGCGCTTGACCAGGTTGTAGGCGGTGGTGACGCCGGTGATCCCCGCGCCGATCACGGCGATGCTGGGGTGGGACGGATCGGCGGTGACGACGGCTGGGGCGGTGGCGAACGACTCGAAGGTGTCAGGCATGGGCGCTCCTTGTTCCGCTTGGTGCGGTTCGGCGCCCCCTCTGTCATTGGCCTGAGAGTATCGCCATTCCCCGCGCGCCGGGAAGGGGCTTACACCGTCGGCAGGGGCATACGGCCCCACTTTTCAGAGTCCTAGCCAACGCAGCGGTCCCTGGTGCCTGAGAGTTTCCGGGGCGGTTGCTTCGTCGGCGCCGCCCCTAGGCATGGGGCAGTCTCTTCCGCTGCTGCACTGACACATCTGCCTGGCAGCAGCGGCTGTCAAGGACGGGCGGCGGCGTCAGGGAGCAAACAAGTCGTGGGTGACCGGGCTGCTGCGCAGACGATCCAGCCAGGGGCCGGGCGGGTCGCCCCCGGCGTTGTCAGGGGGCACGATCTGCGTCCATTGCCGGCAATCCACCATCACCCAAGGTCCCTCGGCGGGCGCCCCCAGCCCTGCGTCGCACCGCCCGGACGCGGCCAATGTTGCGGCCTGCGTCCGGGCCTCCGAACGGTTGTGCACCGCCAGGTTCTGCCAGCGTTCCCAGCGGGTGTAGCCCAGGGCCTGGGTGAACTGGAACCGTTCCAGGTGGTCGGCGTCCGCCACCGTCTTGCCGCCGAAGTGCTCGGACACCAGGGTCGGCAGCTCCATGCGGCCGGGGCGGCCCCGGGACATCGTGCGGTATGACACCGGCTGCACCCGCCAGCGGGTGTAGGCGTAACCCATCCGGTCCGGGCAACGGCGGGGCTGCCGGGTGATGCGGGCCAGCGTTTCGCCGGTTGGCTGCGCGGCGAAGCTGCGGTCCACCACCACCCAGCCATCGTCCGGGGCGCAGCCCGGCCCGATGAACAACTGCAAGCCGGCGCCGCCGTCCTCGGTCACTCCGAACGACGCCGTCGCCGCGGTGAAGAAGGCGACCTGGCCGCCATCGCCCTGGTCCAGTTGTCCAAACCGGCGGGGTGGATCGCCGAAGTCATAGGTTTGCAGAACTGCCGGGCCGAGGCTGGTGCGTATGGGGATGGAGTCGCTGGCCTGGTAACCGCCCGGCAGCGAGTCTCGGTCGGAAACGCCGGGCCAGTCCCGCTTGTGGTAGGGTAGGCGCTCTCCGATGGCCAGCTTGCGCCGGCGTGGGCAAGCCGCCGCACCGTCCAGCGGCGTAACGCCCGGGATCACCCGGTTTCCAGGGCCTACACACACATCCTGCACCAGGAAGTCCCAGGCCGCTTCCCACCCGGGTGGCGCATCGGCTGCCCTGGCCGGGAGCGCGGCGAGCAGCGCTGCGAGGAGCGGGATGAGACGGCTCAAACGCGGCATGGTCTTTCCTCCAACGCGACCGCCGGCGGCGGTGCGGCGTCGCCGGGATGGTTCCCGGCAGTGCCGCGGCCTGTGCCCTGCCGGCCTGATGATGCTCCATACGGGCCATCGTGATTTTGCCGCACATGCCGGCGGTGCGGTAATGGACACAGTGATGTGCAGCGCTCCTAAGCAGGCTTGCGTGGCTTGTCGCGCAGGTGGCCTGAGGCGCTGCCAGGCCGCGCAAGCCTGCTTAAAAGGGTCGTTACGGAACAGACACTCTGCCTTGGAAACATAAAACTCTGATATTGCTGTTTATTTCGAAGCAAACCTCTGGAGGTCTGCGCATAGATGAAAAGCCGAGCAGGCTTGCGCGACATGGGACACGATCCCTGGCACCGCCGCAGGCCATCTGTGTGACAGGCCGCGCAAGCCTGCTTAGCGTTGCGACTGCTTTATGACGCGTCGTTAGCACTTGATCTGTGGGCAAACCTCCAGAGGTTTGCTTGGCTGCTCGGGCCACCATGCCGTGGCCAGTGATGGCCGCCATCCTTGGCGGGACGATGCCGCGGCACGGTTCAGGACCGCATCTGCCATGCCCACAGCCTGGATGTCGCACCAGCAGTCGGCACTGGCCGGTATGCCTGCGAGGGCTGCATTCCGCGTTTTGCAGGGAACACCCGTTATGATCGGGTTGGGGTGGCAGAATAAGGCTTTTGGCATCCTGGCGGCCCCGCAGCCCCGGCTACCGCGCCTGGCATCCCCGCCGGCACCGCCGTGCTGCTGTAGGTGCAATCCCGCACGAGGCCATTGGCTCCGAAGTCCACTGTCATGCTGACCATATCCGCCTCCCGCCGGCCCATGTCCCCGGAGGCGTTCGCCAGCCCGAGGCCCGAGCCGACAAGCCCCAGGTATGGCACGAAGGCGCCGGCCACCCCGGACGCCGCCGCCGCGCCACTCATAAGCCGCTGCCTGCGGGAGTCGTCGGTTTTGGCCTCATATACCCAGCTTTCGCCGGCAAGGCTCTGCTGCGTGCGGGTAGGGCTCCCCAGTGCCGTGAACACGTCGGTCCGGGAGGAACGGCCAACCACGATGGATGACACTTTGCCGGCATCCAGGATCGCGGATGCGGGCGGCGCCTGCGCGCACGAGGCGGCGGCCAGAATTGCCAACGCAGCGCCCACCTTGGCGAGACCTGTTCTCCAAGCCATGCAGAACCCACCTTCCCGCGGTGCGGCAACTGTGAGGTGTTCCAAGGCAGTCCGCAACCAGATTTGCGGCACTGGGCCGTCTGGTCAGCGCTGCCGGTCTGTCGCCCGGAACGGGGCGGCGACCTGCCCTACACGGTCCCGAACCGCGTCGCCATATGCCGCTACGGTTGCCAAAGGACCTGATATCAGGCTCTAAGCCCCACACTCCCGCACACATTCTGCCGCGCACCGGCCCTGCCGAGGTCCACTCATGTCCAACCTGCTGCACGAGACAGTCACCGGAGTCCGTCACTGGACACCGACGCTGTTCAGCTTCACCACCACGCGCGATCCGGCGTTTCGCTTCCTGTCGGGCCAGTTCACCATGATCGGCTTGCCCGTGGACGGGAAGCCGCTGCTGCGCGCCTACAGCATGGCCAGTCCCCACTACGACGAGCAGCTTGAGTTCTTCTCGATCAAGGTTCCGGACGGCCCGCTGACCAGCCGGCTGCAGCTCATCAAGGAGGGCGACGAGGTCCTGGTTGGGCGCAAGGCCGTCGGCACGCTGGTGCAGGACAGCCTGCTGCCGGGCCGCAGCCTTTATTTGCTGGGCACCGGCACCGGCCTCGCGCCGTTCGCCAGCATTGCAAGGGACCCCGACGTGTATGACCGCTTCGAGCGCGTGGTGCTGGTGCATGGCTGCCGCGAGGTGGCGGAGTTGGCTTATGGCGAAGAGGTCGTCACCCGGCTGCAGGACGACGAGCTGCTGGCCGACACCGTGCGCGGCAAGCTGCTGTACTATCCCACGACGACGCGCGAGCCGTCCCGTCATCAGGGCCGGATCACCACCCTGCTGGACTCCGCGAAGCTGACGGGCGACCTCGGCCTGGCGCC
>CAXTCI010000045.1:14969-31012 GCA_964242325.1 uncultured Acetobacteraceae bacterium
GACTCCGCGAAGCTGACGGGCGACCTCGGCCTGGCGCCGATCAGCCCGGCGGATGACCGCATGATGCTGTGTGGCAGCCCGGCTTTCCTGGCCGACATGGTGGCGCTGCTGGATGGCCGCGGGTTCACCGAGGGCAGCAGCAGCACCCCCGGCACCTACGTCATCGAGAAGGCGTTCGTGGAAAAGTAGCCGCTACGCCAACTGCGGCGTGCGGCGGTTGCGGATCACCATCCCGATCAGCGCCGGCCCGAGCAGGAGCAGCGATGCAGGCTCCCCCACCGGCTGCGACGGAGGCCCCGCCGGCATATACGGCGCAGGCGGCGACGCCAGGGTGCCGCTGCCGCTGGTCGATGCGACCTGTGCGTCGCTGGTGTAACTTGGGACGACGCTATGGGTGAACTGGACGTCGAAGCTAGCCGGCCCCGAGGTGAAACCGTCCAGCGTTCCTGCCGGGGAGAAGGTGCCGAGCAGGTAGGCCTCGATACTGGTCGAGACGGCCGTCATACCGCTGTTGACGATGTATGGCGCGTCCGTTTCAGTGAAGGTGCCGTAGTCCCCGACGCTGAACGAGAACGCGGTGTCGTCCAGGCCGCCGAGAGCCGAGTATAAATAGAGTGGTCCGTTGACCACGACCATCGTGACTGCGGGGATCAGGTGGAAGTCGCCGGCTCCCCGGGAACTGGTGAAACCGAAGTCCATGGACAGGGCTGTGGTGTTCGACAGGTCGGTGCCGTCCACCGTCTCCACGTCGAACAGTGCGATCGGCACCGTCGCATTCACCGGACTGGCCTGTGCCGGCGCGAGGGCGCATAGCGCAGCGCCGCAGAAAGCCGCCATAGTTATAGAAAACCTTTTCCTCATCGCCGTAGTCCTTTCCATTGAGCACCGGCCCGATGGAACCAAGCATGGACGACAAAGCTTAACCGAACCTTTAATTCATTACGAAATCATCATGGGTGGCTGACGGTGTTTTACTCTTCCTCGTCCAGGAAGAACTGGTCCGCTTCCTCGTCATACGAGTAAAGCTCGGCATACCGACCCCAGGCGATGGCGGTCGTCAGCGTCTCGTCGGCGTAGTCCGGGGACATGAAATCCTCCAGCTCGTCGCGGAAGCGGACGGCGGCGGCACGGTGGTTCGGGCGCTCGTCCAGCACGTGGCGGATCTGCGCCACCAGCGGCACGTTGCCGCGCAGGGCCTGGCCGAAGATCTGCTTGCGTGCGTCCGTTTCCGCCTCGACGAACTGGCGGCCCTGGTCGGTCAGGCGCAGGTCGCCCTCCTCCAGCACACCGAGACCCAGCAGTTGCAGCGCATCGCCCATCGGCAGCAGGTCATCCAACTCCAACTGCAAGGCGCCGGCCAAGGCGGGCAGGTCGGCGCGGCCCTTGTAGGGCGGGGCGGCGAGGGTCTCGGCCAGGCCCGCGAGCAGGTTGGTGCTCACGGGATTGAGTTGCAGCGCCAGCGTGGCCGGCACCGGGACGGCGGTGCGCTGGGTGGGCGCCCGCCGGGTCATCAGGGCGTAGATGTCATCCACCACCTGGCGGAACTGCGGATCGTGCCGGTTGCGCGGATGCGGGAACGGCACGCGCAGCTCGTTTGCGACGCGGCCGGGGTTGCTGCTGAACACCAGGATGCGGTCGCACATCAGCACGGCCTCCTCGATGTTGTGCGTCACCATCAGGATGGACTTGATGGGCAGCTTGCCGTCGCTCCACAGGTCGATCAGGTCGGTGCGCAGGGTTTCGGCCGTCAGGACATCGAGCGCGCTGAACGGCTCGTCCATCAGCAGCAGGTCGGGATGCACCACCAGCGCGCGGGCGAGGCCGACGCGCTGGCGCATCCCGCCGGACAGCTCCTTGGGATAGGCGCTCTCGTAGCCGCCGAGGCCGATCAGGTCTATGGCGGCCTCGGCCCGGTCCTCCCGCTCGCGCCGGACGACGCCCTGGGCTTCCAGCCCCAGTTCCACGTTCTCCTGCACCGTCAGCCATGGGAACAGCGCGAAGCTTTGGAACACCATCGCCACCCCGTCCGCCGGGCCATGCAGCGGGCGGCCGCGCCAGGTCACGTCGCCGGAGGTCGGCACCAGCAGCCCGGCGATGATGCGCAGCAAGGTGGACTTGCCGGAGCCGGAGCGGCCGAGCAGGCCGACGATCTCGCCGGTGCGTATGGAAACGTCCACCTGGTCCAGCACCACCAAATCGGCCGTGCTGTCCTTGTGATAGGCTTGGCGGACGCTGCGCACCTGCAGCAGTGCGTCGGTGGCAACGGTTTGATCCATAGGCGGGGCCTCCGGTCCGGGCGGGCTACAGGGTCAGGCGTCGGTTGGAGAACGCATATAACGGGCGCCACAGCAACCGGTTGAACAACAGCACGAAGTTAGACATTACGACGACGCCAAGCACGACCTTCGGCGTCGCGCCGTCCGTGGTCGCCTGCGCGATATAGGCGCCGAGGCCATGCGCCTGCAGCTTATCCTGGCCCCAGACAGCGACCTCCGACACGATGGCGGCATTCCAAGATCCGCCTGACGCCGTGATTGCGCCGGTGACGTAGTAGGGGAAGATGCCTGGCAGGATCACCCGCCGCCACCACAGCCAGCCGCCGACCTGGAAGTTCTTTGACGCTTCCTGAAGGTCGCCCGGGAAGGCGCTGGCGCCGGCGATGACGTTGAACAGGATATACCACTGCGTCCCCAGGATCATCAGCGGCGTCAGCCAGATGTCGGGGTTGCCGTTGAAGTAGACCGTGGCGCCCACGAACACCGGGAAGAACAGGTTGGCCGGGAACGCCGCCAGGAACTGCGCGACCGGCTGCGCCCGCCGTGCCCAAGCCGGGCGTAGGCCGAGCCACACCCCAATTGGCACCCAGATCAGCGTCGCGAGGATCATCAGTACTACCACGCGCAACAGGGTGATGAGGCCGAGGCCCACCGCTTCCCACAGGTCGGGTAGGGTCAGCGATGCCGACACGAAGCGCCATATCTCCCAGACCGCTAACGCGACCACCGCCGCCAGCACCACCATGAACACCGCGTCGCCCAGGGCGGACGCCGGTCGTACCGCCCTGCGCCGCGGCCCCGTACGGAATTGCAGGCGCAGGCCGCCGAAGGCATCGAACACCGAGCCGATGACGCCCGACACCGCCCGCAGCAGCCGGGTGCGCCGCAGCAGCTTGAGCACCCAAGGGTCCTCCGCGTCCTGCGCCGAGGTCAGCTCGAAGCGGAATTTGGCCGACCAGGCCACCAGCGGGCGGAACAGCAGCTGATCGTAGGCGAGGATGACGACCAGCATCGCCAGGATCGCCCAGAACACCGCGCCGATGTCCTTCTGCTCCAGCGCGAGCGCCACGTAGCTGCCGATGCCCGGCAGCTTCCAGGTCGAGTCGCCGACGCTCACCGCCTCGCTGGCGACCACGAAGAACCAGCCGCCCGACATGGACATCATGGTGTTCCACACCAGGCCGGGCATGGCGAAGGGCACCTCCAGCCGCCAGAACCGCTGCCAGCCGGTCAGCCGGTAGCTGCGGGATGCTTCGTCGAGGTCTGCAGGGATGGATTTCAGCGATTGATACAGGCTGAACGCCATGTTCCAGGCCTGGCTGGTGAAGATGGCGAAGATCGCCGCCAGCTCGGCCCCCATCACCCGGCCTGGGAACAGGCTCATGAAGAACACGACCGTGAAGGTCAGGAAGCCCAGGATCGGCACAGATTGCAGAATGTCGAGCACCGGAACCAGGATCAGCCCGGCGCGCCGGCTTTTCGCTGCCCAGGTCGCGTAAGTGAAGGTGAACAGCAGAGAACACACCAGCGCCGCGAACATCCGCAGCGTCGTGCGGACCGCGTAGCCCGGCAGCGCCGAGGGATCGAGGGTGATGGTGTCCGCACCCGCCGCTTCCAGGGGCTGCAGGGTGCCACGGGCGATAGTGGCGACGTAAACCAGCGCGCCGGCGATACACACGCCCGCCACCAGGTCGAACGCGTTGGGCAGCCGGCGCGCGGAGGCGAAGGCGGGAAAGGCGGTGTCGGACATTCGCGCTGCTTTCTGGCGGGTACGGCGGGGCAGTTTACCCGTTACGCCATAAGCAGGAGTGTGTCAGCAGGTCCGGTGTTGCTGTTTCGTGACCAAGCCGTCTCACATGGGTTGACGGCCGGTTGCGCGCTTTAGAGTGGTGACGGGGGTGCCCGGGCAGCATTGCGCCGGGCACCCCTGCCATCCAGGCCAGGCGTCGCCCTGTTAGGCGTCCACCAACGAACCGCGCACCGTGATCGCCCGCTGAGCAACCATGGCCGGGTCGCGCACGATGTAGCCGCGGCCCCAGACCGTGCCGATCAGGTTAGGCGCCCCGGCTTCCGCCAGCTTCTTGCGCAGCTTGCAGATGAACACGTCGATGATCTTCATCTCCGGTTCATCCATGCCGCCGTACAGGTGGTTCAGGAACGCCTCCTTGGTCAGCACCATGCCCTTGCGTACTACCAGCAGCTCGAGGATCGCATATTCCTTGCCGGTAAGGTGGACCGGGCAGTCCGCCACCGTAACCTCGCGGCTGTCCAAGTTGAGCTGCAGGCTGCCCAGAACCAGGGTCGGCTGGCTGTAGCCCTTGCTGCGGCGGAGGATGGCTTGCAGGCGGGCCTGCAGCTCGGCCGGGTCGAACGGCTTGCAGATGAAGTCGTCGGCGCCGGCGCCGAAGGCCCGCACCTTGATGTCGGCCCGAGCCTGCGCGGACATCACCACGGCCGGGGTCTCGATCCGGGCAGCGCGCATCCGGCGCACCACCTCGGTCCCGTCGCTGTCCGGCAACGCCATGTCCACCATCACCAGGTCGAACTCGTAATGACGGAGAAGGTCCAGTCCGTCAGCACCGGTGGTGGCATGTTCCACCACCGCCCCGTTGCCGCGCAGCAGCACGGTTAGGCCACGGGAAGCGATCGGATCGGCTTCAATTACCAGCACACGCATGAGTTGTTCCTTGTCGTTCTGACGAGTCGAAATCTGCAACCTTTGCGTGTGTCTGTCTACAATTATTTTACTCTTGCGCTCATAATTATTGTTATGCGCGTCGGATATCCCTCTGACCCGTCCAACTCTGTCTCTCCAAGTAGAAGGAACATCTAATTTGAGGCGGGATCAGGTGCTTGATCGCTTGCGGACGGCGGCAACCGTGTTGCCCGGCCATGCCGCGCCCTGCATGTCCGGCCAGGTTGCGGCAGTGTCGGGCATGTTGATCGAAGTCTCGGGCATCACGGGGGAGCTTGCCGTTGGGGACCGGATCGCCGTGCACGGCCAGTCGGCCCTGGCGGCGCCATCGGGTCATGGACACGTCCGCAGCGTCGCGGCGGAGGTCGTCGGCTTTCGGGACGGCATGGCGCGTGCGCTGGCGTTCGGTCCGCTGGACGGGCTGGGGCCGCGCAGCGCCGCCACCTTGCCGTTTGGTCCCGGACGGGTGCGGGGAGCCGGGCTTCCCGTTTCGGACGGGTGGCTGGGACGAGTCGTTGATCCCTTAGGGCAGCCGCTGGACGGGCGCGGCGCACTGCCGGCCGGCACGTCGCGCCCGGTGCGGGCCAACCCGCCACCTGGTGCGACGCGCGCCCGGCTTGGCCCGCGCATTGGGCTGGGCGTAAAGGCGCTGGACCTGTTCGCCACCTGCCGGGCGGGGCAGCGGCTGGGCCTGTTCGCCGGGTCCGGCGTCGGCAAGTCCACCCTGATGTCGCAGATGATCCACCAGGCCGACGCCGACGTGGCGGTGCTGGCCCTGGTCGGTGAGCGCGGCCGTGAGGTGCGGGAGTTCCTGGAGGACGACCTCGGCGCCGAGGGCCTGGCCCGCGCCGTCACCGTGATCGCCACCTCCGACCAGCCGCCGTTGATGCGGCGGGAGGCCGCCTATGCCGCGATGACGATCGCCGAGCATTTCCGCGACCAGGGCCTGCACGTCCTGCTGCTGATGGACAGCGTGACCCGGTTCTGCCTGGCGTTGCGCGAGATTGGCCTGGCCGCCGGCGAGCCGCCGGCCACTCGCGGGTATCCGCCCAGCGTGTTCGCAGAGCTGCCGCGCCTGCTGGAGCGCGCGGGGCCGGGGCCGGACCGCGGGCCGGACTCCGGCCGCATTACCGCGTTGTTCACCGTTCTGGTGGAGGGTGACGACCATAACGAACCCGTGGCGGACGCCGTGCGCGGCATCCTGGACGGCCACGTGATCCTGGACCGGCGCATCGGCGAGGGCGGGCGCTACCCCGCGGTGGACGTGCTGCGGTCGCTGTCCCGCACCGTGCCGGGCTGCCTGGACCCGGCGGAGGCGGCGCTGGTCCGCCGCGCCCGTGCCACCCTGTCGCTGCACGCCGACATGGCGGACCTGGTGCGCCTGGGCGCCTACCGCGCCGGAACCGACCCGGCGACGGACGAGGCGCTGCGCCTCACCCCGCGGATCGAAGCCGTGCTGCGCCAGATGAAGGGGGAGCGCAGCACCCTCCCCGAAGCCTTTGCCGCCCTGCATGAAGCGATGGAGCCTGCCTATGCCGCGTGACCCTTTGGACACCCTTGCCCGCGTACGCCGCCTGGCGAACGAGGAGGCGCTGGCCGCCCTGGCCCGCACCCTGCAGACCGAGGGGGAGGCCGATGACTTGGCCAAGCAGGCCGAGCGCATCATCGCCACCGAACTGGTTGCCGCCGGTGCCCTGGATGGGGACGACAGCGTGGTGGAGGCGTTCGCGGCCTGGCTGCCCGGCGCCCGCCAACGCGCCTACCAGGCCCGGGAAGCATGTGAGCGCGCCCAGGCAGACGTTGCCCGTGCCCGCGCCGTGCTGGCGATGACCCGCGCCGCGCTGGAGGCAGTGGCTACCCTGGCCAAGGAGCAGGCGGCGCGCCGTGCCGCCGCCGCGGCGCAGCAGGAGCAGCATGCCCTGGACGACGCCGTGCGGGGACGAGGGGGACCGTCACCGCTGTAACGATGCCTGCAGCCGCTTTGATCTGGTCGCGGAACACCGGATGTGGTCTTTGCGGGCGACTGAGCGCCATTGGACAGGGAAACACAGCGTGCGGATTGCAATGATCGGGGGCGGCTACGTGGGCCTGGTGTCCGGCGCCTGTTTCGCCGACCTCGGGGTCGAGGTTGCGGTGGTCGAGGTGGACTCGGCCAAGCTCGCCGCGCTTTCGGACGGGCGCATCCCGATCTACGAGCCTGGCCTGGACCGGCTGGTGGCGGAAAACGTGGCCGCCGGCCGCCTGACCTTCGGCAACGACCTGGCGGCGGCGGTTGCCGGGGCGGAAGCCGTGTTCATCGCGGTCGGCACCCCGACTCGGCGCGGCGACGGCCATGCCGACGTGTCCTATGTCAACGCGGCGGCGGAGCAGGTGGCGAAGGCGCTGACCGGATATGCCGTCGTCGTCACCAAGTCCACCGTCCCCGTCGGCACGGGACGGCGGATCGAGGAGATCATGCGCCGCGCCCGGCCGGACGGCGAGTTCGACGTCGCCAGCAACCCCGAGTTCCTGCGGGAGGGCAGCGCCATCGGTGACTTCATGCGCCCGGACCGCGTGGTGATCGGCACCGACAGCGAGCGGGCGCGCGAGGTGCTGCGGCGGCTGTATCGTCCGCTGTATTTGATCGAGGCGCCGATCCTGTTCACGACGCTGGAAACCGCTGAGCTGACCAAGTATGCCGCAAACTCGTTCTTGGCGATGAAGGTGACGTTCATCAACGAGATGGCCGACCTGTGCGAGCGCGTCGGGGCGGATGTGCACGACGTGGCGCGCGGCATTGGCCTGGATGGGCGGATCGGCCGCAAGTTCCTGCATCCCGGACCCGGGTTCGGCGGCAGTTGCTTCCCCAAGGACACGCTGGCGCTGATGCGGATCGCCCAGGACTGGGGGGCGCCGTCCCGCCTGGTGGAGGCGACCGTCGCGGTGAACGACGCCCGCAAGTCCGGGATGGCGGCGCGGGTGATCCACGCCGCGGGCGGCAGCGTGCACGGCAAGACGGTCGCGGTGCTCGGCCTGACCTTCAAGCCGGAAACGGACGACATGCGCGATGCCCCGAGCGTGCCCATCATCAGCCGCCTGGCGGAGCAGGGGGCGGCGGTCCGCGCCTTCGACCCCGTGGGCATGGTGCACGCCAAGGACATGCTGCCGGAGGGCGTGCAGTTCTGCGCCGATGCCTACGACGCCGTGACCGGCGCGGACGTGCTGGTGCTGGTGACGGAATGGAACGAGTTCCGCGCTCTGTCCCCTGCCCGGCTGCAATCGTTGATGCGCGGCAAGCTGGTCATGGACCTGCGCAACGTATTCGACCCGGTGGCGATGGCGCAGGCGGGGTTGGACTATCACGGGATCGGGCGCGGGGTGGTACGGACGACTTAGGGGCTTGAACGCAGCATGTTTTAGCCGACGATGACGTCACGGCCGGCGCCGTAAAGGGTGCGAGGCAGGACGACATCAGGGAACCCGGCACATGAACTTCGACAAGCTTGCGCAGTCAGTGGCACGGGGGGCCGGCAAGCCCCTCTCCTTCATCATCGCAACGGCGCTGGTGATCGTCTGGGGCATCAGCGGCCCGATCTTCGGTTTCAGCGACACCTGGCAGTTGGTGATCAACACCGGCACGACCATCGTCACGTTCCTGATGGTGTTCCTGATCCAGAACACCCAGAACCGCGACACGGACGCGCTGCAGGTGAAGGTGGACGAGCTGCTCCGCGTGACGGAAGGCGCGCGGCTGGCGCTGCTGAACCTGGAGGAGATCAAGGCCGAAGAATTGGCGCGGATCAAATCCGCATTTGTCGAGCTTGGCCGCAAGCACAAGACCGGAGTTGACTTGCCTGCGGACTAGACCGGTCTGCGTCCGGTCTGGACGCAGACCGGTCTTCTCGTTCTCGGGCTGAGACTGGCAATCAAATCCGTTCGCTGCGGGTCCGGACCCGGTTGCAACCTGCTCCAACCCTTCGCTGCCGCTGAGAGGCTACCCCACCGACACCGGCACGCGATGCCAGGCGGCCGACAGGTAGCCCTTGAAGTTCCAGGTGTCGTCCGGCATCGCCGGCTGGGTTTGGCCGGCTTCGTCCCAGGCGCGGACGACCAGCTCGTGCTCACCCTTCGGCAGGTCGAGCGTGGCGCGCCAAAAGGTCCATGACCACGGGCTGCCGGGGTGGTCCTCGAAGTCTGCCTGCAACCAGGTCCTGCCGCCGTCCTGTGACACGTCCACCCGGACGACGGCCCGGCCGCTCGCGGTGGCGTAGCCGCGCAGGGTCGCCGGACCCTGCGGGAGCTGGGCGTGCGGCGCAGGCTCGCAGATTGCGCTGTTCAGCGGCATGGCGTTGATGGTCATGCCCGCCGCCGGGTCGGCCGTTTCCTTGGTGACATGGGGTGGAAACAGCTTGTAGTCGGTGGCCTGGATCGGACTGTCGCTGGGGTGGTCCTGGACGGTGATGGCGCATAGCCACTTCGGGCTTCGCACGCCGGCATAGCCGGGCACCACCACCCGCAGCGGGGCGCCGTGTTGGGATGCCAGCGCGTGGCCGTTCATCGCCCAGGCCAGCAGCACCTCGGGGGCAAGGGCCTTGGCCATCGGGATCGAGGCGCCGTAGCGGAACGTCTTGCCGTCGCCGCTGCACTCGTCGGCACTGTCGAAGGCGACGTGCAGGGCGGCGTCCTCGTCGGCTCCGGCAGCGCGCAGCACGGCGACCAGGGACACGCCGGTCCATTCCGCGTTGCCGATGGCGCCGGGTGCCCAGGGGTCGCCGGACACCGGGCGCACCCGCTGCATGTCGGCCCGGCGGTTGCCGGCGCATTGCAAGGTGGCCATGACCGTCGCCGGCGGGAACCGGTCCTTCAACTCGGCCAGCGACAGGTCGAGCGGGGCGCGGACACGGCCGCCGACACGCAGCCGGTGCGCCGCCGGGTCGAGCTGCGGGATGTCGCCATGGCTGCGGACGTAGAAGCGGCTCCGCGGGGTTATGAAGCTGGCGCGGAGCTGGTTGGTCGGCGGCTCGGCGTTGAAGGGCTGCTGTGAATGGACAATCAGGCCTGGCTCGGTCGCCGCTTGCGCCGGCATGGCGGGGGATGGGTTCGGCATGACGGGGTTCATCCTTGGTGCTGTGTTCCAGCAACGGTGTCGCGTGCCAGCAACGGTGCTGCGCGCCAGCAACGCATGGCAGGATGGAAAGTCGTCCGCGGGAGAAGTGCCGCAGCGCCCGGCTGTGCTCAACACAGCCTTGGAGTCCCCCTAAACCGGTTTGCGTCCAGACTGGACGAAAACCGGTTTAGCTTTTTTGCGTGCCAGTCGAGACTTGCAGTCGGTCAGGTCCGGTCGCTGCGCCCGGACCTGACCGACTGCAATCTGCTCTGTTGCTGGAGGTCCCGCGCCAAGCGGCCTGCAACGATCCGGTGCCGCTTGCCTTCACCGCCGCCCTGCGGGATACGCCGGGCATGCCGAGCACCGCCGCCACCCTGCCGTCCAAGGTCCAGCCGCCCACCGTCGCCTGGATGCCCCCTGGTGCCCCCACCCCGGCGGCGCTGCAAGCCCAGCCCTGTCCCAACTGCGCCGCCGCGGACCCGAAGGCGCAAGTGCTGCAGGTGGACGTGCAGCTTCCGGACAACCCGCCCAAGCGGCTGCGCCTGCTGCGCTGCCCCGCCTGCGCCTGCCACTTCTACGACGACCAGGTGCCGCCGGATTATGCCGAGCCGGCGCTGAACAACCGCGGCCGGGTGCCGTTCTACGTGCAGCAGGGCGCGGGGGTGGGCTTGATCACCAAGCCGCTGGCGATGACCGCGGCGCCACCGGGCAGCACGTATATGGAGGTCGGCTGCGGCTACGGCTTCGGCCTCGACTACGCCGTCAACACCCGCGGGTGGCAGGGGCGCGGCATAGACCCGGCGCCGCTCGCCGCCCTCGGCCGCGACGCGTTCGGGCTGCCGATCGAGCTGCGCTACCTGCGCGACGACGACGAGGCGCGCGGCACGATGGACGTGGTGATGGGGTCGGAGGTGGTGGAGCACGTCACCTCCACCGCCGCCTTCGTCCGCACGCTGCGGGCGATGCTGAAGTCCGGCGGCCTGCTGATCCTGACGACGCCGAACGGCGACGACATCCGGCCGGACACGCCGCCGGGCATCCTGATCCCGCTGCTGTCGCCCAGCCTGCATCTGGTGATCCAGAGCACCGGCAGCCTGACCAGCCTGCTGCGGGCCGGCGGGTTCGCGCATGTGCACGTGGAGGTGGACAGCCATTCGCTGGTCGCCTTCGCCAGCGACGCGCCGCTGCGGTTGGAGCGTGACCCGGCCCGGCTCCGCCAGGCGTTGCGCTCGCACCTGGAGGGCCGGGCGGCCAGGCTGGACCCGGCGAGCGACCTGTTTCTGGGCCTGGCCGGACGCGCGTTCCAGGAGGCGGTCAACGACGGCGACATGGACGCCGCCGACCGGGCCTGGGCGCTGCTGACCCGCGGCTGCGAAGCGCGGTTCGGCTGGAGCCTGGATGCGCTGATCGACCTGCCGGCCGAGGTCGCAACCTGCGGGCTGGAGCGCATGGCGCAGCTTGTCCCGTTGAACCTTGGCGGGCTGCTTTACTCCCGTGGGATACGCCGCTTGGCGGCCGGCGCGACCCGCGCCTCGCTGGAGGGCCAGTTCACCCTGGCCGCATCGGCCGCCGCCAATATGCGCCGTGCCCTGGGCGAACTGGCGATGGAGGACGGCCAGACCGAGGACATAGACTGGACTGCCCGGGCCGAGGCGCTGCTGTGCGCCGCTGCGGCTGGCAACCCCGGCGTCGTGGCGCGCCTGGCCGCCCTGCCGCTGGCGCCCACCGGCGGCGCGGCGCGGCGGGTGGACATGCTGCGCCGCGGGTTGATGGCGTTGGTGAATGCCGGGCACTTGGACCTCGCCCGCGGGCTGATGGGCGTCGCGGCGGCCGAGATCGTGCCGGCGCCGGCGCAGGGCCAGCCGTTGGCTGATGCCGACCGCGACCTGCTGTTCGGCTTGGCGGTGCTGGACGTGCAGGGCACGCCGGCCGACCCTGCCGCCGCCCGTCCGCGCTTTGCCGCCGTGCGTGCCGCCGCGGAGCCCGGGGATGGCCTGTGGTGGGCGGCGCTGCGCGGCGAATTGCAGGCGCTGGACCTGATGGGCGCCGACCAGGATGTGACGGCCGTGGTCCTGCAAGCAGTGCACGAGAACCCCGGCCCGGAGATCGGCGCCTGGGCGCTGCCCAAGCTGGTGAACGCCGGCCAGTATGGCCCGGCGCGCACCTTGGCCGAGCGGTCTGGCCTGATGGACGCCCCCTTTGCCCGGCCCGGCAGCACCCGGCCGCTGTCGGAGGCCGAGCGCGATCTGCTGTTCTGCCTGGGCGTGCTGGACGTGCAGTCCGACCGCCACGGCCGCGCCACCCACGACCCGGCGATGGCACGCAGCCGCTTGGCCCGGGTCCGCACGGTTTGCCCGCCCGGCTCCGGCCTGTGGTGGGCGGCGCTGCGCGGTGAGCTGCAAGCGTTGGATTTGCTGGAGGCGCTCGATGAGGCCGCGGCGCTGACGGCGGAGATACACGCGGCGCATCCGGACCTGGACTGGCCCGCCGACATCATGTCCCGGATCGCATCCGTCGCCCCGGACGACGCCGCCCCGACCAGCGCAGCCTGATATGCCCCGCACCGTGATCGGCGATGCACTGCATCGCAGCCTCAGCTTCGTGCGCTACCGGCTGCTGCCGCAGATCGGGCATGAGATCATGCGCCATCGCAGCCCCAACCAGATCGTCCATCGCTGGCCGGATGGAGAGATCCCGCTGGGGCCGCGGGTGTGCATCTTCGTCCATTGGGACGGCGGCGGCGACGTGCGGGAACATGTGCTGCACCAGATACGCAGCCTGGCTGCCGCCGGGGTGTCGGTGCTGTTTGTCACCAACTCCGGCCGGCTGCGCCCCGCGGCGATGGAGGCGGTCAAGCTTCTCTGCGCCGGGGTGATCATACGGCGCAATGTCGGCTACGACTTCGGCGCCTGGCGCGAGGGGATCGAGCAGGCCGCCCTGCCCCGCCCGAACACGGCGATGGTGCTGATCGGCAATGATAGCGTCTACGGCCCGGTGCGGCCGCTGCATGACCTGCTGTCCCGCATGGACTTCGGCGTGGCGGACGTGTGGGGCTGCACGGAAAGCTGGCAGTCGCGCTACCACCTGCAATCCTACCTGATGGCGTTCAGCCCCCGGGTGGTGGCGAGCGAGGTTTGGCGTGGCTTCTGGGCGGAGGTGCGGCCGACCTGGGCCAAGGTGTGGCTGATCCGGCTGTATGAGCTGGGGCTGACGCAGCAGCTTCTCAGGGCCGGGTTCACCTGCCGGGCGATCTGGCCCTACCAGGACCTGGTGCGCGACCTGGATCCGGAGCTGCTGACTGACTTCAAGGAAGGCGGCCCGAACCTCGCCGACGCGGCCGTGCGTGCGCGCCAGCACCATGCCCGGTGGATACGCGGCCATGCTGTGAACCGCACGCCGATGAACCCGACCAGCGATCTGTGGCGGCAACTGCTGGCGTCGGGATTTCCGTTCATCAAGCGCGAGCTGCTGCGGGAGAACCCGACGCGCGTGTCGGACGTGGAGGACTGGCGCGAGGTGGCGCTGGAGCACCATGCGTCCGACCTGGCGCCGATCGAGCGGGATTTGCAGCGCACGCTGAAGAACAAGGCGCCGTAGGCGCCTTGGGAAAGAACAAGGCGCCACAGCCCCGGGGAAGAGGACGCGGTAAGTGGCCCCGTGGTCAGCGCAGGTAGTAGCGTAGCACGATCAGCACGGGCAGCACGCCCAGGCCCAGCAGCCCGGCAGCGACGGCGGGCGCCGACAGCACCGTGCGCGCTACTCCGTCCGCCGGCGCCGGAAGCCGGAGGGCGGGCAGCGCCGGCACCAGGATTGCGAGCACCGGCAGCAAATAGCGGCCCTGCACTCCGTCCACCGTCGCGTGACCGACCTCGGTCCATGTCAGGTATTGCAGCAGGATCAGGCCGACGAGGCACGACACGGCGGCCAACGCGAGCGTGAGCGACGCCAGAGGCCGCGGGGTGGATGGCTCGGCCCGCCCGCCCGCCGTGACGGCAGCGGCGAGCGCTGCGGCGGCAAGGGCGGCATACCAGACCCAGTAGTACCAGGCCGGCAGGTAGAAGTCCAAGGACGCGAATACGCCCACTGCCGTGTTTGCGAGGTACTGCCAGCCCAGCGTCAGCGTGTCCAACGGCAGGCTTAGGAACAGCGCGGGCCGGTGCAGCAGCACCTGAAACTGCGCCGCCGGATCGTTCGTATGGAACAGCAGGTCCGGACCGGGCCACAGCGGGCCGGGATGGTAGGGAGCGCGCAGGAACGGCACCGTGGCGAACACGGCAGCGGCGCCCGCCCATGCCAGCCCGGCTGCGACGACGATCAGACAGGCGGCGCCGTGCCGTCTGGCCCGCCAGGCCGCGCCATCCAGCGGCACGAGAGCCGCGGCGGCGAGCGGCAGGTAGGGGGGCTTTGCCGCGACAACGCAGGCCAAAGCCGCCACGCCTACCCAGTAGCGCCCCCCGGCCCGGGGCAGCAGCGCCGCGGCCAGCGCCGCCGTCGTGATCAAAGGCCCATCCTGGTTGATCGTTGCGGCCAGGTGCAGGGTCATTGGCAGCGCAAGCAGCGCGAACAGCGCGGGACGGCCGCGCCGGGCCAAGCGCAACACGACGTAGCCGGCCAGCACGCAGGACAGCGCATTGGCGACGCGTCCGGCGAGCACCGTTTCCATCGGCCCGGCCCTGACCAACGCGGCCATACCCATGCCGGCCGCAGCGGGAAGGTAGAACAGCGGCAGGTAGCTGGCGGTGTTGGATGCCGCGATGAACACCCGTTCGTGCGGCCATCGGCTTGCTGCGGCGGCCTGAACCGCGTCCAGCGTCACCGGCTTGCGCGCCTCCAGCGGCAGCGACGGCAGGCGCAGGAAGGGCAGGACGTAACCCGGGTTGATGTCCACTCCGGCCACCGTGACCGGGATGCCATCCGAGAAGTGTGGGAGCTGCATCCGGCGGCCGATCCACTGGCCGTCGAGGACGGAGGCGGCGCGTTCGGTCTGGGTGGCCTCGTCCGGTCCCTCGCCGATCGGGAACAGCAGCGCCATGGCGAGGACGGACGGCAGCGCCACCAGGACGAACAGCCGCGGCAGCCAAGGCAGCGCCGGGTCGAGCCGCCCGATGAAACGGGCGAGCACGGCTGCGGGAGGGCTAGACCTTCTCGACCTGGCTGTATTCCAGCTCCACCGGGGTGGAACGGCCGAAGATGCTGACGCTGACCTTCACGCGGCCCTTTTCCTCGTCCACCTCCTCCACCGTGCCGTTGAAGCTGGTGAAGGGGCCATCGGCGACGCGTATCTGCTCGCCGATCTCGAACAGCACGGCGGGGCGAGCGCGTTCGACCCCCTCGGCGCTCTGCTTCATGATCCGCTCGGCCTCGGCTTCGCTGATCGGCGACGGCCGGGTCTTGCTGCCGAGGAAGCCGGTGACCTTTGGCGTTTCCTTGACCAGGTGCCAGGTCTGGTCGGTCAGCTCCATCTTTACCAGGACATAGCCGGGGAAGAACTTGCGCTCCGTGTTGACCTTTTGGCCGCGGCGGACCTCGACGACCTCCTCGGAGGGCACCAGGACCTCGTCCAGCATGTCGGCCAGGCCCTTCTGTGCCGCCAGCTCCTTGAGCTGCTGGGCGATCTTCTTCTCGAAGCCGGAGTAGACGTGGACGACATACCAGCGTTTGGCCATGATTAGGCTCCGAACCCGAACAAGTAACGCACGGCGATGCCGATCACCTGGTCGGCGATGAAGAAGAACGCCGCCGCCAGCGCCGACAGGGCGAAAACCAGGCCGGTGGTGACCAGCGTTTCCCTGCGGGAAGGCCATGTGACCTTCGCCACCTCGGCCCGCACGTCGCGGACGAACTTCAGGGGGTCAATCGCCAAGGCCATCTGCTTGCAACTCTTTCGTATGGCTGCGCCAACCCGGCGCGGGATGCGATGGGAGAACGCGGTGGCAGGGGCGGAGGGAATCGAACCCGCAACCTCCGGTTTTGGAGACCGGCGCTC
>CAXTCI010000046.1:0-30915 GCA_964242325.1 uncultured Acetobacteraceae bacterium
TGCTGCCGGTGATGGTCTTCCAGTTGGTCAGCATGCCGCCGAGCCAGCGGTGGTTGACATAATACTGGCCGCAGCGCTTGGCGCTATCCGCCACGTATTCCGCCGCGGCGCGCTTGGTGCCCACGAACAGCACGCGCCCACCGGCAGCCGTCACGTCGCGGACGGCGCGCAGGGCGCGGTCCAGCATGGGGACGGTCTGCTGCAGGTCTATGATGTGCACGGCGTTGCGGACGCCGAAGATGTAGGGTCCCATGCGCGGGTTCCAGCGCCGGGTGTGGTGGCCGAAGTGAACGCCGGCTTCGAGGAGCTGGCGCAGGGTGAATTCTGGCATCGCCATGTGGCGTGACCTTTCAGGTGTCCGGTTGATCCTCCGCGGGGGCTGGCCTTGCGGCACCGGACCCTGGGTGTGACCCCTCGGGAAAGGCGCCCCGCGTGTGAATTTGCCCGCACGTTGCGGACAGCGGTGATATGGCGGATCGGATGCGCGAAGGCAAGATCAACGCATCCCCGGCGGCCCGCCAGTCACACCCGCGGTCAACAGGAGGCGTGCATGGGAATAGGCCACAGGCCGTTTTTCGACAGTTCTCATCACCGCAGGCTCTTGCGGTCTAATATCCACCTTTGGCCCGGTAAACGGGACGATCCGGTCGTTACGACTTCACCAACTCACACTCAGATCGTCGTGGCACGTTGAACACAAACTCTCCCGCTTGTAGGTGGCCGGTTAAGAGTGTTGGACGCCCGGCAGGGCGGAGCCGAGTAGGCTAGGCTCGCTCGCAGGACATCTCACGATGCTCGGGACGTCCCGGAAACCGGCAGACGCAGGTCCCGTTCACTTGGAGTTCCGCACTGACGCCCTTCTTTTATGAAGAAGCAGCCTCAACTCTGCGACACTCAGCAAAAGGACCTTCCATGCCTGATGCCCTGATCCCGGCGACGCCGGTGCCGCTTACCCTGCGGGTGAACGGCCATGACCACCCGCTTTCGTTGGACCCTCGTACCACCTTGCTTGATGCGCTCCGCGACCACCTGGGCCTGACTGGTACTAAGGTTGGCTGCAACCATGGCACCTGCGGGTGCTGCACGGTCCACATCAACGGGAGGCGGCAATTGGCCTGCCTGGTGCTGGCCGCTTCTGCCGCTGGGCGTGAAGTCCGGACCATTGAGGGCTTGGCTGGCGCCGACGGGGCGCTGCACCCGATGCAGGCGGCGTTCGTGGCGCATGACGCGCTGCAATGCGGCTACTGTACGCCGGGCCAGATCATGTCGGCGGTGTCCTGTATCGAGGAGGGTCACGCCGGCAGTGACGCCGAGATACGCGAATACATGAGCGGCAACCTATGCCGCTGTGCCGCCTACCCGAACATCGTCGCCGCGGTTCGCGACGTCGCGCAGCAGGCGGCCTGATATGCAGCCCTTCACTTATGCCCGCCCCGCCACGCTGGAAGAAGCCTTCCACCTGGCGCAGGCGCCCGGGGCCGCGCTGATGGCCGGCGGCACCACCATGGTGGACCTGATGCGCGGGGACCTGTCGGCTCCGTCGGGGATCGTGGACATCGGCCACCTGGACGAACTCGCTGGCTTCGACACGTCCGGTTCGGTGCTGCGCTTCGGTGCACTGGCCCGCATGGCGGACGTGGCGGGGGATGCGGTCCTGCTGCGCAACTATCCCGCGCTGGCCGAGAGCCTGCAGCTTGCGGCCTCGCCGCAGATCCGCAATGCCGCGACGGTCGGCGGCAACCTGTTGCAACGTACCCGGTGTTATTACTTCCGCGACGGCGTGTCCGCCTGCAACAAGCGCGTGCCCGGCAGCGGCTGCGCCGCGCTGGACGGCGTGACGCGGGAGATGGCGCTGTTCGGCACGTCCGAGCGTTGCATTGCGACTTACCCCGGTGATTGGGGCTATGCGCTCGCGGCGTTCGACACGTCCATCGAGATACGGTCGGCGTCCGGCATGCGGACGATCCCGTTCAGCGAGCTTCACGTCGCCTACGGCGATGACCCGGCAAGGGAGACCACGCTGCGGCCCGGCGAGGTCATCACCGCGATCCTGGTGCAGGCGACCCCCGCCGGGCGGCGCTCCACCTACATCAAGGTGCGCGACCGGCAGAGCTATGCTTATGCCGTGGTTTCAGCGGCCGTCGCCCTGGAGATGGATGGGGATAACGTGCGCCATGCCCGCGTGTCGCTCGGCGGGGTGGCGACCAAGCCATGGCGGTCCCAAGCGGCTGAGGCGGCGCTGACCGGCATGACGCTGACCGAGCAAACCGCCCTTGCTGCCGGCCATGCCGCCTTCGTGGACGCCAGGCCGCGTGGTGGGAACGCCTTCAAGATCGAACTCGGCGCCCGAGCCGTCGCACGCGCGGCGCTCGTGGCCAGCAAGAGGATATAAGTCATGGACGGAAGCATCGGCACTCCCATCGTCCGGCGCGACGCCCCGGCGAAGGCCACCGGCGCCGCACGCTATGCCGCGGACTACGGCCATGCCGGCACTGCTTATGCGGCATTGACCCTCAGCCCAGTGGCGCGCGGACGCATCACCCGGGTGGACACTGCGGCGGCGGAGGCGGTGCCCGGCGTGCAGCTCGTGCTGACCCACCGCAGCATGAACCGGGACCTTGGCTCCGAGACGTTCATCATGAAGGGCGGGCACATGCAGTCCTCCTTCATGCCGCTGACGTCGGATGAGGTGCATTACGCCGGGCAGATCGTTGGCCTGGTGGTCGCAGACACGACGGAGGCGGCGGAGCAGGCCGCGCGGGCGCTGAACCTGGAGTATGCAACCCAGCATGCCGCCGCGTCCATGGACGACCCGGACCGCACCTCCAAGCCGGATGGCGAGCCGGTGGTGGTGGTCGGAGACGCAGATGCTGCCTTGGCTCGGGCGCCGGTGCGGGTGGACCAGGAATACGTCACTCCGGCGCAGCACCATCATCCGATGGAGCTGTATGCCACGACCGCAAGCTGGAATGACGGCAAGCTGACGGTGGAGTCGCCGAGCCAGTGGGTGATCGGGCAGCGCGCCGCCCTGGCCACAATCTTCGGCATTCCGGCCGAGGATGTGCATGTGGTGTCGCCCTATATCGGCGGTGCGTTCGGCGGCAAGGCGACCCTGCTGCCGCACACCATCCTGGTTGCCGCGGCGGCGCAGCGGCTGGGCCGCCCGGTCAAGCTGGTGGTGCCGCGGGACGCGATGTTCACGGTCGGCTCGTTCCGCCCGGCCACCCGCAACCGGATTGCGTTTGGCGCCGAGCGCGACGGCACCATGACCGCCGTGATTCACGAGGCGATTGGGCAAAGCTCGGAAATTGACCACATCGCCTTTCCAGGCACCAACGTCACCACGCGAATGTATGACGTCCCCAACATACGCACGTCGGAGTCCACGATCGCCACCGACGTCAACACGCCGGGGTTCCAGCGGGCTCCGGCCGAGGCGCCGTCCTTCTTCGCGTTCGAGAGCGCAGTGGATGAACTGGCCGTGGCGCTCGACATGGACCCCGTCGAACTGCGGATCAAGAACGAGCCGAAGGTGGACCCGGTAAAGGGCCTGCCTTGGAGCAGCCGTTCCCTGGTGCAGTGTTACCGGCGCGGCGCCGAACTGTTCGGCTGGGACAAGCGCACGCCGGGCGTCGGCTCCATGAAGACCGAGGATGGAGTGCTAATCGGCTACGGCTGCGCCACGGCGACGTATCCGTCGGCCATGGTGCCATCGGCTGCCCATGTTGCGCTGACAGGGGACGGGCTGCTGCGGGTGCGGACGGCGGCGCATGACGTGGGCACCGGCGCCTATACCGTGCTGGGCCAGGTCGCGGCCGACGTGCTGGGGGTAGCCGACGATCATGTGCGGGTGGAGCTGGGCGACAGCGGCCTGCCGTCTGGCCCGATGTCGGGAGGCTCCGTCACCACTGGGTCTGCCGGGTCGGCGGTGCACATGGCGGCGATGGCGCTGCGGGAGAAGCTGCTGCAGGCTGCCACGGCGGAGAACGGTCCGTTTGCAGGCCGTGATCCGGCGACGCTGCAATTTGCTGGCGGTCATGTGGTGGCTGCGGACGGGACGGCGCACAGCCTGGCCGATGTGCTGAAGGCTACGCCCGCGGGTTCGCTCGATGCGTCTGCGGAGTGGAAGCCGGGCAGCATGCCTGCGGACAAGGCTCAGTATGGCTTGCTGGGTGGGTTCGCCATCGAGGGGCCGATTACCGACACCCATGCCATCTACTCGTTCGGGGCGCAGTTCGCCGAGGTGCGGGTGGACCCGCTGCTGCGCACGATCCGCGTGGCGCGTATGGTCGGCGCGTTTGCCTGCGGGCGGGTCATCAATCCCCGCACGGCGCGGAGCAACCTGGTGGGCGGCATGATCTGGGGGGCCAGCTTTGCTCTGCTGGAGGAAACGCAGGTGGACCGTCCGCGTGCTCGCTTCGCCAACCAGGACTTGGCCGGGTATCATATCTCGACCAATGCCGACATTGGGGAGGTAACGGCGGAGATCATTGACGAGACCGATACAGTCGTGAACGCTATTGGGGCGAAGGCGGTTGGAGAAATCGGCATTGTCGGAATGCCGGCGGCAATTGCGAATGCGGTTTATCATGCGACGGGGATACGGGTTCGGAAGACGCCAATCTTGATTGAGGACTTGCTGCCCGGGGGGTAGTAGGGCTGGGCCGCCGCTACACCGGTGCAGTGGCGGCCTGCGCAGCGGGCGTTCGCGTCATTTCCGGCGACGGATGTGCGGCAGACGCGACTGTCGGGTTTGGGAGGTTGAAGCAGGAGAAGCTTTATCCCAGTAAAAAATTGATATGTGATGTGTTCCATCGCCTTTCCGTGGGGGCCGGCTCTATGGCACCAGGCCCTGGATGCAATGTCCGCCAGCGTGCTGCACCGTATACCTGTCCAAGAACGCCCGTTGCACTCGCAAGCGGAGGATGGGACCTGGCGGTGTTGGCTTTCACGTTCCAGTTAGGCTTCGGTCAGCACCGGAAAAAGCTGGGCAGCTCCGGCAGAAATGTGCGCAACCCGGAAGCGCGAATTAAGCCCAGTTCGGCCGGACTGACGAGCGCCAAGGGGTGACAGTCTCGTTTTCCACGCCACTCCTACTCTCAACCTGTTCCCCGCCAAAGGCTTCCCTTATAGGCTCGGCCAAGCGGCAAAGCGCTGCGGAGCAGCAGAGAGGCAAGGAAGCTTTGGACCTTCGGACCGGGCTGACACCACCCAAACTCGACGAGGCAAATGTTGCCCAATTGGCGGAAATCGCGGATCGGCTCGATCAAGGATGCATGGACGGCCGGTGTGACGATAGCTCACAACGGGACCTCGCCTTATTCAACCAGTTGGCAGGCACGAACCTCTTTTACCGCGACTTCCAAGGCAGATACGGCGCTGAGGATCGTCAGACCTGGGTGCGACGTATCCTTCGCAAGCAGCGCATCAAACTCGTACTTGGAGCGACCAAGGCTGAGTTGGTCGAAGTCGCCCGGCGCGCGATGGATTTGAACGGAAGACCCGTCGAAGAGTGCGATGCTTATGGGATGATTTTGGATGCTCATCTTCCGGGCGCCTTCAACTTGATCTATTGGCCCCCCGGCTTCGACGAGAACACATGGACTTGGGAGGGTGGCCGGGACATTGCGGAATGGGAGCCTTCGCCTGAAAAGATTGTCGATATAGTCTGGGCAACACGAAACCCGTCCTGATCTAAGAGTAAGAAACCGCTTCGCCCATGTGCGTGGGGCTGCTTTGCCCAACTTACCTAAACCGCTGCTGCTTCAAACCTCCTCAACCCGCTCCACCCCCGGCACGACCTTCAACGCCTGCACCAACCGAGGCGTTACCTGAAACCCGCCAGGAATGGCGATCTCCACCGCCTGAGCATCATCAATCCGCGGCACCAGCGTAACCCGCCCCTTCCCCTTCCCTTCCCGCGCCAGCAGCGCCCGGATATGCGGCACCGCCTCCGTCTTATCCAGCCACACCCGCATCCCCGCCCCAGCATCACTGGCGGCCTGCTCCAGCGACATGCAATCCGCTGCCGTCACCCGCAGGCTGTCGCCCTCTAGCCGCAGGTCCACGCTCACGAGCACCGCCATCCCCGCCTTCAGGATGTCGCGCGCACCGTTCAGCACCTCGCTGAAGAACGTCACCTCATAGCTGCCGCCACCGTCGGACAGCCGCACCCAGGCCATGCGGCTGCCGGTACGGGTCGCGCGTTCCTTGCTGCCGATTACACAGCCGGCCATCTTGATCCGCGTTGCGCCCGCCAGCCCAGCGGCTTCCATCCCGTGCGAGGGCACCACGCCCAGCCGCTTCAGCAACGGGCCGTAGCTGTCAAGCGGATGCGCCGTCAGGTGGAAGCCGATGGCGTCGGCCTCGTAGCCCAACCGCTCCATGCCGGGCCAGTCCGGGGTGGGCGGCAGGCGTAGCGCCTCCGGCTTGGCGCCGCCGCCGAACAGGCCAGTCTGACCGGACGCAGCCTCCTCCGCCTGGGCCTGGGCGCGCTTCAGCACCAAGTCAGCGCCAGCGAACACCTGGGCGCGGTTCGCCGCGATGCCGTCAAAGGCGCCGGCGCGGGCCAGGTTCTCGATTTGCATCTTATTGAGCTGCCGCGGGTCGATCCGCGCCGAAAACTCCGCCAGATCCGCAAACGGCCGCTCCCCACGCGCCGCCACCACGGCCTGCATCGCCGCGAACCCCACCTTTTTCACCCCCGCCAGCGCGTAACGGATGCTGCCCTTGCCGTCCTCGCCGATCTCCACCCGGAAGTCGGCGCCGCTGCGGTTGATGTCCGGCGGCAGCACCGCGATGGCCATGCGCTGAGCCTCTTGCCGTAGGGCCGCGATCTTGTCGGTGTTGCTGATCGCCAGATTCATGCACGCGGCCAGGAAGGCGACAGGATGGTTCGCCTTCAGCCAGGCGGTTTGATAGGACAGCAGCGCATAGGCCGCGGCATGGCTCTTGTTGAAGCCGTAGTCGGCGAACTTCGCCATGAGGTCGAACACCTCGGTCGCCTTGGCCGCCGGAATGCCCCGGCCCGTGGCGCCGCTGGTGAACACCTGGCGCTGCTGCTCCATTTCCGAGCGTATCTTCTTGCCCATCGCCCGGCGCAGCAGATCGGCCGCCCCCAAGCTGTAGCCCGCCATGGTCTGGGAAATCTGCATGACCTGTTCCTGATAGACCATGATTCCATAGGTCTCGGCCAGGATGTCGCGGATTTCTGGGTGCGGCGCTTCCCACGCTTCGCCGTGCTTGCGGCGGCAATAGTCGGGGATGTTGGCCATCGGTCCCGGGCGATATAGCGCGACGGCGGCGATCAGGTCCTCGAACCGGTCCGGGCGCATTTGCCGCAGGACGTCGCGCATCCCCTGTGACTCGAATTGGAACACCCCGCCGCCGTCGCCGCGGGCCAGCATCTCGAACGTCTTGGCATCGTCCAGCGGCAGGCGGTCCAGGTCCACCGGCTCGCCCAGGTCACGCAGGATGCGGACGGCCTGCTGCAGGATGGTCAGGGTCGTCAGGCCCAGGAAGTCGAACTTCACCAGTCCCGCCTGTTCCACGTACTTCATCGAGTACTGGGTCACCAGGGTGTCGGCCTTGGGGTCGCGATACAGCGGCACCAGGTCAATCAGCGGGCGGTCGCCAATCACCAGCCCGGCGGCATGGGTGCTGGCGTGGCGATACAGTCCCTCCAACTGCAACGCGACCTCCAACAGGCGGCGGATGTTCTCGTCGCTGTCGCGCATCTCCTGCAGGCGTTTCTCGCCGTCTATCGCCTGAGACAGGGTGACGGGCTGAGTCGGGTTGTTGGGGATCAGCTCCGCCACCCGGTTCACCTGGCCGAACGGCATCCCTAGCACCCGGCCGACGTCGCGCACGGCGGCGCGGGCCTGCAACTTGCCGAAGGTGATGATCTGCGCCACCCGGTCCGCGCCGTATTCCCGGCGCACGTAGTCGATCACCTCGTCCCGCCGGTCCTGGCAGAAGTCGATGTCGAAGTCCGGCATGGACACGCGGTCGGGGTTCAGGAACCGCTCGAACAGCAGGCCGAAGCGCAGCGGGTCCAAGTCGGTGATCGTCAGCGCCCAGGCCGCGACCGACCCGGCGCCGGAGCCGCGACCCGGCCCTACCGGGATGTCCTGCGATTTCGCCCACTGGATGAAGTCGGCCACGATCAGGAAGTAGCCGGGGAAGCCCATGCGGGCGATGACGCCCAACTCATACTCCAACCGATCTTCGTACACCTTGCGGGTGGCCGGGTCGGCGCCGGCGGCGTCCATGCGCCGGACTAGGCCCTCGACGGCCATGGCACGGACGGTTTCCTCCTCGGTTTGGCCGGGACGGACCTTGGGGCACATCGGCAGCAGCGGCTTGCGACTTTCCGCCATGACGGCGCACATGCGGGCGACGGCCAGGGTGTTGTCGCAGGCGTCGGGCAGGTCCTTGAACAGCCGGCGCATGTCGCGGGCGGATTTGAACCAGGCTTCCGACGACACCCGGCGCCGCTCCGCCTCGCCGACCTGGCGGCCATCGGCGATACACAGCAGGGCGTCGTGCGCCTCATGCATCTTGAGGGCGGCAAAGAAGCACTCGTTCGTAGCGACCAGCGGCAGACCCAGTTCGTCCGCGACGCCGATCAGGCCGGGTTCAATGGCCTTTTCCAACGCCAGGCCGTGCCGGTGCAACTCCATCAGGCAGCGGCCCGGGAACGCCTCCGCCATCTGGGACAGCAGCGCCAGGGCGTCGGGGCGCCGGCCCTCCGCCAACATGCGCGCGATCGGGCCGCGGGTGCCGCCGGTCAGCAGGATCAGGCCCTCGGCGTGGGACAGCAGCACGTCCAACGGCAGTTGCGGGTCGGCCGGGTCGCCCTGCATGAAGCCGAGCGACGACAGGCGCTGCAGGTTCGCCAGCCCCGTCGCGTCCTGCGCTAGCACCACGATCGGGTCGGGCGCCAGACGTGGGTTTTCCACCCGCACCAGCGACACCTGGCAGCCGATGATGGGCTGCACGCCCTTGGACGTGCAGGACTGGCTGAACTCCAGCGCACCGAACAGGTTACCGGTGTCGGCGATGGCCACCGCGGGCATCTTCTCGGCCAACGCCAGGGCGGCAATCTTGTCGGCCTTGATCGCGCCTTCGCTCAGCGAATAGGCGGAATGTACGCGTAGGTGAACGAAATTGGCGTGCGGCATTCAGGCCTCCACGATCAAGCCGTCGCGCAGGGTCACGCGGCGGTCCATGCGGGAGGCGAGGTCCGGGTTGTGGGTGGCGATCAAGGCTGCGACTCCTTCTTGCCGCACCATTCTAAGCAGTTCCTCGAACACGATGTTGCTGGTTCCGACGTCCAGGTTGCCGGTCGGCTCGTCAGCCAGCAGCACGGCAGGCGCATTGGCGAGGGCGCGGGCGATGGCGACCCGTTGCTTCTCGCCGCCTGACAGCTTGCCCGGCAGGTGCCCGGCCCGTGCCGGCAGGCCGAAGGCGGTCAGCAGCGCCATCGCCCGCTCCCGCGCCTGTCGCCGGGGCCGGCCGGCGATCATCTGCGGCAGCACGATGTTCTCCGCGGCGGTGAACTCCGCCAACAGGTGATGCGCCTGATAGACGAAGCCGATGCGGTCCCGCCGGATCGCCGTGCGGTCCGGGTCAGGCAGGCCGCCCGCATCGCGACCGTCCACCAGCACGACACCGCTGTCCGGGCGCTCCAGCAGGCCCGCCAAATGCAGCAGCGTGCTCTTGCCGGTGCCGGATGGGGCGACCAGCGCCACGATCTCTCCGGCATGAAGCTCCAGGTCGGCGCCGCGCAGCACGTGCAGCTCGGCATCGCCGCTGCGGTAGGCGCGGCTGACGCCCCGGAGGGCAAGCGGGCTACTCATGCCGCAGGGCTTCCACCGGGTCGGTGCGGGCGGCGCGCCAGCTTGGATACAGGGTCGCCAGCAGTGATAGCGACAGCGCCATCAGCATCACCTGCAAGACCTCGTGCGGGTTCAGCTTCGACGGCAGGTGCGTCAGGTAATACACCTCGGGGCTGAACACCTTGGTGCCGGTCACCGCCTCGACCCAGCCCTGGATCGTCTCGATGTTCAGGCAGAACAGCACGCCGATGACGACGCCCAGCAAGGTGCCGGTCACGCCGATGCTGGCCCCGGCCATCAGAAAAATGCGCATCACCGCGCCGCGCCCGGCGCCGATGGTGCGCAGCACCGCGATGTCCCGCGTCTTGTCCTTTACCATCATGATGAGCGACGACACGACGTTGAATGCTGCCACCAGGATGATCAGCGTCAGGATCAGGAACATCACATTCCGCTCGACCTGAACCGCCGCGAAGAAGCTGTTGTTGCTGGCTTGCCAATCCACCACGCGCAGGTCAGTGCCGGCGAAGGCGTCCGTGATGGCGTGGCTGATCTGGCGGACCTGGTTCGGGTCCGCCACCGAGACCTCAATGTGGGAGGCGGCGCCGGGCAGTTGGAAGAAGATTTGCGCCGCCTCGATCGGTAGGAAGGCGAATGAGGTGTCATACTCGTTCATGCCGACCTGGAAGATCGCCACCACCTTGTAGGCGCGCACGCGCGGGATGGTGCCGAACGCCGTCGCGGCGCCCTGGGGCGACACCAGGGTCAGCGGGGCGCCAATCCCCAGGCCAAATTTCCGCGCCAGGCCGACACCGATAGCCACGGCATCCTCGCCCTCGAAGTCCTTCAAAGTGCCAACCAGGATGTGGTCGCTGACCGCCTTCATGCGGCGGAAGTCGTCGGGCACCATGCCGCGCACCAGGCCGCCGGCGTTCTGCCCACCGGGTCCTTGCAGCAGCACCTGGCCGTCCACCACCGGAGCGGCGCTTACGACCCCGGGCACCTTGCGGATGCGGTCGGTGATGGCGGCGTAGTCCGTCATGGCGGCGCCGTTGGGATACACGCCGAGGTGCCCGTTGAACCCCAGGATGCGGTTGAGCAGGTCCACCTGGAACCCGCCCATGACGGACATGACAATAATGAGTGTCGCCACCCCCAGCGCGATGCCGACCAGGCTGAACCCAGCGATCACCGACACGAAGCGCTCGCCGCGCCGTGCCCGCAGGTAGCGGCCAGCGACGGCACGCTCGAAGGGACCGAACATGCTAGAGGATATGGGTCAGGGCAGCCTCAAGCGGTAGCTCCTGCCGCTCCCCGGTGGCCCGGCGCTTCAACTCCACCGTTCCCGCCGCCGCGCCGCGCGGACCGACGATCACCTGCCAGGGATGGCCCATCAGGTCGGCGTCGGCGAACTTCACCCCGGCGCGCTCATCCCGGTCGTCATACAGCGCCTGGCCGGGCATGGCAGCGTACGCCCGCTCGCACACGGCCTGGGTGGCTGGGTCAGCCTGCTTGAGGTTCAGGATGGCGGCGCGGAACGGCGCCACGCTGTCCGGCCACTTGATCCCGGCGTCGTCGTGGTGCGCCTCGATCAGCGCGCCGACCAGGCGGGACACGCCGATGCCGTAGCTGCCCATATTGGGATGGACCGGCTTGCCGTCGGGGCCGGCGACCTGCAGGCCAACCAGCTCGCTATACAGCGTGCCGAAGTTGAAGATTTGGCCGACCTCGATGCCCCTGCCCTCCCGACGCCGGTCCGCCGGGACGCGGTCCCATGCCTGCAGGTCGTGTTTCTCGTCGGTCGCGGCATAGGGCGTGGTGACGGCGGTGAACAGCCGCTCCAGGGCCGCGGGATCGGTGTGGTCCACGTCGTCCAGGCCGAAGGACGCATCCTCGACGGCGGCGTCGTAGAACACCTGACTTTCGCCGGTGGGGGCGAGGATGTGGAATTCGTGGCTCAGGTCGCCGCCGATCGGGCCGGTATCGGCGGCCATCGGCACCGCCCGGACGCCTAGACGTGCAAAGGTGCGTAGGTAGGACAGCATCATGATGCGGTAGCTGTTCACGGCTGCCGCGTGGTCCAGGTCGAAGGAGTAGCCGTCCTTCATCAGGAACTCGCGCCCGCGCATGACGCCGAAGCGGGGCCGGGTCTCGTCCCGGAACTTCCATTGGATGTGGTAGAGGATTTGCGGCAGCTCGCGATAGCTGCGCACCGACTGGCGCATCAGGTCGGCGATCAGCAGCTCGTTGGTTGGGCTGTAGATAAGGTCACGCTCGTGCCGGTCGCGCAGCCGTAGCATCTCAGGGCCATAAGCGTCGTAGCGCCCGGTGTCCTTCCACAGGTCGGCCGATTGCAGCGTGGGTAGCAGCAGCTCCTGCGCGCCGACGCGGTCCTGCTCCTGGCGCACGATCTCCGCGATGTTGTGCAGCACTCGCCAGCCTGCCGGCAGCCAGGCATAGATGCCGGCCGCCACCTGGCGGACCAGCCCGGCGCGCAGCATCAGCCGGTGCGAGGCGATCTGCGCCTCCGCCGGAGTTTCCTTAAGGGTGGGCAGCAGCGAGCGGGACAAACGCATCGAGGGTCCTGGTGCGGTGGAAGGCGCGGACCCTACAAGCCCCGGCCCGCGCCGGCCAGCCCACGGCTATAAGTATTGATATAGCAACAATTGAAGCAATGATTGTGCAGCGCACAACCGTTTGTTGACAGGATCTGTCGAAAACTGTCGGAATCCGCGTGACAGACGATGGTTTCCAGACTAACAAAAAAAGAAGGCCCGCGCGCGCTACGGCGCAGCGGGCCAAGTTTAGGGAGGAAACGCCAGTCACACGACAGAGCCGGGCAAAGCCCCTGCTCTGTCGTGATGATTGGCTTCTACGCCCTTTGCGTCCAGCAGAAAGCGACGCGCGTCACACTATAATTGAGCCTGTCAGCCCGGCGCTGCTCATTCTTTGAGCTTTGGCTGGTTTGATGCCCAATCACCGGTCAAAGCTCGGCATTGCCGGGCGGAACGACAGCCAGTCGCTCTGGATGATGGCGAAAGCTATGCCCCAGAGCACTGCGGAGATCAGCGTCGTCACCAGCAGCTTCCGCCCAATGCGCGGCTTTTCCGGCGCTCCCCGCCAACCAGTGGCATCGTCGGCGTCCGAAACTGGGCGGATGCCAAATGGCAGCACCATGAAAAGCACTGTCCACCAAATCATGGTGAACAGCACGATGCCAGTGAACGGGTTCATGGCCTCCGCTACACCCGCAAAAGGTGGACATCCACCATCGGACGCTTCTGCAAGCGGCGGCCCAGCGCGCGGCGGAGCGCGGCGCGTGCCGCGTCGGCCAGCGCCGAGTCATCCCGGCGCAGTGCCGCCGGCAACTCGGACAGAGCCTGGGTGAAGTCGGCAGTCACTCGCGCGGTTTCGGGATCATCCGGCTCAAACAGGCCAGGGGCGCTGACCCTGGCTTGACCCATAACCTTGCCGCCGGCATCCACGGCAAAGCTGCCAAGCACGACACCGTTGAACAGCATCCGCCGCCGCGCCGCGAGCACTCCCCCATTCAGCGGCACGACACGGTTGCCATCCAGCGCCAAGCGGCCGACAGGCGCGCTGTCCACGACCTCGGGCCGGCCAGGCGAAAGGCTGAGGATATCACCATCTTCGAGCAGGATCGGAGTGGCGCCAGCCTCCTGGGCCAGGGCGGCGTGCGCAGACAAATGCCGCCATTCGCCATGAACCGGGACGGAGAACTTGGGCTTTACTAAACTATACAGGTGACGAAGCTCGTCGCGGGCGGGATGGCCGGACACATGGGTCATGGTGTCGGCATCAGTGATGACACGCACGCCACGGCGGACTAGGCCATCCTGCACCTGGATAATCGGGCGTTCGTTGCCGGGGATCATGCGGCTGCTGTAGATGACAGTGTCACCCTCACCCAGCGCGATGTTCGGATGCGTGTCCGCGGCGATGCGCGACAGGGCGCTACGTGGTTCGCCTTGGCTGCCCGTCACCAACATCAGCAGGTTGTCGTCCGGAATGGAGCCGGCTTCGTCCTCCGTCACGAATTCAGGCAGGCCGCGAAGATAGCCGCACTCGCGCGCCGCCGTTTCCAGGTTTCGGAGCGACCGCCCGACCAACGCCACATGCCGCCCGGCGTCCCGCGCCGCCATCGCCACGCTCTCGACCCGCGCCACGTTGCTGGCGAAACAGGTTACAGCGACGCGGCCATGCTTGATGCCGCGGATCAGTTCGCTCAGGGACTGCCGAACATCGCCCTCAGAACCGCTGTGCCCGTCCACCATGGCGTTCGTGCTGTCGCACACCATCGCCAGGACGCCCTCCTCGCCCAGCTTGGCAAAGGCGGCCTCGTCAGTTGGCGGACCAACCAGCGGGTTCGGGTCCAGCTTCCAGTCGCCGGTATGCAGGATGGTGCCATACTTGGTTCGGATCACCAGTGCCTGCGCTTGCGGCAAGGAGTGTGCGACCGAGAGGAATTGCAGGTCGAACGGCCCAATCTGAAAGGTGCCGCCGGGCTGAATGGTGTGGATGCGGACTTCGTTGACCAGCCCCACCTCGCCCAGCTTGCGCTTGAGCACAGCGGTCGCAAATGGCGTCGCGTAAACGGGACAGCGGAGTTGCCGCCACAAATGGGAGACCGCGCCGATATGGTCCTCATGTGCGTGGGTAATGACCAGGGCCAACAAGTCATCCCGCCGGTCGGCAATGAAGCCGGGATCCGGCATCATGATCTCGACCTCGGGGTTATCCTGGCCCCCGAAGCCAATACCGCAATCTATGGCCAGCCATTTGCCGCTGGCGCGGTATAAGTTTAGGTTCATGCCAATCTCGCCCGTCCCGCCCAGGGGCAGGAAGGCCAGATCACCGCTGTAAACGTCCATCTAATCGCCTTCGTTAGGTCTTATTCTGTCACGTCCTGATGTGGGGGCGGGGTTGCGGTCCGCCAACAAGCGGAGACCATCCAAAGTCAGATCGGGGTCAATCAGGTCTATGACGGTCGTGCCCTCGGCCAACAAGGGTGCCAAGCCGCCGGTGGCGATGACGCGCATCGGCTCCTCATGCTCGGCCCGTATGCGGGTCACCAGTCCTTCGACCAGGCCGACGTAGCCCCAATAGATGCCTGACTGCATGGCTGGGACCGTGCTGCGCCCAATCACCGCCTGCGGCCGGCCGATGCCGATCCGAGGCAGGCGGGCAGCGGCCTTGTGCAGCGCCTCGATGGACAAGTTTATACCGGGTGCGATGACGCCGCCGAGGTAGGCGCCCTTTTTGTCTACGACGTCGAACGTCGTCGCGGTGCCGAAGTCCAGAATTATGAGGGGTCCGCGATGGGCTTGATGCGCCGCCAGCGTGTTGAGCAGGCGGTCGGCGCCGACTTCGGCCGGATTGTCCACCTTGATCTCAAAGCCCCAGTCGAGGTTGGAGCGGGCTACCAGCGGCTCCGAGCTGAACCAGTCGCGGCACAGGCGGCGCAGGTGGTACAAGGCGGCGGGAACGACCGTGCCGATGACGGCACGGTCAATCTCCGCCTGCTTCAGGCCTGACAGGTTCAGCAGGGTCAGCAGCCAGACTGCATATTCATCCGATGTGCGCTGCGGTTCCGTCGCGATGCGCCAGATACCGCGCCAGCTTGCGCCGTCGTGCACTGCGAAGACTACGTTGGTGTTTCCTGCATCCACAACGAGAAGCACGGGTTATTCCCCTAGGGATTGCAGGATCTCGCCTGTTTGCAGCGCGCGGACCTGTCCGCCGGATTGCAGAAGCAGGGCGCCGTCGTCTCCAAGACCAGCAAACGTGCCACCCAGGTCCTTGTTGCCCCAGCGCACGCGCATGTGGACACCAGGAACCGGGCCGCGCTCGAGCCAGGCGCGACGGATCGGGGCGAAGCCGTCCAACAGGCGCACGCGGTCCCAGTGGTCCAGGCGGGCGAGCAGGATTGAAGCGACGCCGTCCGGGTTCGGTGCGCCTGGCACTGACGCCACAGGCCGGGTCAGATCCGGGGCAGCGGCGAGGTTGGCCCCGAAGCCAAGCACCAGCCATGCAAGCCGACCCTCGTTGCCCACGGCGGCGTCAATCAGGATGCCACCAACCTTGGCACCGGCCAGCTCCACGTCATTCGGCCATTTGACCCGCGCTACCGTGCCCGGCGCCGCAAGTTCGATCGCCTCGGCCAAGACGACGGCAGACAGCAGGGCCCACTGCCCTACATGTGCGACCGGTCCCGCAGGACGCAGCAGCACTGACAGTGCGAGGTTGCCTGGCAGGGTCTGCCAGATGCGGCCGCGGCTGCCGCGTCCATGGGTTTGCCGGGCCGCCAGCACCGCCAGCCGGTCCGGCTCGCCTGCCGCAGCCAGGGTAGCGCACAGGTCCGAAGTCGATTCGATGCTTTCATACCGACGCAGCCGCCAGTCTGGCGGCGCGTCCGGGTTCAACCGAACAGCACCCGCGCCGCGGACTGCGCGGCGGCCACCAGCGGCGCCGGAAACACGAAGAACAGGGTCGTCACCAGTGCCCCGATGCCGGCAACGAACGACACGGAGGGCGAGCGCACGTCAAACGCCGGCTCCGCCTTGTCGAAGTACATCACCTTGATCACACGCAGGTAGTAGTAAGCCCCGACCACGCTGGTCAGCACGCCGATGACGGCCAGCGTCCAATAACCTGACTGCACCGCCGGCAGAAACACATACAACTTGCCGAAAAAGCCGGAGAACGGCGGAATGCCCGCCATGCTGAACATGAAGACCGTCATCGCCAGCGCCAGACCCGGGTCCGTCGTCGCCAGGCCGGACAGGTCGCTGATCTGCTCCAACGAACGCCCGCGGCGGCGCATGGCGATGATGCAGGCGAACACTCCGGCGGACATGAAGACGTAGGTCACCATGTAGATCAGCACGCCGCGTATGCCCTCGGATGTGCCGACCGCCAAGCCGACCAGGGCATAGCCCATGTGGCCGATACTGGAATACGCCATCAGCCGCTTGATGTTGGTCTGCCCAATCGCAGCCAACGACCCCAGCAGCATGGAGGCGATGCTGACCAGGACGATGATCCCGGTCCACTGCGCATTCAGGTGGCCAAATGGCACCTCCAGCGCGCGGAGCAACAGGGCGATGGCGGCAACCTTCGGCGCCGTGCTCATGAACGCCGTCACCGGCGTCGGCGCACCCTCATACACATCCGGGGTCCACATGTGGAACGGCACGGCCGAGAGCTTGAACGCCAGCCCGGCGATGATGAACACGATGCCGACGATCAGCCCAGCAGATGCCCTCGCCGGGTCGGTGAGCGCTTGAGCCAACTCGCCGAACTGCATGGTGCCGGCGAAGCCGTAGGAGAGCGAGATGCCATACAGCAGCAACCCCGACGCCAATGCGCCCAGCACAAAGAACTTGAGGCCGCTTTCGGCGGAGCGGAGGTTATCCCGGTCAAAGGCGCACAGCACGTAGAGCGCCAAGGACTGCAGCTCCAACCCAAGGTAAAGCGTCATCAGGCTGGCCGTGCTGCACATGATCATCATGCCAGTCGTGGACAGCAGGATCAGCACTGGGAACTCAAACCGGCTGATCCCTGCCTGCACGTTCCAGTCCAGCGCCAACACCGCGCTCAGCCCGGCACCGGCCAGGATCAGCAGCTTCATATACGTGCTGAAACCGTCCACCACGAACAGCCCGCGGTAGGCGGTCCCGTATGGGGTGGATAGCGCCAACACACCCGTCAGCATCAGGGCGGCCAAGGACAGCATAGTGCAGAAGAATGCCGGGTCAGGCTTCTTCAGGACACCGAACATCAGGATCGCCATGGCGCAGACGGCCAACGCGATCTCCGGCGCCGCAGCTCCCCAGTTCATCACGGCAGCGGTCATGGCGCGATCCCTGCAAGCTGTGGTGCGGCCATAGCCGCTATATGCTGCTCGACCATCGCATGCACCGTGGCGTCGAAGAATTGCGTGAAGCTGCTGGGATAGACGCCCATCCACAGCGTCAGCCCGACCAGCGGCGCGAAGATCGCGATCTCCCGCGGCGATAGGTCCAAGATGCCGCGCAGGTCGTCCCGCGTCAGCTTACCGAAGATCACCCGGCGATACAGGTAAAGCATGTAAACCGCCCCGAGGATCATGCCGAAGCTGCCGAGGTAGGCGAGATACAGGCTGACCTTGAAGGCGCCGACCAGCACCAGGAACTCGCCCACGAAGCCGGAGGTGCCCGGCAGCCCGACGCTGGCCATCGTGAACACCATGAACATCAGCGCATAGCCCGGCATGCGCCCGGCCAGGCCGCCATACCGTGCGATGTCCCGCGTGTGGATGCGGTCGTAGATCACGCCGACACACAGGAACAGCGCCGCCGAGACAATGCCGTGCGACAGCATCTGGAACAGCGCCCCTTGCACGCCCTGGGCGTTGAAGGTGAAGATACCGATGACTACCACCCCCATGTGCGCCACGGACGAATAGGCGATCAGCTTTTTCATGTCCGTCTGCGCGAAGGCGACCAGCGACGTGTAGATCACAGCGATGACGCCAAGCGAAAACATCAGCGGCGCAAAGTATTGCGATGCTTGCGGCAGCATCGGCACCGAGAAACGCAGGAAGCCGTAGGCTCCCATCTTCAGCAGCACGCCCGCCAGGATGACAGAGCCGGCGGTCGGCGCCTCGACGTGGGCGTCCGGCAGCCAGGTATGGACCGGCCACATCGGCACCTTGACTGCAAACGACGCGAAGAACGCCAGGAACAACCAGAACTGCATACGCGCCGGAAAGGGCGTGTGCATCAGGACGGCCAGGTCTGTCGTACCGGCGTGACGCCAGATCGCCAACAGCGCTAGCAGCATCAGGATGGAGCCGGCGAGGGTATAGAGGAAGAACTTGAAGCTGGCGTAAACCCGGCGCGGCCCGCCCCACACCCCGATGATGAGGAACATCGGGATCAGCACGCCCTCGAAGAACATGTAGAACACAATGAAGTCCTGGGCGGAGAACATGCCGACCATCATGGTTTCCAGCACCAGGAAGGCGAGCATGTATTCGCGGACCCGGACGGTGATGGCCTCCCAGCTTGCCAGGATGCAAACCGGGGTCAGCGCGGTGGACAGTAGCACGAACAGCACCGAGATGCCGTCCACTCCCATGCGGTAGCCGACCCCGAACTCCGGCAGCCAGGACAGGCTTTCTTGGAATTGGAACCCGGAGTTGGTGGTGTCGAACTTGACCCACAGCACCAGGGAAATCGCGAACACGATCAGGCTGGTCCACAGTGCAGCCCAGCGGGCATTGCTGGCGATCACCTCATCTGTGCCACGTACGGTCATGATGAACAACCCGCCGGCCAGGGGTAGCCAGGTCAGCAGGGACAGGATTGGAAAGCCGGCGGCGTTGGTCATGGTGAGGCAGGCCTACCGGTATACGAGGAAGATACTGACCAGCGCGACAAGGCCAATCAGCATGGTGAAGGCATAAACGGCGATGGAGCCGGTCTGGATGCGGACGACCTGGGCCGACCCGTCCGTGGTGAGCGCGGCGATGCCGTTCGGGACGCCGTCAATCAGGGTGGCATCACCAACCTGCCACAGCAGCCGGGCCAAGCGTCCAGCCGGGCGGACGAAGATGCGGTCATACAGCTCGTCGAAATACCACTTATTCAGCACGAAATCATAAACACGCGGCATTGCCGCCGCCATCCGGGCCGGCAACTCCGGTCGCATCACATACATGAAGTATGCTAACGCAATGCCAAGCACACCTACGAGCGTCGGCAGCAGCGATGCCAGCAGTGGCACATGCTCCATGTCGTTGAGGACGGTGTTGGTCGGACCGTTGACGATGGCACCGCGCCAGAAGTCGTGCCAGTCCTCGCCGATAAACCAGCCGCGGAACACAAAGCCGGTAACGATGGCGCCCAGTGCCAGCAGTAGCAGCGGGACCAGCATAACTGCCGGGCTTTCGTGCACGTGCTCCATGGTGTGCCGGTCGGCGCGGGGCGTGCCGTGGAAGGTCAGGATCAACAGGCGCCAGGAATAGAATGCCGTTAGGAACGCCGCTACGATGCCGCACAGGAAACCATAGTTGCCGACCAGGTTACCTCTGGCCCACGCCGCTTCTAGGATTGCATCCTTCGAGTAGTAGCCAGCGAAGAACGGTATGCCGGCCAGGGCCAGGCTGCCGACCCACATCACGCCGTAGGTCACCGGGATCTTGCGCCAGATGCCGCCCATGCGCCGGATATCTTGCTCGTCCGACATGGCGTGGATCACCGATCCGGCGCCGAGGAACAACAGCGCCTTGAAGAAGGCATGGGTAAATAGATGGAAAACGGACACCTGGTAGGCGCCGACCCCGGCAGCCAGGAACATGTAGCCAAGTTGCGACATGGTTGAGTAGGCGATGATGCGCTTGATGTCGTTCTGCACGCAGCCGATCGTCGCTGCGACCAGGCACGTCGTGGCGCCCAGGAAGGCCACAAAATTCAAGGCGCCCGGCGCAAACTCCAGGATCGGCGACATGCGGGCCATTAGGAAGACGCCGGCCGTTACCATCGTGGCAGCATGGATCAAGGCGGACACCGGGGTTGGCCCTTCCATCGCGTCGGGCAGCCAAGTGTGCAGGCCCAACTGCGCCGACTTGCCGCAGGCACCCAGGAACAGCAGGACACCGATGACCTCATAGGCGCGCCAGTTGCTGCCCAGCACGTGGTAGGTCTCGTTCAGGTGATCGTGCACATGGGAGAAGATGTCGGGGAACTCGACCGAGCCGAACATCAGGAATACCAGCGCGATCCCGACCGCGAAAAACAGGTCGCCGACCCGGTTCACGACGAAGGCCTTCATTGCGGCCCGGTTGGCGCTGGGTCGGTCGTACCAGTAGCCGATCAATAGGTAACTGGCGAGGCCGACACCTTCCCATCCAAAGAACAGTTGCACCAGGTTATCCGCTGTTACCAGCATCAACATGGCAAAGGTGAACAGGCTGAGGTAGCTGAAGAACCGCGGCACTGTCGCGTCGTGGCTCATATAACCTACGCTGTAGATATGGATGAGCGTCGCGATGAACGTCACCATCGCCACCATCATCGCCGAGAGCGTGTCGTAATGCAGCGCCCACTCGACGTGGAAGCCCTCAACGTCAATCCAGGTGCCGAGGCTTACGACGCCCGGTAGGCCGTCCCCGCTCAAAAACGGCAGGAAGCTGGCGGCACCGCAGACGGCTGCGACACACATGCACAAGATGGTGACGGCCTCGCTGGCCTTGTCTCCGATTTGCCGGCCGAACATGCCAGCAATAAGGGCGCCCACCAGGGGCGCGAAAACGGCAACGGCATAAAGCATAGTCTAGCCCCGCATCAGGGTGACGTCCTCGACCTCGATCGAGCCGCGGTTGCGGAAATAGACGACGACGATGGCCAGGCCAATGGCAGCCTCGGCCGCAGCGACGGTCAGCACGAACAGCGCAAATACTTGCCCCGCGAGGTCGCCTAGAGCGGAGCTAAAGGCGACTAGGTTCAGGTTCACCGATAGCAGCATCAACTCGATGGACATCATGATGACGATGATGTTCTTGCGATTCAGGAAGATGCCGAAAATCCCGAACACCAGCAGGATTGCGCCCACGAACAGATAATGGCCGACGCCGATGGTGGTCATCCGTGCTCTCCTGGGCCGGGCTTGCCGATACCGTGCTCATGCGGCTCGTCTTGCGTGAGGGCCAAGGCCGGCTCAGGTTTCGGACGTAGGATGCCAGTGACGTTCGTGCCGGCCCCGCGGGCAACGGGCATCATCTCCAGCGTATCGGCAACGGTGCGGGCATTCTGCCGGGCAATGTTCTGCCGCTTGCTGGTGGTGCGCTCGCGATGGGTCAGGACGATGGCGCCGATCATCGCCACCATCAGGATCAGCCCGGCGGTCTGGAACAGGAAGATGTAGTCCGTATAGATCAGCCGTCCCAGCGCCTGGGTGTTGCTGACCGCGCCCGGTGTGCTGCTCAGGCGTAGGGTCATGGCCTGCGGCGCGAACTCCCAGCCGCCGAGGACGAACACGAGTTCAAGCAGTAGTACTGCGCCGACCGTGGCACCGACGGGCAAATAGCGCTGGTAGCCCTCGCGTAGCTGGCCGAAGTTCACGTCCAGCATCATCACGACGAACAGGAACAGGACCGCGACCGCGCCGACGTAGACGATCACCAGAATCATTGCCAGGAACTCGGCCCCGGCAATCAGGAATAACGCCGAGGCATTGAAGAACGCGAGGATCAGGAACAGCACGGAATGCACGGGGTTGCGTGACGTCACAACTGCGGCTGCGCAGCCGATCAGGATGGCGGAGAACAGATAGAACGCTGCGGCGGCGATCATCGGCGCAGGCCCTAGCGGAACTGCGAGTCGAGTTCGAGCCGCTTGGACAGCTCGCTTTCCCAACGGTCGCCATTCGCGAGCAGCTTTTCCTTGTTATACATCAGCTCCTCCCGTGTCTCGACCGCAAACTCGAAGTTCGGACCCTCGACGATGGCGTCCACCGGGCACGACTCCTCGCACAGGCCGCAGTAGATGCACTTGGTCATGTCGATGTCGTAGCGCGTGGTGCGGCGGCTGCCGTCGTCGCGCGGCTCGGCCTCGATGGTGATGGCGAGCGCCGGGCACACGGCCTCGCACAGCTTGCAGGCAATGCAGCGTTCCTCCCCGTTGGGGTAGCGGCGCAACGCGTGCTCGCCTTTGAAGCGCGGGCTGATCGCGCCCTTCTCATAGGGGTAGTTGATCGTCGCCTTCTGGCGAAAGAAATACTTCAGCGTCAGCGACAAGCCGGATATCAGCTCACCCAGCAGCAGGCTGCGGGCAGTGCGGTCCAGGAAAGCCATGGGAGTGTTCCTTCTTGCCCGGCCCGCTTTAGGCGCAGCCGGACGGTAGAGCAAGATTTACGCAGGCAGCTGGCCCGGCAACCAACCCATGCCCAGCAGCACGCCGGCCGTCAGCACCAGCCATCCCAGAGAAAGCGGCAGGAACACCTTCCAACCCAGCCGCATCAACTGGTCGTAGCGGAAGCGCGGAAAGGTCGCGCGCACCCACACGAACATGAACAGCACCACGCAGATCTTGGCGATGAACCAGATAGGACCTGGTATCCAGGTGAATGGGGCGAATGGGATCGGACTGAGCCAGCCGCCCAGGAACAAGATTGCCGTCATGCCCGACATCAGGATCATGTTGGCATATTCGCCTAGGAAGAACAGGCCGAAGGTCATCGCCCCGTATTCCACATTGAAGCCGCCGACGATCTCGCTCTCCCCTTCCGCCAAGTCGAACGGAGCGCGGTTCGTCTCGGCCAGGATCGAGATGAAGAATACGATGAACATCGGGAACAGCGGAATGAAAAACCAAATATGCTCCTGCGCATGCACGATGGCCGTCAGGTTCAGGCTGCCGGCGCATAGCAATACGGTCACAATCACAAGGCCCATGCTGACCTCGTAGCTGACCATCTGCGCCGCCGACCGTAGCGCACCCAGGAAAGCATACTTGCTGTTGCTGGCCCACCCGGCGATGACGATGCCATAAACACCCAGGCTGCTGATCGCGAGCAGATACAATACGCCGACGTTGATGTTGGCGACGGCCCAGCCGTCATTCACCGGGATCACCGCCCAGGCCATCATCGCCAGCGTCATCGTCAGCAGCGGCGCCACGATGAACAGCAGACGGTTGGCGCCGGTAGGGATAATGGTCTCCTTCATCAGCATCTTCACCGCGTCGGCGAAGGGCTGCATGAGGCCAAAAGGGCCGACAACGTTCGGCCCTTTACGCATCTGCATTGCCGCCATCACCTTGCGCTCGGCCAGCGTCAAGTAGGCGACGCTGACTAGCACGGGCACCAGCATGGCCAAGGTCTGGACCACGGTCAGCACGGTAATGCCGAGCGGAGTGGCAAGGAAGGCAGTCATCCCCGTTACTCCGCCGCCTGCTGCATCGGGTGTGTATAGGTCCGGGTGCACTCTGCCATGGTGGCGCTGGCACGGCAGATTGCATTGGTCTGATAGTAATCGGGCACCGCAGGCTGGAACGGCGCGTCGGACAACACCCCTCCGGCCGCTGGCCCGGACAGGTCGGTGCAGCCGTGGCGCTGCAAGTCCTGCTGGACGGCGAAGACTGGGTTGACCTGCACCAGCCGGTCACGCACGGCGGCAAGGTCGTCGTAGGGCAACTTATGGCCGATGGTGGCGCTGAACGCACGCAGGATGGCCCAGTCCTCCCGTGCCTCGCCCGGCGGCTGGATCGACAGGAAACCGCGTTGGACCCGGCCTTCGGTGTTGACGTAGGTGCCGGCCTTTTCGGTATAGGCCGCGCCGGGCAGGATTACGTCGGCTCGGGCGGCGCCGCGGTCACCGTGATGCCCCTGATAAACGACGAAGGTGTCGGCACCGATGCGAGCGGTATCGAACTCATCTGCCCCAAGCAGCCATAGCAGGTCCACGCCGCCACCCATCATCCCGGCGAAGTCCTTGCCGTCAGGACCCGGCACAAAACTTAGGTCGAGCGCGCCCACCCGTGCCGCCGCCGTGTGCAGCACGTTGAACCCGTTCCACTCGGGCGTTAGCGCGCCGATATCAACTGCGAGCTGCCAGGCCGCAGCCAGCACCGCCACGCCATCCGGACGGCGCAGGGCACCCTGCCCCACCACGATCATCGGATGCTTGGCGGCGTGCAGCTTGTCGGCGAAAGCACCGAGGTTGGACAGGGCAGCCGGGTTGTCACCCAAATGGTCTGCCCGGTAGGTCAGGTCGGCTGCCGCACCGATATATGCTACAGGGCAAGGCCCCTGGTTCAGCCGCTTGCGGATGCGGGCGTTCAGCACAGGGGCTTCACGCCGCGGATTACTGCCGATCAGCAGGATGGCGTCGGCATCCTCGATCCCGGCGACCGTCGTGTTGAACGTATAATGCTCCCGCCGGCCCGGCGGCAGCGCCGCGCCATCTTGGCGGCAATCCAGGTTGTTGGACCCCAGCGCCGTCATAATGTCCTTGAGGGCCACCATGCTTTCGGCGTCGCAGAGGTCACCGGCAATGGCGCCAATCCGGTCACCGGGCAGGCCACGCAGCTTCGCGGCAATCGCGCTGAAAGCGTCCGGCCAGGTCGCTGGGCGCAGCTTGCCATCCACGCGGACCCAGGGGCGGTCCAACCGCCGGCGCTTGAGCCCGTCATGAGCGAAGCGGGACTTATCGGCCAGCCACTCCTCGTTCACGTCCTCATTGGTCCGCGGCATGACCCGCAGCACCTCGGACCCGCGCCCATCGACCGTAATGTTGGACCCCAGGGCATCGTGCACGTCTATGCTGACGGTATGGCGCAGTTCCCACGGACGGGCGACGAAGCTGTTGGGCTTGTCGAGCAATGCCCCGACCGGGCAGATATCAATCAGGTTGCCGGATAGTTCGGTCGTCAGCGCCTTCTCGATGTAGGTGCCGATTTCCATGTTCTCGCCGCGCGCGGTGGCGCCCATCTCCGGCACGCCGGCAACCTCGCTGCTGAACCGGATGCAGCGGGTGCAGTGGATGCACCGGGTCATGAATGTTTTAACCAGCGGACCCAGGTACTTGTCCTTGATCGCTCGCTTGTTCTCGCGGTAGCGCGAGTGGTCCATCCCGTAGGAGTAAGCCTGGTCCTGCAGGTCGCACTGCCCACCCTGATCGCAAATCGGGCAGTCCAGCGGGTGATTGATGAGCAGGAACTCCATCACGCCCCGGCGTGCCTGGCGCACCACGGGCGTGTCGGTCTTGACCACCATGCCATCAGCCACTGGGTAGGCGCAGGAGGCGATGGGCTTGGGCGCTTTCTCCACCTCGACTAGGCACATGCGGCAGTTGCCGGCGACAGACAGCCGCTCATGGTAGCAGAAGCGAGGGATTTCCTTGCCTGCGGCCTCGCAGGCTTGCAGGACAGAAGAGCCGTTCGGAACTTCGACGGTAATGCCGTCAACGGTGACGTTGGCCATGGATATCCTCTACTCCGCCGCCATCGGCAGCGGACGCGGCGCGCGGGCCGCCTTGTACTCGGCGATACGCTGTTCCATCACCGGACGGAAATGACGGATCAGGCCCTGGATCGGCCAGGCCGCGGCGTCGCCTAGGGCACAGATGGTGTGACCCTCGACCTGCTTCGTCACCTGCTCCAGCGTGTCGATTTCCTCCACGTCGGCCCGGCCCTGCACCATGCGGTGCATCACGCGCATCATCCAGCCCGTGCCCTCACGGCAGGGCGTGCATTGGCCGCAGGACTCGTGCTTGTAGAACTGTGCTAGGCGGTCAATTGCGCGGATCACGTCCGTGCTCTTGTCCATCACAATCACACCCGCAGTGCCCAGGCCACTCTTCGCATCGCGCAAGCTGTCGAAGTCCATGAGGACAGTGTCGCAGATGTCCTTGGGGATCAGCGGCACGCTCGACCCGCCGGGAATCACAGCCAGCAGATTGTCCCAGCCGCCACGCACGCCGCCAGCGTAGGTGTCAATCAGTTCACGCAAGGAGATGCCAAGCTCCTCCTCCACGTTGCAGGGCTTGTTCACGTGGCCGCTGATGCAGAAGATTTTGGTGCCGCTGTTCTTGGGCCGGCCCAGGGCGGAAAACCATGCACCGCCCCGGCGTAGGATCGTCGGCACGACGGCGATCGTCTCGACATTGTTGACCGTCGTAGGGCAGCCATAAAGCCCTACCGCGGCTGGGAACGGCGGCTTGAGCCGGGGCATTCCCTTCTTGCCCTCCAAACTTTCAAGGAGAGCCGTTTCTTCGCCACAGATGTAGGCGCCGGCGCCACGATGGACATACAGGTCGAAGTCGTATCCTGACCCCGCGGCGTTCTTGCCCAGCAGGTTTGCCGCATACGCCTCGTCAACGGCGGCCTGCAAAGCCATCGCTTCGTTGTAGTATTCGCCGCGTATGTAGATGTAACAGGATGCCGCGCCCATGGCGAAGGATGCGATCAGCGCCCCCTCGATCAGCTTGTGCGGGTCGTGCCGCATGATATCGCGGTCCTTGCAAGTGCCAGGCTCGCTTTCGTCGGCGTTGATGACGAGGTAGCTAGGCCGCCCATCTGGGTTCGCCTGCTTCGGCATGAACGACCACTTCATGCCGGTCGGGAACCCGGCGCCACCGCGGCCTCGCAGTCCCGAAGCCTTCATTTCATCAATGACGGCATCGCGTCCGCGAGCGATGATGGCCGCCGTTCCGTCCCAGTCGCCGCGAGCCCGGGCACCGTCCAGGCCTGGGCTGTGCTGCCCATACAGGTTGGTAAAGATGCGGTCCTTGTCGGCGAGCATCGCTGACTACTCCAGGGTTGTCAGGGTGGTCGGACCACCTTCGGGGGCAGACGTCATACGACCGATGGAGGAGCCAGGCTTCACTGCTTCCCCCCGGCGGAGCGCCTGCAACAGTGCTACCGTCCGGTCGTAGTCGAGGTCCTCGTGGTAATCGTCGTCCACCTGCAATATGGGTGCATTCACGCAGGCGCCGAGGCACTCCACCTCGCTCATGGTGAACATGCCGTCCGCGCTGGTCTCACGCCAGGCCTTGATGCCGGTCACGTCGCGGCAGGCACGGGTGATCTCGTCCGATCCGCGCAACCAGCACGGCGTCGTGCCGCAAACCTGCAGGTGGTAGCGACCGATCGGGTTGGTATTGAACATCAGGTAGAAGGTCGCAACCTCGTATACTCGGATTGGCGGCATCTCCAGCCGATCCGCCACCATGTCCATCGCCACCGTCGGCACCCAGGCGCTGCCAGTCTGTCGCCGCATCTGATGCTGCACGACATACAGCAGCGGCAGCACCGCACTTGCCTTACGGCTGGGTGGATATTTCGTCAGGATCAGCTCGATCTCGCGATCACTTTCCCCGTCGAAGGCGAAATGCGTCGGCTGCGGGGCACCCAGCCCAGTTGAACCGTCGCCGACGTCCTCAGAGGTGCCGTTGGCAACCTGGGAGCCTGCGGCCCCGCCCAAGTTCTGCGACATGCTCTACCTGTCAATCTCGCCGAACACGACATCCACGGAGCCGATGATGGCCACGGCGTCGGCCAGCATGTGGCGCTTGCTCATGTGCTCGACCGCTTGCAGGTTGGCATAGCCGGTCGGACGTATCTTGCAGCGGTAGGGCCGATTGGTGCCATCCGCGACGAGGTAAACACCGAACTCACCCTTTGGGCTTTCAGTCGCAGTATAGGTCGTGCCGGCAGGGATGTGATAGCCCTCGGTGTAAAGCTTGAAGTGATGGATGAGCGCCTCCATCGACTTCTTCATCTCCTCGCGCCGCGGTGCGGTGAATTTTCGGTCCTGTATCTTCACGTCGCCGGGCCGCATCTTCTCCAGGCACTGCTGGATGATGTACGTGCTCTGCCGCATCTCCGCCATACGGACGAGGTAGCGGTCGTAGCAATCGCCGTTGCGCGCCACCGGGACGTCGAACTCGACTTGGTCGTAGTTGTCGTATGGCTGCGACTTGCGCAGATCCCATGGCACGCCGCTTGCGCGCAGGCACGGGCCGGTAAAGCCCCAAGCCAACGCATCCTCTGGCGTCATGATGCCAATGTCCACCGTACGCTGCTTCCAGATACGGTTAGTGGTCAGCAGTTGCTCCAGTTCGTCGATGAACTTCGGGAACGTGCTGGCCCACTCGCCGATCTCCTCTGCCAGGTTGCCCGGCAGGTCACGCGCCACGCCGCCGGCCCGAAAGTAATTGGCATGATAGCGGGCGCCTGAAACCGCCTCGTAAAACTGCAACAGCTTCTCACGTTCCTCGAAGCCCCACAGGCTCGGCGTAATCGCACCGACGTCCAAGGCATAGGTCGTGATGTTGAGCAGATGGTTCAGGATGCGGGTGATCTCCGCGAACATCGTCCTGATCCAGCGCCCGCGCTCCGGCACCGTGATGCCGAGCAGCTTTTCTTGCGCGATCGCCCAGGTATGCTCCATGCACATCGGGCTTACGTAATCCAGGCGGTCAAAGTAGGGCAGCGCCTGCAGATAGGTCTTGTGCTCGATCAGCTTCTCGGTGCCGCGGTGCAGCAGCCCGATATGCGGATCGGCACGCTCTACCACCTCGCCGTCCATCTCCAGAATCAAGCGGAGCACACCGTGTGCGGCCGGGTGCTGCGGGCCGAAATTGATGGTGTGGTTGTCAACCTCCAGCACCTTGCTGGTGGTCGGCTTGCCCTCGTCCGGCGTGGTGCTGCTGCTGCCCATGAACGGGCCCAGGCGTGCGTCGTCAGGCATCTATGTGCCCTCCTTCTGCGGAGCCGCGAGCGTGCCGGCCTGCATGTCGGCGGCACGGGCAGCGATACGGTCGGTATGCGCCTTCTCGTCCCCAGGCAAGGTGGTCATGCCTTCCCACGGCGAGATGAAGTCGAAGTTGCGGAAATCCTGCGTGAGGCTCACCGGCTCATTGACGACCTGCTTTCGCTCCTCGTCGTAGCGAACCTCAACGTAGCCGGTCAGCGGGAAGTCCTTGCGCAGCGGATGACCGCTGAAGCCGTAATCGGTTAGGATGCGGCGCAGATCGGGCTGGCCGCTGAACACGATGCCGAACAGGTCCCACGCTTCGCGCTCGAACCAGGTGGCGACGGGCCAGATGCGATGGACGCTGGGCACCGGCGCCTGCTCGTCGGTCTGGATGATGACGCGGACCCGGTGGTTCAGGGACACGGACAGCAGGTTGTAGACCACGTCGAAACGCTGCGGACGCTCCGGCCAATCCACTCCACATAGGTCCATCAACTGCTCGCATGAGAAGCGAGGGTCGGTGCGGAGAAGCGCAAGCAGGTCGGCGATGATCAGGCGATCGGCATGAATCACAAGCTCGCCACCCTCCAGCCCGGCACGCTGCACGCCTGGAATGGTTATGGCGCACTGCGCCAGCGCAGGGAGGCTGGTGGGCGCGACCGCAATGGCCGGCGCTTGCGGGGCTTGCTCGGTCCCGTCAACCACGCAGGATGGTCCCAGTCCGGCGTATCTTCTTTTGCAGTTGCATGATGCCGTAAACCAATGCCTCGGCTGTCGGAGGACAGCCCGGCACATAGATGTCGACCGGCACGATACGGTCGCAGCCGCGGACAACGCTGTAACTGTAATGGTAGTAGCCGCCGCCGTTGGCGCACGACCCCATGCTGATGACCCAGCGCGGCTCCGGCATCTGGTCGTAAACCTTGCGTAGTGCCGGGGCCATCTTGTTGGTCAGCGTGCCGGCAACGATCATCACGTCGGATTGCCGCGGGCTGGCACGCGGGATGACGCCGAAACGGTCAAGGTCATAGCGCGGCATGTATGCGTGGATCATCTCCACCGCGCAGCAGGCAAGGCCGAACGTCATCGGCCACAGGCTGCCGGTGCGCGCCCAATTGACTACCTTGTCCAGGTTGGCGACAACGAAGCCCTTGTCGGCTACCTCGCCGGTAATGCCCTTGATGACGGCGTCCTGCGCCGCGCCGGGCTGCAGGGCCTCGCGATTCCAGGCAATGTTCGTGTTCTCTGTCGTCGCGCTCATGGCGAGACTACTCCCAATCCAGTGCGCCTTTGCACCACTCGTAGATAAAGCCGACTGTCAGCACCGCAAGGAACGCCATCATGGATAGAAAGCCGAACACGCCGATGTCGGCGAGGCTCACAGCCCATGGGAACAGGAATGCGATCTCCAGGTCGAAGATGATGAACAGGATCGCGACCAGGTAAAAGCGCACGTCGAACTTGCGGCGTGCGTCGTCGAATGGCTCGAAGCCGCATTCATAGGCGGAGAGCTTCTCGGCATAAGGTTTCTGCCGGGCTGCAAGGAGGCTGCCGCCGACCATTGCGAGCGCAATGCCACCGCCAATGGCGATGAACACCAGAATGGGAAAGTACTCGGATAGCAGCGGCATGGGGCAATCCTTGGACCTGGGCTGGCGCAGTGCTGCGCCGCAGCAAGGATATACGGTGAACCCGCCCGCGCCGCTAGGGCGGCGAGGCGACGTTCAGGTTGTTGTGGTGATCTGCTGCTGCTGGCGCGAGAGACGGGGCTCGAACCCGCGACCTCCGGCGTGACAGGCCGGCGCTCTAACCAACT
>CAXTCI010000047.1:0-15210 GCA_964242325.1 uncultured Acetobacteraceae bacterium
TACCATCCAGAGGAAATGTTTGAGATCGCGACGAAGCTCTACAAGAAGTCGCGCTGACACAAAGCTAAGGGGAGGCCTGAGCCTTCCCTAAGCCGCACTCGCGATGCAGCGATTGGAAGTGGCGAACACTCTTGAGCCTCTATCAGTGGATGGCATTGTTGTTTTGTGGCACGGTCGCCTCGCCGTCTACGACCAGCCAAACTTAGAGGCTGCCTCATGTGGCGGCTGCACCAAGGGCGGCCCGCCCCGTTCCGTCCAGAGCAGCACTCTAACCTACCCACGCGCTGCTCTGGAGCTGCGATGCGGAGAATTGCAGCGGCTTCGAGCCGTTGAACCTGGTCCAGCACGGGAGCCGCGCTGCATAATCACGCTTTACCATCCCGATCAATCCCGTTCTGAAGTTGATCCGTTCTGGATACTGCTGGCGTAGTCGGAGTTTGCCGTTTGTTCACGGCGTCACTGGCCCTGTGAACCCTGCTTCATCGGCATCGAGGACGGGTCTTCTCACCTTACCGACGCGCGTCCTGATGGGTCGGACGACTTCGCCAGCAGATCAACCGCGCGCGGGGCGCGCACCATCATGACAAGGAAATCAGGCACTTGACCACTACCTCAGGTGACGCTCAGGCTCTATTTCCGTAGCAATGACGAAAATGTCGCCGTTGGCTGCAACGGCAACACCCGGAGGCATGTCGAAAGTCTCGGAGCCGTTGCCGGTCAGGCCTTCCGTCCCCAGGGTCATAAGTACCTTCCCGCTGGTCGGGTCGAGTTTCAGGACTTCCTGGCCCATCACCACGCCTTCGGCATTCTTCGCAGACATGCCGAGCACGGTCGCCTTGTCGTTGACGTCTGTCGTCCAGAGATTCCCGTCGCCGTCGATGGTGAAGCCATGCGGGTACACGAACAAGCCGGTCCCAAGGCTGGCGAGAAGCTTGCCGGAGGGATCAAACTTCAGCAGCGGAGGAAAGTCCTTGTAGGCTCCGAGGCAGACGGCGCTACCGGGCGGCTCAGAGGCGAAGCATCGGTGGAACACCCAAAAATTGCCGGCTGCGTCGATCTGCACCCGGCTTACTTCTCCTCAGTGGCCGCCGTTTAGGTTTTTCGGCAGCGTCGGCCAGCCCTCGACGAGGTGATAGGGATTGGGGGGGTCGCGCACCTTCGCGTAGATCGCCGGCTGCGCCCGCGCCTGCGACGGCAGGCCGAGTACGGCGAATGCGCAGGCGCCCAACACGGCCGCCATCCTTAAGTGTCCGCCCGTTCGCTTCGTTGCGAACTGCATTCCTCGATCCTCCCTCACTCGACTGAGTCGCATCTTCACGTGGTCTGCAGCAGTGGCCGAAGCTCACGCACGTCCTTGACCTGCTCCAGCGCGTAGACCTTTTCGACGAGCTGCGCGCCCTTGTTGTCGCCAAGTACCGGGTTGATCAGGTCGCGGGCCTTCGCGATCACCTCGGCGCGCGTCATCGGGTTCTCCGGCGTGCCGCGCACCGTGTCGTTGCGTTCGTTCAGCCGGGTGCCGTCGTTGAGTGTGATCTCGACCATAGCGACGCGCTTGGGCAGCAGGCGCTCGAGCTCCTCGTCGGCAACGATGCGAATCCTGTCGCGCAGCTGAAGAACGGCCGGGTCGTTCATGCGGGCGACATCGTGGGCGGCGCGGAACGTGAGCGTGCCGTCGAGCAGCGTAACTGCAACTAGGTAGGGCAGGGAGAGATCCGGGCTCGTGACGTTGTCGACCTTGGGCGCCGCACTGGTGGACAGGCGGACCGCCAAGTGTTCGACATCGCCCGTCTCGAAGGGGTGCCGCCGCCGCAGGTCCACCAGCGCGTCGATTGGGGACTGCACCGGGCCGCCGGTCGACCATTTCTTGATGATGGTCGCGCCGACCTCGAAGCGCTGGCCGAGCCCGTCCACCAAGCCATTGGGGTCGGCCTTCGGCGCATAGGCCGAGGAAAAGTTGTCCCGCCCCGACAGTACGTCGTCCACGCCCGTGAAGCCGGCCAGGATGAGCAGCGCCGCCGTCACGCCGTTGCGGGCGCCCATGGAACCGAACACGAAGGCCTTCTCCATGTGCTCGGTGTCGCGCTGCCAGACGGCATACCCGGCACCAGCCTGCTGGGCGGCGTAGTCCACGAGCCACCGCATCTGCTGCCGGTCGAGCTTCGCGACGCAGCCGGCCGCTGCCGCCGCCCCGAAGGTCCCCACGATGTTATGGGTGTCCTGCAGCACGGTCGTGGCGAGAATGGTCCTCATCGCCCGCATGCCGACGTCGTATCCCAGCGCTACCGCGCGCACGAACCGGGCGCCGTCGACATGCACGTACTCGCCCATCGCCAGCGCCGCCAGGACCACGGCGCAGCCGGGATGGGCGCCGCCCGCACTGTAGTTGTCGTCGGTCTCGTCTGCTTGGGCGCAGGCGCCGTTGATGATGGCGGCCTCGATGGGGCCGCGCAGCAGGTCGGACGCGACAACCGTGGCAGTGCCGTCACCGCCCATCGCGCGGGCGAACTGCAGCGCATGGCGGCCGGCGGGCAGGTTTGACCCCGAGATCATCGCCGCCAGCGTGTCCAGGATATGGTCCTTGGTCTGCTCCGCGACAGCAGGCGGCAGTTCGCGGTCCCCGGCCGTGCTCATGTAGGTGCTCAGCATATCCATGACCGCGTCGCCCTCGGCGGCGGCAGCGCCGTGCGGACACGCCAACGCAACCACGGTTCCGGCACCGGCCCCCAACAGGACCCGCCGCGTCAGCCGGTCGCGTGGATAGGTATGGACTGGGTTCTGGGCTCGCTGCCGGACATCGGCCAGCCTATGCATCGCGTTCCTGCGGCATGGAATTGAACGTCCCTTCTTGGTCTTGCTTGTCAGCCCCTTTTTCGAGGCTTTAATTCAATCCTTGCGAACCTCAAAGATTTCTCGGGGAAGGTGTCTCCGGACTCGACAACACCCGTCACAGCGGTCGCCATACCTTCATGGACAGCACCCGGCAGCACCAATGCCGTTTTCGAATGGTTCTATGCCTTGGCCCTATCATCGGCCGCCCTGCTTACAAGATGTGCCCGGAACGCTTCCGCCGCCTGGCTCTGGCGGGACCGCGGACGGAACAGCCGAATCTCGATCGGAATGTCCCACGAGGTGTCGCCGGCCCGGACCAGCGCACCCTGCGCCAAGTCCCCCTCCGCCAGGCTCAGCGGCGACCACGCCAGGCCGCGCCCGCTACGGGCCATGGTATTCAGGACGGTGGCGACGTGCGATGTGAACACCGGCTCCAGCCAGGTCGGCTGCTGATGCTGCGCCCGGGCTGCCGCAAGGATGCGACCCATGCCGGACTCTGCGGTGTAGGCCAGGAACGCGCGCGTGACGGATACTGCCCGGCGAAGCCGCACAGCACGTCTTCCAGCTTCATGCCGGGTCCAGACGGGTTCGGGTCGGCGTGGATGATCCGTACCAGGTCGGCGGCGTAGGGCACGCCCAACTGGCTCGACACCTTCACGCCAATCTGCTCGCCGGGCCGGCCGGACACCCGATCGAGGTAGCCCACCAATGGAACCATCAGATCATGTCCAGCAGGGTTGAAGATGAGACTAGGATGATGCGCCTGGCGGCCAGCTCGATCATGAGCACGACGCGACGGCTGCGATAAGCCAGATAATGATCGCAGACGGCACACGGGTGGCGGCTTTCTGCGCGGCCGGCCCGGGATGCTACGTCTTAGGCCGTGACCATGTCCGGCACGACTGCTCGTTCCGCGCCCACGCCAGCAGAGCGGGACTATCTGGGCATCTAGTTTTCCATGTTCTTCCCAACGCTGCCCACTATCGCCAACGGCTTCCCGCTCAAGACCTGGACAGGTGACCCGCACCGGGGCCAGCCCAAGGTTCCGCAGGCGGCTGCAGGCCTAGCCGCGTTTGCTTAGGCGCGGCACAGAGAATGCATCAGCACGCAGGCGGGGCAGCCACTGGAGACGACGATTGATTGACAACAGCACCAAGTGGCATCCCGGCCGCCGCACTATCCTCGCCGCTACCGCGGCCGCATCGCTCGCCGGACGCACTGCCCGCGCCGCGGACCCAACGCGCCTCGTCGGCGTGCTGGAGGAGACGCCGTCCATCATCAACCCCGCCATCACCGCGGTCATTTCCAGCTTCTACGCCGGCACCCCCGTTTACAGCGCGCTGACGCAGATCGATCCCGACGGCACGATCCGGCCAGACCTGGCGCTCTCGTGGGAGGCAGCGGCAGACGGCTTTTCCGTCACATTCCATCTGCGCCCCGGCGTGGTGTGGCACGACGGGCAACCCTTTACGTCCGCCGACGTCAAGTTTTCCCTGCTGAACGCCAACGGCAAGCTGCATCCCTGGGGCCGTGGCGCCTTCCGGGCGGTGTCGCAGATCGATACGCCCGATGACCTGACCGTGGTGCTGCGGCTGAAACAACCCTCCGCGGCGCTCATGCTGGGCACCGACGCTGCCTGCGGCGCCATCCTGCCCCGGCACATCTGGGACGGCACCGACATCCTCAAGAACCCGCACAACCTCCAGCCTATCGGCACTGGCCCATACAAGTTCGTCGAGATGATCACGGGCGACCGGCTGCGCTACGTCAAGAACGACAGGTATTTCATCCCGAACGAGCCGTTCTTCGACGAGTTGGTCCTGCGCATCATCCCGGACCCCGCCGCCCGGATCGCCGCCTTCGAGAACAACGAAGTCGATATGCTGTATCACAACGCCCTGCCCTTCTCGGAAGCGCCGCGGCTGGCGGCCGAGCCGAATGTGGTGCTCAAGAAGACCAACCTGCGCGGCGCCGGGTTCATGGGCATCTTCAACGTCCGCAACAAGCCATATAGCGACGTGCGGGTCCGCCAGGCGCTCGCGCACGCGATCGACCGCGGCTTCATCCGCGACAACGTCGACAAGGGCTTCACCATCAAGATGCTCGGCCCCGTGCCCCCCGCCTCCCCGCTGTATGACAAGACGCTGACCGACTACGATTTCGACCCAGCCAAGGCGAATGCGATGCTCGACGAGGCCGGTTATCCCCGGGGCGCCAACGGCATCCGTTTTGGGTTCGACTTTCTCTGGCCCGCGGCCGATGCCGGGGTGACCCGCATGGCCGACATCCTCCGCCAGAACCTTGCCGCCATCGGCGTCGAAGCGCACCTGCAGCCGCTCGACCGCGCGGCGCTCACGCAAAAGGCCTACATCGCCCTGCAATTCGACATGCTGTGCGAGAGCTATGGGCTGGGCCCCGACCCGGACATCGGCGTCGAGCGGCTGTATAACTCGCACAACATCTTCGACCCGCCAGTGCCCTACACGAACGCAAGCGGCTACGCGAACCCCGAGGTTGACCGCCTGTTCGACGCGCAGCGCGTCAAGCTCGATCTCGCCGAACGCAAGGCGATCTACGACCAAATCCAGCATCTCATCTGGGCTGACGTCCCGGTCCTGCCGATGTTCTCCTACGACGCGCCGAACGTTTATCATGCCGCGGCGGTGACCGGGATCTACGACGGCTCGTACGGCAACCAGGAGTCCTTCGCCAACGCGAAGCTCCCGGCGCAAGCTGCGGCGCCCGCAGCGAGTCCGGCGACGGCTGCGGGCACAAATGGCTGGGCCGCGCCGGCCGCGGTCGTTGCAGTCGTGGCCGTCGGTGGTGGGCTGTGGCTCCGCCGGCGGGGCCGGGCGACTGCGGATCGGGCCACCGCGGATCGGGATTGAGGCCGCCCTTGCTCGCCGTCTTCCTCCGCCGCCTGGCCTTCGCCCTTCCGCTCATCCTTGCAGTCGTCGTCGTCACCTTCGCACTCATCCACTTGGCACCAGGCGACCCGGCCTACCTGCTGGCCGGCGATGCCCCCACGCCCGAGTTCCTGGCCCAGGTCCGCGCCCAGTACGGCCTCGACCAACCTCTGATGCAGCAACTCCTCAACTACATCGCCCACGCCGCCCGGCTCGACTTCGGCACCTCCATCTACTTCAAGCGCCCCGTCTTCGCCGTCATCCTGGAGCGCGCACCGGCTACCCTCCTGCTGACGCTATGCTCGCTGGTTCTGGCCACCATCGGCGGCATGTGGCTCGGCATCAGCGCCGCCCGTCATCGCGGCACGCGCAGGGACAGCCTGCTCAGCACCGTCTCCCTTATCGGCTACTCGATCCCAACTTTCTGGCTGGGGCAGCTCCTCGTCCTCGTTTTTGCCATCTGGCTGCAATGGCTGCCGACTGGCGGCTACACTTCGACCCGCGTCAGCTACGCGGGACCTGCCTACGCGCTCGACGTCGCGGACCACCTGATCCTGCCGGTTCTCAGCCTGACCCTGTTCGAACTCGGCCTGATCGCCCGCTTCACCCGCACCGCGATGCTGGAGGCGCTGGACCGCGACTACATCACCGTCGCCTATGCCAAGGGCGCCGACGAAGCGCGTGTCGTGTGGCGGCACGCCCTGCCCAACGCGCTGCTGACCACGGTCACGGTCGTGGGGCTCGAACTTGGTGTGCTCCTCGCCGGCGCCGTCGTTACGGAAACGATCTTCGGCTGGCCCGGCCTGGGCACGCTGTTCTACGACGCGGTGTTCCGCCGTGACTTCCCGCTGCTGACCGGTTGCTTCATCTTCGCGGCTGTGGCCGTCATCCTCGCCAACCTGCTGACCGACCTGCTCTACGCCACCCTGGACCCACGTGTCCGCCGCTAGCGCCGTGGCGCCCCGTGTGCCCTTGGCCGGGACGATCGGGGCGGCTTTGGTCGGGCTCGTTGCGCTGGGGGCCCTGCTGGCCCCAATGCTGACGGGCGGCGATCCCGGCGCCATGAGCACCCTGTCCTTCGCGCCGCCCGGGCCGAGCCACCTGATGGGCACCGATGACCTCGGCCGATCCGTGCTGGCCCGCGTGCTGTACGGCGGCCGGGTCAGCCTGGTGATCGGGCTGGCCAGCGCCGCCGTGGCCGTCGTGATGGGCACGCTGGTCGGCGCGGCTGCGGGCTATTTCGGCGGCCTGGTTGACGACGTGCTCATGCGGATCACCGAGCTGTTCCAGGTCATCCCACGCTTCCTGCTCGCCATCGTCGTGGTGGCGCTGTTCGGCACCGGCGCGCTGCGCCTGGTGCTGGTGATCGGCCTGCTGAGCTGGCCGGCGACGGCACGGATCATGCGCGCGCAGTTCCTGGTGCTCCGGCGAGAGGAGTTCGTGCTGGCGGCGCAGATGGCGGGCGCCGGGCCGCTGCGCATCATCCTGCGCCATGCGCTGCCCAACGTGGCGCCGTTCCTGCTGGTCAGCGTCACGCTGCAGACCGGGGCCGCCATACTCGTCGAATCCTTCCTGAGCTTCCTCGGCCTTGGCGATCCCGGCACGCCCAGTTGGGGCCTGCTCCTGCAGCAAGCGCAGATCTATCTCCGCTCCGCCTGGTGGATGGCGACCTTCCCGGGCCTCGCCTTGTCCGCCACGATCCTGGGCCTGAACATGATGAGCGATGGCGTCGAGGGCTGGTTCCATGCAAGACCCGGCCGCTGATCCGCTGCTCTCCGTCGAGGGCCTGCAAACCAGCTTCCCCGGCCCGGTCGGGCCGATCCCGGTGGTGGACGGCGTCAGCTTCGCTGTCGCCCCCGGCGAGATCGTCGCAATGGTCGGCGAAAGCGGCTCCGGCAAGTCCATCACCGCCCTTTCCATCCTGCGCCTGGTTCCGAAGCCGGGCCGGATCACCGCCGGTAAGATCCGTTTCCGTGGCGCGGAGGTCACCACCATGCGCGGCGCCGCGCTCCGCGACATGCGCGGCGGCGACGTGGCGATGGTGTTCCAAGACCCGATGACCTCGCTCAACCCGGGGCTCACCATCGGCGCGCAGGTCGCCGAAGTGATGCAGTTGCACCGCCGCATTCCGGCCAAGGACGTTGCCGCCCGCACCGTGGCGCTGCTCAAGCAGGTGGGCATCCCCGGCGCCGAGCGCCGCATCCACGCCTACCCGCACGAATTTTCCGGCGGCATGCGCCAGCGCGCCATGATCGCCATGGCGCTCGCGAACAACCCGGCCCTGCTCATCGCCGACGAACCCACCACCGCGCTCGACGTCACGGTGCAGGCGCAGATCGTCGATCTTCTTCGCTCCTTGAACGCCGAGCTAGGCACCGCCGTGCTGCTCATCACCCACAACGTCGCCCTGGTCGCCCGGCTCTGCCAGCGCATGATCGTGCTCTACGCCGGCCGCATCGTGGAGGAAGGCCCGGTGCCGGCGCTATTCGCCTCGCCGCAGCACCCCTACACCTGGTCCCTGCTGCGCTCCGTGCCCGGCCTCGGCGCCCGGCGCGGCACCCGGCTGACCGCCATCGCCGGCCAGCCGCCCGAGCCGCGGGACCGCGCCGCCGGTTGCAAGTTCCAGCCGCGTTGCCCGTTCCGCATCGAACGCTGCAGCACCGAGGAGCCGCCACTGGCTCCGGTTGCCCCGCGGCAGCAGGCCCGATGCTGGGTGCTGATGCGGAATACCTCGGCGTGACCGTGCCTTTGCTGGACATCCAGGGCCTTGTTAAGCGCTACCCGATCGGCAACCTCCCCTGGCGGCGGCAATCGGTGCAGGCCGTGGACGGCGTTGATCTCGTGCTCGCAGAAGGCGAGACGCTTGGGCTGGTCGGCGAATCCGGCAGCGGCAAGTCCACGCTGGGCCGCATGATCGTCCGCCTGCTGGACGCCACTGCCGGCCATGTCATCTTCGCCGGCACCGACGTGACCGCCCTGCGCGGCCGTGCCCTGCGGGCGCTCCGGCGCCAGGTGCAGATGATCTTCCAGGACCCCTACGCCTCGCTCAATCCGCGCATGACGGTGCGCGACATCGTGGCCGAGCCGCTGCGCAATCTCGGCATCGCCAGGGGCGCCGAGGCGGACCGCCTAGTGCGCGAGACCCTATCCCGCTGCGGCCTGGGCGAAAGCGCGCTGGCACGGCTGCCGCGCGCGTTCTCCGGCGGCCAGCGGCAGCGCATCGGCATCGCCCGGGCGCTGGTGGTGCGTCCCCGGCTGATCGTCGCCGACGAGCCGGTCTCGGCACTCGACGTCTCGATTCAGGCCCAGATCGTCAACCTGCTGCAAGACTTGCAGGCGGAGCAGCGCCTGACCTTCCTGTTCATCAGCCACGACCTTTCGATCGTCCGCCACGTCTCGGACCGGGTCGCGGTCATGTATCTCGGCCGCATCGTCGAGACCGGCCCCGCCGACGACGTGTTCGAGCGCCCGCTCCACCCTTATACGCGGCTGCTGCTCGCCTCCATTCCAACTCCCGACCCGGTTGCCGAGGCTGCCCGTGCGCATCCCGTGCTGCTCGGCGACCCGCCCTCCCCCATCGCCCCGCCGCCGGGCTGCCGCTTCCATCCCCGCTGCCCCATGGCCCGGCTTCCGCGCTGCGCCATCGAGGACCCGGCGCTGCGCCCTATCACCACCAGCGATCCGGCTCCCGGCCATCACGCCGCCTGCCACTTCGCCGGGCAACTCGAGGAGAAACTCCCATGATGAACCTGATGACCGGCATCCTCGGCCTGGGCCATCATCTCGGCGGCTGGCGCCATCCGGACTCCTGGCCCGACACCGTGATGAACATCGACCACGCCGTCTGGATCGCCAAGGAAGCCGAGCGCGGCAAGCTCGACCTGCTGTTCATCGCCGACGGCAACGCGGTCCGCCAAATGGACAAGCCCGCATTGTTCGCGGCCAACAGCCCTTCCGACCGCCCGGCCGTGTTCGAACCGGTGACGATGCTTTCCGCCGTGTCGATGTTCACCAAGCACATCGGCCTGCTCGCCACGGCCACGACAACCTACGAGGAGCCCTATCTGCTGGCCCGCAAGTTCGCCTCGCTCGACCACATCAGCCATGGCCGGGCCTGCTGGAACATCGTCACCACCTCCTACCCCGGCGACTCAGTGAATTTCGGCAAGGCCGAGCACGCGCCGCGCCCCGACCGCTACGAACGCGCCGAGGAGTTCGTCGAGGTCTGCAAGGGGCTGTGGGACAGTTGGGCCGCTGACGCCTTCCTCGAGGACAAGGCGAGCGGGCGCTACCTCGACCCGGCGAAGGTCCGCCGGCTGAACCACGTGGGCAAGCACTTCTCAGTCCAGGGACCGCTCAACGTAGCACGCTGCCCGCAAGGTTATCCGCTGATGTTCATGGCCGGGCAGTCCGAGATCGGGCGGGAATTCGCCGCCAAGACGGCCGACTGCGTCTTCGCCGTCACCGACACCAAGGAAGCCGGGCAGGCCTTCTACGCCGACGTGAAGGGCAGGCTGCCGAAGTATGGACGGCAGCCGGACTCGATGCGGATCATGCCGGGCTGCTCGGTCTATGTCGGCCGGACCGCAACCGAAGCCGACGAACTCTACGAAGAGCTGCAGGACCTGATCGCCCCCGAGCTTGGTGTGCCCTACCTTTCCAAGATGGTGAATATGGACCTGGAAGGCCTGCCGTTGGACGGACCGATGCCGGACCTGTCGGCCGAGATCAACGCCATCTCGTCGTTCCGCAAGTCGATCGCCGCGATGGCAGAGCGCGACAACCTCACCATCCGCCAGACCTATCAGCGCGTGCTGCCGTCCATGGGCCATACCGTCTTCAAGGGGTCGCCCAGCCAGGTCGCCGACGAGATGGAGGACTGGTACAAGAGCAAGGCCTGCGACGGATTCAACGTCCTGACCCCGGTCCTGCCGCGTGGCCTGACCGAATTCGTTGATCTGGTCGTGCCGGAGCTGCAGCGGCGTGGCCTGTTTCGAACGGAATACCAGGGTTCGACGTTGCGGGAGATCATGGGCCTTCCGCAGCCACAGAACCCGTATTTTTGATTTTAAACCCCGTCTAGTTTGGAAACCGTAGTTTCTCTTCCGCAGGGTCGAGTTGGTCCTTGGCCCAGAGGCGGTCAGCTAGTATCCGTCCGGCGGGCACCGGCTTGCATTCGTGATTCTAGCCAGTGATTTTAGCGGAGGTCAACGACGGTGTCGAGGTCGGCGCCTTGCTCGACCAGGTCGACGAGACAGGGGCCTCGTTCACCGCCGATGGTGGATACGACCAGAACAGCACCTACGATGACGTCGCCCAGCGCCATCCTGAAGCAGCAGTGGTTGTGCCGCCACGTTCCATCGCGGTGCCGAGTGACACCGCCGAGACCGCACCGACGCAGCGCGACCGCCATCTCCGGTGCATCGCCGAGCACGGCCGCATGGGCTGGTAGAAGCGCTAGGGCTACACAAGGCAAGCTCTGGCCGAGGCGGCAATCGGGCGCTGGAAACAGGTGATCGGGGACGGGCTGCGCGCGCATAAGGACGAGCGTCGCGCGACCGAGCTGGACGTGGCTGTCTACATCCTCAATTGTATGTTGGACCTGGGACGCCCGAACGACGTCCGCACTGCCTGACCCCGAACGGGGCTGGGGCGATTGCACCCAAGCACCTGATTGGTGCACCACGCTGGCGTGCGACGCTAGACGGGCACCAGCTCAGCGGTCTTCGTCGCCTCATACGCTTTCCGCATGGACGCGATCACGGCAGCCGCCTGCGTGGCTCAGCCTTTGAGGCCGGGTCGATATCCGCGGCGCTCTCCTCTGTCAGAGGCGATGCCATCCAGCAAACTCTCGCGCAAGATGTCCAGCCGCTCCGCATAGGCATCCGTGTCCAACGCCTCGCGCCAGCAGCTGCTCAACGTGCATCGTCACGCGGGTCGGCGTTGGGTTCCCACCTGAACACCAGAGGCTCCAGTCGCTTCTCGGTATCTCACGACGGCTCTGGAGGTTCCGGCTGTGGTTTCAGGCAGGAAGCTCTCGCTGCCGGCGCGCCCGCTCACCATCGCACCAAGCCATCACAGTGCTTCCAAGGTGGCCCGCCAGTCGGAGCGCTAGAACAGGGAGTCCAACGAGAACAGAAGCCCATATGCGGAGTACACGTAATATAGCAGGCCAAGGAAGATGCCGATGGCCAGCGACGTCGTCCACCCTTTCGCAGTTCCGTATCCCTCCCCGGGGTTCTTCACACCCAGGAAGTAGCTGAGGCCCGTGCCTGCCAGGCAGAATATAAACAAGGTCATGGTCTCTTCCGCCTCGTGGTTCCCGGCAGCCGCACTGTGCATGTCCTGAAAGCCACAAGACTGGGCAGGTTCCAGTGGCGCACGCGACCTAAGGCAGTCGGACTGCGGGTATTAGGTAGCTGAGCCTGCTGCCGATGCCCGGCACAATGCCTTTGTCCACTGCGGCCAAGATACCCAACCAGGCCTGCCACCCGGCCTCGTCACCAGCGGCCTCCAACTCGTCGGCGCAAATGGCCGCCTGCAGGTCCACAACACGCCCGTGCTGGTTAAGCAGCGGCTTAGCGGATCGCCTGACCTCAGACGAGGTTGGGGCTGCTGCGTCCGTTCTCCAGGTCCATGCAACACGCCGCCGTCCGGCACCAGGCCGGCACCCTCCACATCGAAGTAGAGCGTCGTGTCTCAGACATGGGCGAGCATCGGGCCTCCTGGCAGGACCGGACAACGGGCGGGCTGCCCTCAGTTCCGGCTATCAGGGAAGCCGCAGGCTGACGGGAAGGCAAGCGCGCCGTTCCCGCCGGGCCCCTTCTCGGATGGCATGGTACTTGCTGCGTCACGACGACCCTCGTTGCAGGAGCCTCCATGCGTGTCCCCGGCCTTGCGCCCTTTTTCGTGCTGCTCGTCCTGGCCGGCTCCGCCTGGGGGCAGTGCGCGCCCAAGGTGCCCGCCGCCAGCCTTGTCGAACCCGGCAAGCTGCAGCTCGCCATCAATCCAACCCTGCCGCCGCAGCAGTTCGTGGACGAGAAGGGCGAGCTGCAAGGCCTGAACGTCGAGCTGGGCCGGGAGTTGGGCAAACGCATCTGCGTGCCGGTCGAGTTCGTCCGCATGGACTTCCCCGCCATGGTCCCCGCGCTGCGCGGCGGACGCTTCGACGGCATAGACACCGGCATGTTCTGGACCGAGGAGCGGTCTCGCCTGATGTACATGGTCCCCTTCGCGCAGCAGGCCATCGGCGTGTTCGGCATGGCGTCGTCCAACCTGCAGATGAAGTCCTTCGACGACCTGGCCGGCCGCGTCGCCGCCATCGAGATCGGCACCTACCAGGAGCGTAAGGCCAAGGAGGCGAACGAGGACCTGGCGAAGCGCGGCCTGAAGCCCTTGGACCTCCGCACCTTCAGCACCGCAACGGAGGCGACGGCGGCGTTGCGGGCCGGGCAGGTGGAGGTGGTCATCATCGTGGAGGACGCGGCGCGCGCCATCGCCAAGCAGCGCGGGATGCAGCTGCTGCTGACCGGCTACGGCGGCACCGACATCACCTTCGGCTTCCGCGACCGAGCGGTGGCGGAAGCGGCAGCCGCGGCATTCAGGGACATCAAGGCGGACGGCACCTATGACGCGCTGTTCGACAAGTTCGGCCTGGCCAAGCTGCCCGGCGACTTCGCCGTACGCGGCCCAGGCCCGCAATAGGCTTGTCCCACTAGCGGCGCATGTTCGACTTCTGGGCCTTCGCCGGCTACCTGGACAACGGCTTCCTGCTGCGCGGCGCGGCGGTCACGGTCGGACTGACAGTTGTGTCCTTGGCTGGCGGCCTGGTGCTGGGCACCGTGCTGGCGCTGATGCGGGCGGGCGGAGGCCCGGTGCTACCGCGGCTGGCGGCGTTCTACGTCTGGGTGTTCCGCGGGACCCCGCTGCTGGTGCAGCTCGTGATCGTCTATACCGGCCTGCCCCAGGTGGGCCTGAAGTTCGGCGTGGTCATGTCGGCCTTCGTGGCGCTGATGCTGAACGAGGCCGCCTACCTCAGCGAGATCATACGCGCAGGCTTCAGCGGCGTCCCGCCGGGCCAGCGCGACGCGGCGCGCGCCCTAGGGCTGGGCCAGGTACGGACAGTGTGGCTGGTCACGCTGCCGCAGGCGTTCCGCATCATCATCCCGCCCCTGGGCAACAGCGTGAACGGGCTGCTGAAGGCGACCAGCATCACCTCGGTGATCTCGATGGAGGAGCTGATGCGGCGCAGCCAGATGATCATGCAGCTCAAGTTCGAGGTGCTGGAGGTATACTGCGTGGCCGCCGTCTACTACCTGGCGCTGACCACGGTGTGGGACTTCGCCCAGCGTGCGCTGGAGCGGCGGTTCGGGCGCGGCTACGCCCCGGCGCCCGTCCGGGTTGCGGCGGAGCGTGCGTGATCCCCGGCGGCGCCGCGCCCTGGCACGGTATCTGTCCCAGCACGGTGCTGCCGATGCGCCCGGACTTCGCGCCGGACTGGGACGTCTACGCCTCACACAGCGCGGCTTGCGGCCTCCACCCCGGCATCACCGGCGTGCTGTGCAACGGGCGCGGGGGAGAACTTTGTGCTCTCCGCGGCGGAGAAGCGCCGGGCGGTCGCGGAGACAGTCCGGGCCGTTGGGGCAAGCCGCATCGTCGTGGCGGGGGTGAATGCGGAGGGAAGCCTGGATGCAGCGCGGGAGGCTGCCGATGCCGTCGGGGCGGGCGCCGACGCGCTGATGGTGTTCGCGCCCAACGGGTTCGCCGTGGCGCAGGACGGGGGAATGGCTTGGCGGCACCACCGGATGATCGCGGACGCGGTCCCCGGCGTGCCGCTGTTCCTGTTCCAGGCGCACCACGGCGCGGGCCGGATGGCCTATGGGTCCGAGGTGCTGCACCGCCTGCTGGACCTGCCCGGGGTGGTCGGCATCAAGGAGGGCGGCTGGGAGGTCAACCGCTACGACGCGCTGCGCCGCCAGGTCCGCGCCCGCCGGCCTGACGTCGCGGTGATGGCCAGCGGAGACGAGCACCTGATGGCCTGCATGGCGCATGGCAGCGACGGCAGCATGGTGTCGCTTGCGGACATCGTGCCCGGCGACATCCTGGCCCTGGACGCCGCCATGCGCCGCTCCGACCTCGCAGCGGCGCGCGCGGCTCATGACCGGATCGAGCCGCTCGCGGACGCCATCTACGGCCAGCCGCCGCCGGGGCGGGCGACGGTGCGGATCAAGTGGTGCCTGCAGGCCCTGGGCCGCATACCCTGCGCGGCGGTTCGCCCGCCCGCCGGGCCGGTGGAAGGGGCCGAGGCCGAGGTGCTGCGGGCGGCGCTGGCCGGACTGCAGCGCCGTTGAGCGCGCGCATGGATGACGCGGTGCCGCAGGTGCTGCAAGCGAGTGGACGAGAACATCCTCCGCGGCATCATAGCGCCTGTGTTCGACCGGGACTTTTTGGCTGACAGCCCCGCAACGCCAGCCCG
>CAXTCI010000047.1:15310-28900 GCA_964242325.1 uncultured Acetobacteraceae bacterium
TAGCGCCTGTGTTCGACCGGGACTTTTTGGCTGACAGCCCCGCAACGCCAGCCCGAAGATGCGGTCGTGCCGCAAGGGCGGGCGCTACAGGCTGAATGATGAAGGCAACGCCGGTCCGCCCAGCACGGCGTCCGCCAGCATCCGCCCGACCACCGGCCCCAACGTGTAGCCGTTTCCCGTCACCCCGTGCCACAGCCCGGGCAGCCCAGGCGTCCCGCTTATGACCGGGGCACGGTCCAGGTGTGGCGCCAGCCCCGTCCAGGCCCGCAGCACATGCACGCCGCGCAGACCCGGCAGGGCACGGCAGGCAAGGGCCAGGTTGCCCTCCAGGCTGTCCCGCCGCACCTGCGCCGCGCCGCGGGCGTCCTGCGTGCCGGGCCAGCCGCCGCCCAGCAGCAGGTGGCCGCCGTTGCCCTGCTTGAGGGACAGGTGCCGCCCCGTCCAGGCAATGAGCTGGCGCAGCATTGGCGGCGCCGCCTCCGTCGCGATCACCTGCTGCACCAGTGCGCGAACCGGCACCCGGACCCCAGCCAGCGCCGCGATGCGCCCGGCCTGCGCTCCCGCGGCATTCACCACCTGCCCAGCCCGGACCGGACCGGCGTCCGTCAACACCCGCCAGCCCCGGCCATCCCGCTCCAGCCCTTGCACGTCTAAGCCCGGCGCGAGGCGCACCCCGGCGCGGCGGGTCAGCATCAGCAGAGCCATTGTGCCGCGCAACGGGTCACCCTGCCCTTCCTGGGGGCAGAACGCCGCCCCGGCGAAGCGCCCATCCAGCCCGGGAGCCATGCGGCGGAGGTCGCCCGCGCCGACCACCTCGGTCAGGATACCGCCTGAACGCTCGAATGCCGCCTTGGACCGCAGCAGCTCCAGTTCCGCGTCCGTTTCCGCCAGGATCAGGCCGCCTTCGGTCCGAAGTCCCAGGTCCTCGTTGGCGTCGCGGGCAAGTTCTCGCCACAGGGCGATGCCTGCCGGGCCGAGCGGCAGGGACGCCGCCATCGGGCCGCCGCTGCCGGCGGCATAGACGTAGGGTACGAGCTGGACGTGCAGGCTGCCGGCATTGGCGGTGCTGGCGGCCATGCCGGGTTCGCCACGGTCCAGCAACAGCACGTCCACGCCGTCGCGCGCCAGGTACAGCGCCGTGGACAGGCCGACGATGCCGCCGCCGATCACGGCCACCTCGGCGCTGCCGGGCAGGGTGCCGGCTGCAGTCGTGACCCAACGCGTCGGCAGCGGCAGCGGGACGGAGGCGTCCTGCGGCTCGGGCCGATCCGCCATGATCGCGCCGGCAAGCACCGGGCGCAACGGCAGGCGGGGGGCGGCGAAGGCGGCTTCCGACGATACGCCGCACAGCCGGGCCAGGGCAGTGGAGCAGAAGCGTCCGGCGCAGCGGCCCATTCCAGCGCGGGTGGCGCGCTTCAGGGTGGCGAGGGATGCCGCGCCTGCTGCCATCGCGCTGCGCAGGGCACCGGCCGTGACCTCCTCGCACCTGCACACCACGGTGTCGTCCGGCAGATCCGCCGGGTCGGGCGACGGGGCGGCATAGGCGGCCCACAAGGCGCGCTGGAACCGCTCGGCGCGGCGCAGCGCCCCCCGCGGCGGCGGCGGCGAAAGGAGGCCGAGGGCACGCGCCGCTGCCAGCCCGGCGGCCCGTCCCCGGTGCAGCGCTACCTGTGCGCCGCCCATGCGTGCGCCGTCGCCGACTGCGGACACGCCGGGCAAGCTTGTGCGCCCATCCGCGTCCGTCACCGTCTCCAGCCGCCCGTCCACGACCCGATGCGCCGCACCCAGCGCGCGGGCCAGGCCGGTTTCCGCCTGGAAGCCCCAATTCAGCGCGACGGCATCTGCGGCAATTGCCCGCACACCGTCCGGCCCGGCTATGGCCAAGCCCGTGACGCAGTCCGTGCCAAAGACTTCCAATGGCCGCGTGCCCCACAGCACTGGCACGCCTGCCCGGCGCAACACCCCCAACATGTGCAGCCCGGCCCAGGCCAGGGCAGGCGAGGCCATCGGGAGGACAAGCCCCGCAGGCCGCGATGCCGCCTCCACCACGGCCGCCACCGTCCCGCCCGCGCGCAGCAGCTCGACTGCGGCCTGCAGGTTGAGCGGACCGTTGCCAGCGATCACCACACGCCGGCCGGGGCTGACGCGGTGTGACCGCACCAGGCCCCGCAGAGCGCCGGTCGTCATGCAGCCTGGCAGCGTCCAGCCCGGCAGGTGGACCGGCGCCTCATGCGCGTCCATGGCCAGGATCAGTTGGCGGGGGCGCAGCAGCAGCCGGGCGTGCGCGGTCACGGCAGCGATGTCGGGGCCGGGAAATGCGCCCCACACCGTGGCCTGGATGATCGGCACCACTGACGCCCGGACGTGCAGGCGGTCGCCGCGGTGGGCCTGGAGGTCAGAGATTGCGGCAGCCCCGCGACACGGCCCCCCCAGCCCCGGCCGTTCATCCAGCAGCAGCACATCGGCCCCGGCCTCCGCTGCGGCGATCCCCGCAGCCATGCCGGCTGGACTGCCGCCGATCACCAGCACGCCCGACGCCAGGCGCTGTTCCGGCAAGGCATCCGGCGGCGCCCTGTCCGGCCCGGCGCCGACCGTCATGCCATCCGCCACCGTCACCATGCAGGCGCGCTGGGACGGGCGGCCGTCTATGGTGACGAGGCAGTCGAAGCAGGCGCCCATCCCGCAGTGCAGGCCGCGTGGCGCCCCGCCCGGCGTTTGCCGGAACGCAAGCCGGCCGGCAGCGGTCAGCGCCGCGGCGACGGTTTCTCCGCGCCGGGCCGGAACCGGGGCGCCCTCGAAGCTGATGGAGACGGCCAGCTTAGTTGGACGCGGATCATGGAGGCGCATCGGCGCGAGACTTGCACGCCCCCTGCCCGCCTGCCAAAGGAAACCTTCATGCCTCGCCCCCTGCACGGCACCCATACGGTGCTCGTCACCCCCTTCACCCCGGACGGCGCCGCAGTGGACCTGCCGGCGCTGGAGCGGCTGGTTGCGTTCCAGATTGAGAACGGGGTCGAGGGGCTGATCCCCCTCGGCTCCACCGGCGAGTTCCTGTCCATCAGCCGGGACGAAAGGACCGCCATCACCGAAACCGTCATCCGTGCCGCGGCAGGCCGCGTGCCCGTGCTGATCGGCACCGGCGCGGAGGACACGCGGGAGGCCGTGGCCCTCGCGCGGGAGGCAGACAAGCTGGGGGCCGATGGCGTGCTGGTAATCCCGCCCTTCTACAGCGTGCCGACCGAGGACGAGTTGTACGTCCACTACAAGGCCATTGCCGACGCGATCGGCATTCCCATCATGGTCTACAACAACCCGGCGACGGCCAACGTGGACCTGACGCCCGTAATTCTTGCGCGCCTGTCTACCATCGAAGGCTGCCGCTACGTGAAGGAAAGCACGCTGGACGTGACACGGGTGCGCGACATCCTTGCGGCCTGCGACGGCCGCATGGCGGTGTTCGCAGGGGTGCTTGGATACGAGAGCGCCTGGCTGGGCGCAACCGGGTGGGTGGCGGTATGCAGCAACGTGGCGCCGCGACTGTCGGCCGGCATGTTCCGCGCCGCGGCGGCTGGGGACCGCGCGGCGTCGCTACCGTTGTATCGCCGCCTGATGCCGCTGCTGCCCTGGGTCGGCGGCCCTCGCTACGTCAGCGGCACCAAGGCGGCATTGCGGCTGATCGGCCTCGACATGGGCCCGCCGCGCCCGCCGCGCCTATCTCTGCCGGCGTGTGACCTTCCCGCACTGGAGGCGGCCTTGCAGGGCATACGCGCACCCGGCCTGGACCCTTGACCCCCGCAAGGCTAGGCGAAAGCAGGTTCTGTTGAGAGGTGGCCGGGAAATTCGGACGGTTCGCTGAGTGTATGTTCTGCCTGAGCGCGGCGAGGATGCCGCGGATCAGGAGCAAGAATGACCAAGCGAGCACGGCGGAACCACAACCCGGCTTTGGAGGCGAAGATGGCACTGGCAGCCATCAAGGGCGAGAAGACGCTGGCGGAGCTGGCGGAGCTGGCGCAGCTGCATGACGTTCACTCCAACCAGATCACGGCATGGAAAGCGCAACTGCTTGGGGGGCCGCTGGGGTGTTCGGGTCCGGCCCTGCGGCCAAGGAAGCAGCGCCAGTGGTCGATTTGAAGACACTGCACGCGAAGATCGGAGGGTTGACGCGGGAGAACGATGTTTTGTCCGGTGCGCTCGGCAAAGTCGGACTGCTAAGCGCAAGGCGATGATCGACCGCAGCCACAGCTTGCTGCTGCGGCGGCAGGCGGAGGTGCTTCAGCTCAGCCGCAGCAGCCTCTACTATGAGCCGCATCCGGTGCCGGCGGCCGACCTGGCCGTCATGCGGCGGATCGACGAGCTGCACCTTGACCACCCGTTTGCGGGCAGCCGGATGATGCGTTACCTGCTGTGCGGCGAGGGCGTCGCGATCGGGCGCGAGAGGGTCGTTTCCATAATTCGTAGGATGGGGGTCGAGGCGCTGTATCGCCGGCCCAGCACCTCCACGCCCGCACCTGGGCACAAGATCTACCCGTATCTGCTGCGAGGCCTGGATGTTGTGCGGCCGAACCAGGTATGGACCATGGACATCCCAATGGCATCCCACTGGCACGCGGCTTCGTCTACCTGGCTGCCGTGCTGGACTGGTTCAGCCAGCGGGCGCTTTCCTGGCGCCTTTCGATCACAATGGACGTCGAGTTCTGTCTGGATGCGGTCGAAGAGGCGCTTGCCCGGCATGGCCGGCCGGACATCTTCAACACCGACCAGGGAAGCCAGTTCACCAGCGCCCGCTTCACCGGCCTGCTGCTCGGGAACGCCATCGCGGTCAGCATGGATGGCCGCGGCGCCTGGCGCGACAACGTGTTCGTCGAGCGGCTCTGGCGTTCGGTCAAGTATGAGGAGGCCTACCTGCGAGCCTATGACAGTGTCGGCGAGGCGCGCGCCTCAATCGGCCGGTATCTGGAGTTTTACAACCAGAAGCGCCCGCACTCGAGCCTCGACGCGCGGACGCCGGATCAAGCCTATCTCGGTCACCTGCCGCAGATCACGGCAGCATAATTTTCACCGCCGTGGGCGGGGCGTCGCTCCGGTCGGGCTACGCCCTCCCTGCACACCGCCCCGCCCACGGCACCACACCATAACAATCGGCAGAGGCCCCACTTATCCAAAGCAAAACAGTGCCTCGACGAGGCCGACCACCTCTCCCAAACCAGGAAATTCGGCTGCGCCATGGTATCGTTGGCAACGGTCAGGCTCTCACGTCAAACCAATCAAGCCGCACCGCGGACCCGCGCCAGGTCCAGCGTAAAGCCCCAGCCGGGCCTGTCCGGCACGACCGCAGCGCCGTCCCGCAACTCGATCGCTTCGCGGTAAAGCGGCGACAGCCAAGGCATGTGCTCCAGCCAGGTCGCGTTCTCTAGTCCGCCAAGCACGGACAGGCTCATTTCCGGGTACAGGTGGGACGACACCGGGATGTCGAACGCTGCCGCCAGGTGCGCGACGCGGACGAACTCCGTCACGCCGCCGACGCGCTGCAGGTCCGGCATCAGCACGTCGGCCGCACGGCGCTCCAGCATGTCGCGGAAGCCGTAACGGGCATATTCGGTTTCCCCGGACGCGATGGGCGTGTCCAGCGCCGCGGCCACGCGGGCAACGCCAGCCAGGTCCCAGGCCGGCAGCGGCTCCTCGAACCAGGCGAGATCGTAGCGTTCCAGCATCCGGCCCATGCGGACCGCCTCGGCCTCGGTCAGTTGCTGGTTGGCGTCGGCCATCAAGGTAACGTTGGGTCCGATGGCATCCCGGATGGCCCGCACCCGGTCCTCCGTCGCGGCCAGGGGACCGCGGGCGACGCGCATCTTCACCGCGCGAAAGCCCGCGTCCACGAAGCTTCGCGCCTCCGCCTGCAACCCGTCCACGCCGCGGTCCAGCCACAGCCCGGCACTCGCATAGGCTGGGACAGCCGTGCGCGCCTGGCCGATCAGGGCGGCGATGTTCAGCCCGGCTGCCTTGCCGCGCAGGTCCCACAACGCCCCGTCCAGCGCCGATAACCCCATCACCGCCACGCCCTTGTGGCCGATGAAGTTGTTCTGCCGCCAGGCATCGGCCCAGAAGGCGGTGCTGTGCAGGGGGTCTCGGCCGGTCAGCAACGGTGCCAGGGACTGCACCATCTCGTCCAAGACGCGGACATGGCGGCCGTGCAGGGTAATCAGCACGAACTCCCCGACCAGCCCGGCATCCGTTTCCACCTGCACCGCCACCAGGCCGAGCTTGTGGATTGCGCCCAGGCCGCCAACGGCCGGGCCAGGCAGGGTGATCTCGCCGGGGGTCGTACGGATGGCGGTGCACTTCATGGATGGCCCTCCCTCGCCTCGCTCACCGGGGCGCGGCGATAGCGTTCGAGCACGGCCTCATCCGGGTCGCAGCCCAGTCCCGGACCCGGCGGAACCGCCGCCACGCCGCCCGGCGCAGTCAGCCACGGTCCGAACGGACTGTCCTCCAGGGTCAGCCACAGCCGCTCCAGCGGCGCATCCGCCATCCCCGCCGCAAGGTGCAGCGACGCCAGGTAGCCCGGCCCGAAATACGCGCAATGCGGCACCACGCGCACGCCATGGACTTCCGCCAACGCCAGCACCTGCCGGAACACGGTGATGCCCAGCTTGGCCACGCTGGGCTGCACGACGTCCACGGCGCCGGACGCGAACAGGTCGGCGAAGCCATGCAGCCCGCCCACGTTCTCCCCGGCCGCAACCGGAATGCCGGCGGCCCGGCGGAACGAGGCCAGGCTGCGATGGTCGTCGGGCGGCCAGACCGGCTCCTCCAGCCAGTGCAGGCCCAAGGGGCGCAGCCGGGCGGCACGGTCCAGCGCCTCGGCAAGCGTCCAGGGACAGTTCACGTCGTCCATCAGCATCACGTCAGGCCCCAGCGCCTCGCGGGCGGCGCCGACGCAGGATACGTCCACCTCGTGCAGCTTGATGGCGGCATAGCCCTCCGCCGCCGCGGCAGCGGCGTTGCGGGCGGTGGAGTCCGGGGTGCCATAGCGCAGCAGGCTGGCATAGGCCGGCACTGCCCGCCGCTGAGCGCCCCCCAACAGGTTGTATAGCGGCAGCCCCGCGCGCTTGCCGGCGATGTCCCACAGCGCGATGTCCACGCCGGCCATCGCATAGGTCAGGGGTCCGTTGCGTCCGAACAGGTGCATCGCCTGCGCCAGCCCGTAGCCGATGCCGCCGATGTCCGTCGCATCCCGCCCGAGAAGCCAGGGCGCGACCAGGGTGTCCAGCGCCGCCTTGGTAGCCGGGATGCAGCCATGCCCGAACGCCTCCCCCCAACCGACCAGGCCGCCATGCGTCTCGATCCGCACCAGCAGCATGTCCAGCGTGGTCCAGCTTTGCCCGCCGACCGCGTGGCGCGGGCCGTCGTAAGCGTAGGGAATGGCGGCATGGTGAGTGCTGACGCGGGCGATCTTCATGGCAGGCCGGCATGGGCCGGACCGCCCATATAGGCGCGTTCCAGACGTTCATGCAGCCCCGGCTCGCCCGCCCCCGCCTGCAGCACCACCCGGCCGCGTGCGACGGCACAGACGCGGTCGGCCAGGGCAACAGCCTTGTCGATCAACTGCTCCACGAGCAGCACCGCCGTGCCGCCGCGGCGCAGGATATCCAGCACGCCCAGCACCCGGTCCACCAGCACCGGCGACAGGCCGGCCGAGGGCTCGTCCAGCATCAGCAGGCGTGGCCGGCGCACCAGGCCCTGCGCCACGGCCAGCATCTGCTGCTGCCCGCCGGACAGGGCGCCGCCGCGCTCGTGCCGCTTGGCGGCGATCTCCGGGAAGGTGGACAGTGCCTCCTCGACCCGCCGCGCCCGCTCCGCCCGCGGCACGTCGAAGCCGGCCAGCAGCATGTTGTCGGCAACGGTCAGGCCGGTGAACACGCGGTGTCCTTCGATCACGTGCACCAGCCCGGCCTGCGCCGCCTCCCGCGGGCCGGCGCCGGCCAGGCTGGTGCCGGCGAACCGAACGCTGCCGGTCCAGGGCAGCAGGCCCGACACGGCGCGCAGCAAGGTCGTCTTGCCCGCGCCGTTCGGCCCCAGCAGCGCGAGGATTTCTCCCGGCGCGACCTGCAGGTCTATGCCGTGCAGCACTCCGACCTTGCCGTAACCCGCGTGCAGCCCCTGGACGTCCAGCAGCGGGTCAAGCGCCAAGGTAAGCCTCGACAACCTCACGGTGGGCGCGGATCTCCGCCGGTGTGCCAGCGGCCAGGATGCTGCCGAGGTTCAGCACCGTCACCCGGTCGCACACGGCGAAGATCAGGTCGGCGTGGTGTTCCACCAGCAGCACGCCCGTCCCGGCCGCGGCGACGGCGCGTATCAGCTCGCCCAACCGGGTGATCTCGTCAACGGACAGCCCGGCCGCCGGCTCGTCCAGCAGCAGGAAGGCCGGGGCTGCCATCAGGGCGCGGGCAATCTCCACAAAGCGCAGTTCGCTGTGCTGCAAGCGGTCGGCACGGACTGCCGCCAGCCGCTCCAGCCCGACAGCGCGCAGGGCGAGCATGGCGCGGTCCCGCAGGCCGCGCTCCTCCCGCCGGGCCCGCGGCAGGCGCAGCAGCACCTCCCCAAAGGTAGCTCGGCCGGTGCAGGTGCCACCCAGCATCACGTTGTCCAGCACGCTCGCCTCCCCGGCCACGCGCGGTGTCTGGAACGTGCGGGCGATGCCGGCGGCGGCCCGGCTGGCGGTGGCGCCGGGCTGCAGAACCTGCCCGCCCACGGTGACCTGCCCCTGTTGCGGCCGGACGAAACCGCTGATGGCGTTCAGGGTCGTGGTCTTGCCGCTGCCGTTGGGGCCGATCAGGCCGTGCACCTCGCCAGGCGCCAGGCGCAGGCTCAGCCCGTCAATGGCGCGCACCGCGCCGAAGGCTAGCTCCACTCCCGTCAGCACCAAATCCGGCGCCGTGTTCTTGAGGGCAGCGGCGTGGCCCTGCAGCAGTCCCGGCAGCAGCGCCGCCCGCGGCACCACCTGCCGGTCGGTGTGCAGCGGCCGTCGGCTGGCGCGGTCCAGCAGCTCCGAGATGCCGCCGGGCGCCAGCAGCACGATGCCCAGCAGCAGCGCCGCATACAGGAAGGTGGACCAGGCGACGAGCGGCGCGGCCAGTTCCGGCAATACCGTCAGTAGCACCGTCGCCAGCAGCGGCCCGAGTATGGCGCCGCGCCCGCCGATCAGCACGGCGGTGAAGAACAGCACCGACAGGTCGAAGGTGAAGGCGTCCGGCGTGATGTAGCTTTGCAGCGTGGCGAACAGCGCCCCCGCCACCCCGGCGCAAGCGCCGCTGAACAGGAACACCGACAGCAGCAGCGGGCGCTTGGCCACGCCGCACGCCTCCGCCGCGACCTCCGCGTCCCGCAGCGCCACCAGGCCGCGGCCGAACCGGCTGAACCCGGCATTGGCGCTCAGCCAGGTCACCAGCACGGCGACGCCCAGACAGGCGGCATACAGCCCCGGCGTGGTGTCGAATGGCGCGGGCATCGCCGGGCCAGGCAGGCCGACGCCGCCGCCGGTTACCCCGGTCCAGGCCAGCGCCACCTGCGTCACGATGGTGGCGAAGCCCAGCGTGCTCATGGCGAAGTAGAAGGTCCGCAGCCGCAGTGCCGGCAAGCCGACCAGCACTCCACCTGCAGCCCCCATCAGTCCCGCCGCCGCCAGCGCCGGCAGGACCGGGACGCCCAGCTTCTCCGCCAAGGCGCTGGCGGTGTAGGCGCCCAGCGTCAGCAGGGATACATAGCCGATGGCAAGCTGCCCGGCGAAACCCACCACCAGGTTCAGCCCGGCCACCAGCACCCAGTAAACGGCGCAACGCGTGGCGATGCTGGTCCAGTAATCCCCGCCCAGGAATGGCACCGCCAAACAGGCAGCCAGCACCAGCCCATACGGCACCGCGGCGCCCCAGCGCGGCGCGGCGCGGACCGGAACGGCGGCGGCCAGCCCGTCCATCACACCCGCCGCGCCGCCGGGCCGCCGAACAATCCCTGCGGCGCCAGCAGCAGCACGGCGATGAACACGCTGAACACCGCGACGGACGCGAACACCCCGCCCAAGGTGAAGTTGGCGGCCTGCTGGAACAGCCCGAGCAACAGCCCGCCCGCCACCGCACCGCGGTTGTTTCCCAGCCCGCCCAACGCCACCGGCACGAACCCGTAGAAGTTCAGCATCGGCCCGTTGGCGAAGAACGCCAGCAGCATCCCGCCGCCCGCGAAGCCCGCCAGCCCCGCCACCGCGCCCGCGAGCGCATAGGACAGCACGCGCAGCCGCACCTCCGGCAGGCCCAGGGCCCGGGCGGCGAACCCGTCCTCGGCAATCGCCAGGAAGGCGCGGCCGATCAGGGTGCGGCGATACATCCACTCCAAGCCGCCCACCACCAGGGCGCAGGCCAAGGGCGGCAGCCAGAACCGCTCGTCAATGCCGAAGGGTGCGGCGCCGAGCAGCCGCGGAAAGGGCTGCGGCTCCGTGCTCCACCAGAGTGCCACCGATTGCTGCGCCAGCAGCGCGATCGCCAGGGTGGACAGCACATACAGGTGCTTGTCGAGGTTAGCGAGCACCGGGCGCACGGCGACGAACTCCGTTACCACGCCGAATCCGGCGCAGGCGGCCAGCGTCGCCAGCAGTCCCAGCGGCACCGGCACGCCCAGGCGCGCGATGAACAGCGCCCCCAGCACCCCGCCGAGCATGCCCACCTGCCCCGCCGTGAAGCTCATCACCCGGGAGGCCGAGAACATCACGTTGTAGGTCACCCCGATCAGCGCATAAACCGAGCCGAGCGCGATGCCGGTGACGAGGATGGAGCCGAGCACCCGCTAGACCGGCGCCAGCGTGAAGGCCCCGCTGCGCTGCGAGTTCGCCCGGCTCATCACCACGCCGTCCTCGGGGTAGCCGTTGTGCTGGGTTGAACTGAAGCTGTAGTCGCCGAACACGCCGGGATAGTTCTGGATGCCGTTCCAGTGGCCGATGATGTCCGCCGATGCGGTTGATCCCGTCGCCTCGATGGCGGAGACGATCAGGTGCACGGCGTCATGGCCGGCCGCGACCCACCACAGCAGCGTATCGTCCAGCTTCACCCCGGCCTTCCCCAGGTCCGCCACGAAGGTCTCCGACCGCGGCGGCAGCTTGCCAGCCTCGTCGAAGGAGCAGGAGCGGTAGCCGGCGGCATACACCTTGTCCCAGTTGGCAGGATGCTCCAGCAGGCCGCGGACCTCCCCGGCACCCAGCGAGGGATGCCCAAGGACCGGCACGTCCCAGCCCAGGGCGGCCCGGGCATTCAGGACGCGGGAGATCAGGCCGACCGCCACGGTCCATATGACGACCGCCTTGGCCCCGGCGTCCCGCGCCCGCAGCATGTCCGGCGTCACGTCCGGCTGGTTGGCGTCGATCTGCGCCTGGTAGCTGACGGTGCCGCCGTCCCTGATGAAGGCGGCAGCGGAGGCGGCAACGGCCGTGGTGCCGTATCCCGTGGTGTCCCCGAACACCGCCACCTGCTTCAGGCCCAGCGTTTTGAGGGTGTAGCCGCGCACGGCGTCATCCCATTGGCCGTTGGAAGGCGCGATGCGGAAGGCGTTGGGGTATTTGGCCGGGTCTATCAGGCTGTCCACCACGCAGGGGTGCAGGTTCGGCATCCGCGCCCGCGCCATGATGGGGGTGACGGCCAGGCTTTCGCCGGAGTTGGTGGGTCCCCAGACCGCGTCCACCTTGGCCCGGCTGATCAGGTCCTGCACGGCGTTGACGGCCTTGGTCGGATCGCCCTGGGTGTCGCGGGTGACGACCTCGATCTTCCGGCCGCGCAGGCCCCCGGCGGCATTGATGGCGGTGGCGGCATACTCGACGCCGCGGTTGAAGCCGATCGCCGGCGCGCTGGACGCACCCGTCAAGGATGCTAGCCAGCCAATCCGGATGGGACCCGGCGCTTGCGCCAGCGCGGGACGCGCCAATCCTGCAACTGCTGCCCCTGCCAGCAGTCCGCGGCGACGCATCTTCATCCGTATCACCCTCCCCGATGCGCACGCGGTCCCGCGCGCAAGCCTTTGCAACGATTGAGCAGCAATCCTTGAGTTGGGTCAACGGAATACGCAGCGGCCTGAAGGGTGATCGAGTGGACAGGCAGGCTGAAGCCGGACAGGCCCTCACCACTGCTTGATCGTTGGTGGCCCCTCACTGGCGCGCGGGCAGTTGGGCGAGGATGTCCTGAACCGGTCCGAGATGCCTGTCCCGGACGGCGATGGCTGCAACCTCGTCATGCGCCGCCAGCGCCGCAGCCAGTTGCTTTTGTTCAAGGAGTATGACCCTCCGCCGGCCAGGCCCGGGAGCAAAACCGCCTCGGCCTGGCTGCTGGCCTTGCTGGAGCGCACTGTCGCGGCCGCTTGACCCGCTCGCAGGTGCCTGGGTGCAAGGAAAGCTGCAGGAGATGATGATCGGTCGAGCCGATGGACGAGGAACCCCGTGTGTTGCACAGGCATCCCGATGCCGCGTCCGTGTTTGGGGCTTGTTCGCGGAACCCATCTGGGCCAGCGGTCAGCGTGCCGCGTCACAGGCCGGACACGTGACCGCCATCGCACCGCTCGTCAGATCATGCAGCTTACCCTTTGCACCCGAGGGGCCGTCCATACATGCAACACGGTTGCCGATTTGCCCAATCGCCGGGTCGGGCGGTGTCGACCCGGCGGCAGCCACTCAAGCGGCGGCGCGGCGTGGCAATTTCCAGCCTGGTCGGATGAAATGGCAGGTGTAGCCGTTTGGGAGCCGTTCCAAATAATCCTGGTGCTCGGGCTCAGCCTCCCAGAACGGTCCAACCGGACAAACCTCCGTCACGACTTTGCCGGGCCACAAACCAGATGCCTCGACATCAGCGATCGTGTCCTCGGCGGCAGCCTTCTGCCCGGCATCTGTGTAGAAGATCGCCGAGCGGTAGCTGAGCCCTCTGTCGTTGCCTTGCCGGTTAGGCGTCGTCGGGTCGTGGATCTGGAAGAAGAACTCCAATACGTTGCGATAGGTGATCTTCGCAGGGTCGAAGATGATCTCGATCGCCTCTGCATGGTTGCCGTGATTGCGGTAAGTCGCTTTCGACACTTCTCCACCGGTGTAGCCAACACGCGTAGAGAGCACGCCAGGCAGCTTGCGGATGAGGTCCTGCATTCCCCAGAAGCAGCCACCCGCCAGAACAGCACGTTCCTCCATCATGCGACTTCCTCCACTTGCGGCAGGTAGGGGCCGTAGCCTTGCGCCTCCATATCGTTGCGGTGGACAAACCGCAGCGAGGCCGAGTTGATGCAGTAGCGCAGACCGCCCCTGTCGCGTGGTCCGTCATCGAAGACATGGCCAAGATGGCTGTCGCCGTGCTTGGAGCGCACCTCGGTGCGCATCCTGCCAAGCGAGGCATCGGCCAGCTCGGCAACATTGGCAGGCTCGATCGGCTTGGTGAAGCTAGGCCAGCCGCAGCCGGACTCATACTTGTCCGCGCTGGCGAACAGCGGCTCTCCGGACACGATGTCAACGTAGATGCCTGGCTGCTTGTTGGCCAGCAGCGCACCGGTTCCCGGACGTTCGGTGGCGCTTTCCTGCGT
>CAXTCI010000047.1:29000-30889 GCA_964242325.1 uncultured Acetobacteraceae bacterium
GTCAAGCTGAGAACAAGAAGAAACCGACCAAGACCCTCATGCCAGGCGTGCTGCCCGGCAGGTCATGGCCGCACGCATTACCGGCACGACGCCGAAGTCGACAGGCTGAGAGAAGTTGCACGTCGACGGTGCCCATTGCGTCGCCGTCGAGGGCGCCAAGGTAGCGTTGGCCGACACCGCAGGCTCGAACGGCGTCATTCACGTGATGACGCCGTGTTGGAGCCGAAAGGCCGACAACGCCCAGCTTAATCTACGCAAGGGAAAGCAGCCAGGCGGGTTGCTCCCCGCGGTCTGAAATGATGACGCCAGTCGCACATCGCTCTGCCGACATGGCGCTACAGGAGAGAACACATGGCAAAGGTAGTGGTCGTTACGGGAGGCAGCGCCGGCATCGGCCGGGCGGCGGCCGTGGCCTTTGCACGGAAGGGCTACTCCGTTGGGCTGATTGCCAGGGGTGCCGAACGGCTCGGCCAGGCACGGCTGGAACTGGAGGCGCTAGGCGTCGGTGTTCATACGGTCATGGCCGACGTGGCGGACGCGGACGCCGTGGAGCAGGCGGCCCGGGAGATCGAGGCGGCGCTCGGCCGGATCACCGTCTGGGTCAACAATGCCATGGCGACGGTCTACAGCCCGATCAGCGGCCTGGACGCAGCCGAGGTGCGTCGGGTGACGGAGGTGACCTATCTCGGCGCTGTTCACGGTACTTTGGCGGCGCTGCGGCACATGACCGGTGGAACAATCGTGCAGGTCAGTTCCGTGCTGGCCTGGCGGGCGATGCCGATCCAGGGCGCGTACTGCGGCGCCAAGTTCGCCCTGCGCGGCTTCACCGAAGCGCTGCGGTCCGAGTTGATCCACGACCGCAGCCCGATCCATCTGACGATGGTCCACCTGCCGGCCGTCAACACACCGCAGTTCGACTGGGCACGGAACAAGACCCGGCGAGAGACCAACGCGCCCAGCCCCTACCAGCCGGAGGTGGCGGCCGATGCCATTGTCTTCGCCGCTACTCACAGGCGTCGGGACGTGTTCGTAGGCTCCTCCACACCGCCGGCCATCCTGGCGGCCCGCCTGGCACCAAGCGTAATGGACCAAGTGCTGGCACGGAAAGCCTACTCCGCCCAGCTCGGCAATAATCCAGCACCGGTGACCGAGGGCAACCTGTTCCAGCCTGCTCCGGGCGGCAGCCAGGGGTCGCATGGCCGGTTCGATGCGGCAGCGACCAGCAAGCGCGACATCTACACCAGCCGACAGGCGGACATGGTCGCCGCAGGGCTGGTGCTGGTGGGGGCAATTGGGCTGAGGATGTTGGCCACGTCGCCGCTATTCCTGGGGCGGGCGCTGCTGGCGAGGGCGACCATGCGGCGGGTTGGGTAGCATGGATCGGGTCCGGGACGGGACGCATGCATCGTCATGCCTGGCCGGCACGGGTCAGACGGTCAGTATGCCGCCTGGAGGCGCGGCGCTGCCGTCCAGCTGCGAGGCCATCATGCCCTCCATCCTCGCCGCAATTACTCCCAGGGTGAACGGCTCGTTCATGACTTGCATGGCAATGTCCAGCAACCCGCTGGCGACAGCGGCGAGGGCCACGAACTCATATTTCAGCGGGTGACATTTTGACGCTGGGTTGATTCGATGGGGGCATTCCCGATCCGGAGCGCCCCACGTCACCGTTCCCCGTCCTTGTGCCGCAGAAGTCTCGCCTTGGCGTGCTGCTGGACCACTTCGCCACCATCGACGGCCCGCGCGACGTGCGACGCATCGCCTATCCATTAGCCGAGGTCCTGCTACTCGTGGTCTGCGGCACCTTGGCCGGCGCATCGGGACTGGGCGTCTAGAACGCGTCCGGCGCCACGTCATCGGGAGCCGAGTTCTCACACGCCGGCGGTTCC
>CAXTCI010000048.1:0-30571 GCA_964242325.1 uncultured Acetobacteraceae bacterium
GCAATCAGCCGCGTCAGCAGAGCGGCGCCGGCAACTTGAACACCACGTCCTCCTGCGTCACCTGCCGTTCCTCGATCTCTAGCACGTAGCGGCGGCCGAGGCTCAGCAGCAGTTCCTGCACCAGGCTTTCCGGCGCGGACGCCCCGGCGGTGACGCCCAGCACCCGCACCCCGTTCAGCGCGGACCAGTCGAGCTGCTCCGCCTTCGGCAGCAGGATCGCCCGCCGCGCCCCGGAGCGCTCCGCCACCTCGCGCAGGCGCTGCGAGTTGCTGCTGTTCGGGCTGCCGATCACCAGCACCAGGTCGCAGCTGGGCGCGATTGCCTTCACCGCAGCCTGCCGATTGGTGGTGGCGTAGCAGATGTCCTCCCGTTTCGGCCCCTCGATCGCCGGGAAGCGGCGGCGCAGGGTGGAGACGATGTCGGCGGTGTCATCCACCGACAGGGTGGTTTGGGTGATGAACGCCAGGCGATCCGGCGTCGCCGGCTGCACCGCCTCCGCTTCGGCGGTGTTCTGCACCAGCGTCACGCTGCCCGGCGGCAACTGGCCCATCGTGCCCACGACCTCCGGGTGCCCGGCATGGCCGATCATCAGGATATGCCGGGTGTCGGGGCCGCCATCGGCGAAGTGCCGCTCGGCCTCGCGATGCACCTTGCTGACCAGGGGGCAGGTGGCATCGAGATACAGCAGGTTGCGCCGCTCGGCCTCCGCCGGCACCGACTTCGGCACGCCGTGGGCGCTGAACACGACGTGGCCGTCGGCCGGCACCTCGTCCAGTTCCTTGACGAAGACGGCGCCCTGCGCCTCAAGCGCCTCGACTACCGTACGGTTGTGGACAATCTCGTGCCGGACATAGACGGGCGTGCCGTAGCGGCGCAGCGCCTCCTCGACGACGCGTATGGCTCGGTCCACTCCGGCGCAGAATCCGCGGGGTCCGGCGAGCACGACGTGTAGGCGTGGAAGGGGGGCAATATGGGTCATGGGATCCGGCTTGCAGGCGCGCGCACTATGCCGCCGCGCTCATGCCGCTACAACTGGTGCCGCGCCCGGCCCGGCGCGACCCCCGGCCCGGCCGGCACAGCACGGAGATTTTGATGGCTGCCCTGCTTCCAACCCGCCTGACCCGCGCCTGCCTGGTCCGCGCCCGCCTGACCCAAGCCCGCCTGATCCAAGCCCGCCTGAACCAAGCGATGACGCTGCTGGCCCTGCTGGTGCCCGTCCTGGCCGGCTGTGGCGGTTCCGAGGAGGCCTTCGCGCCCGCGTGCCCCAACGTCGGCCTGGTGCGGGACGCAGCCGACCTGGTGCGTTACCGCGGTACCGGGCGTGACCTGACCGACCTGGTGCTGAACGGCCGCCTGACCGGCGTTGGCGGCTCCTGCAAGCGGGACGGGTCGTCCACGGTGGTCACGACGGTGCAGGTGGGGATGGAATTGCAGCGCGGCCCGGCGGCGCCGGGGCGGCAGGCGCAGCTCGCCTATTTCGTCGCCGTGCTGGACGGGGACCGCATCCTGGACAAGCAGGTGTTTCGGCTTCGTGCCGAGTTCCCGGCCAACGCCGACCGCCTGCGCTTGTCCGGGGACGACGTGGAGCTGCGCCTGCCGGTCAAGCCGGACAAGACAGCGGCAGCCTACCGCATCCAAATCGGCTTCCAGCTCACGCCCCTCGAACTGGAGGTGAACCGGCGCCGCCTCGGCCGATAAACCAGCCCAGTGACCAGCCCAATAGACCGGCAACTATCCGACAGCCGATGATCCTGTATGCGTGTCATCCCGAGGTGGCGATGGACCCGGCCGTTCCCGTCCCGCGCTGGCACCTGTCCGACGTGGGCGTCCACCGGATGCGCACCTTTGCCGCTACCCAGCAGCGCCCGGACGCGGTCTGGGCCAGCACGGAATGCAAGGCCATCGAGGCCGCCGGGATCGTGGCGGCACGCTTTGGCCTGCCGGTGCAGGTCCACCCCGGGCTGGACGAGAACGACCGGAGCAGCACTGGCTATTTGCCGCCGGATCAATTCCAGGCCGCCGCGGACGCCTTCTTCGCGGCGCCGGACCTGTCTTATCAGGGCTGGGAGCGTGCGGTGGACGCACAGGCGCGGGTGGCCGCGGCATGGGACGGAATCGTTGGGATGCCGGGGCGGATCGTAATCGTCGGGCATGGCGGGACCGGGACGCTGCTGATGTGCCACCTGGCAAAACTCCCGATCAGCCGGGCGCACGATGTACCGCGGCAGGGGTGCTATTGGGCGTGGGACCTGTCAGCGGGGCAGTTGGTCCATGGGTGGCGGGCACTCGAAACCGGGTGAGCCAAACAAGCCTGAAGTACAGACTCCTGTACGCTTAACCGGTAGAGATCATTTAGTGCCGCGACCACGACTGACCCGGCACTGGCCGCAGCGTCACACCACCCCTGCCGGACGAAGCGCGCATTCCGCTGCCGCCTCGCCCTCCTCCACCTGCAATGTCGCGTGGTCCAGGCCGAACTGATCGCGCAGCACGGCGCACGCCGCCTGCACCAGCCCCGGGTCGGGCCGGGTCAAAACCAGGTGCGCCGTCAGTGCCGTGCGCGTCGTGCTGAGGCCCCAGATGTGCAGGTCGTGCACCTCGATGACCCCCGGCAGCCGTTCCAGCGCGGCCTGCACCGCGGCCTGGTCCACCCCGGCGGGGACGGCATCCATCGCCAGGTCCACGCTCTGCCGCAGCAGGCCCCAGGTGCTCCACGTAATCAGCGCCACGATGCCCAGGCTGGTAAGCGGGTCCAGCCACTGCCACCCCGTCAACAGGATCAGCGCGCCCGACACCACGACGCCCAGGGACACCGCGGCGTCGCCCGCCATGTGCAGGAAGGCCCCGCGCAGGTTCATGTCGCCATGCCGCCCGCGCAGGAACAGCAGCGCCGTGCCGCCATTCACGACGATGCCGGCCGCCGCCACGAGGATGACCGGCCAGGCGGCGACCGGCGCCGGGCTGCCGAAGCGCCCCGCCGCCTCCACCGCGATGGCGCCGCAGCTCAGCAGCAGGATGACCGCGTTGCCCAGCGCCGCCAGGATGCTGCTGCGGCCCCAGCCATAGGTCCGGCGCGGGGTGGGCGCGCGCCGGGTCAGGGCGGCGGCGCCCCAGGCAATCAGCAGGCCCAATACGTCGCCAAGGTTATGGACGGCGTCGGCCAGCAAGGCGACGGAGTTGGCAGCCAGGCCATAGAACACCTGCAGCGCGACAAAGGCCGCGTTGACCGCGGCGCCGATGGCAAAGGCCCGGTCGAACGCCGCAGGGGCGTGGCTGTGGCCGGCGTGCCCGTGCGAGTGGCCGTGATGGGCGGCGTCGTGGTGGCCATGGTCGTGCTGCATTGCGGCGCTCCTGCGTTGTCGGCAGTTTAGCGCCGCAACGCCCGCGCGGCACCGGTCAATCGCCGCATCTTTCGTGATCCCAACGCGTCAGGCCGCAAGACCCTGGGATGCCTGATGCACGCACGCCTGACGCACGGGTCAACACGCACCATCCCTAGATCCGCCTGCACGACCAAACCGCCTCTGAAGGGATCACCGGACTCGCCGGCGCTGCACTGAGCGCCGTCGCGCGGGTCGGGTTGCCGCAGCCGGGCCGCCTACAACGCCCTCGTGGACGCGCTGTAGGCGGCCCCGGCGTTTTAACGGCGCAGCGTCAGGTCCCAGGGCGCGCGCGTCGCCTCCATGTAGGCCTGGCCGCGGTCAATGCCGATGTCGGCCAACTGGTGGTCGTCCATCTCGGCCAGCAGGCGGCGGGTGCGATGGGCTTGCAGCATCGCCTTCAGCAGCGCCCAGCCCTTATGGACCGGCGCACGCGGCGCGGTTCGGGGTGCCGCGCGGGGCGCGAATCGGACGGGGATGACGGTGCCTTGGATAGCCATGATGCCTCTCCTTTGGGTTGGCATGACGAAGATGGGACTGAGGGTGTAATAACGGAAACGAATTGCCTTGATGTGACGGATCAGCGATACTGATGACCATGACCCATCCCGCCGCGCTCGACCCCGACCTGCTCCGCACCTTCGCCTTCATCGCCGAGGACGGCAGCTTCACCCGCGCCGCCAAGCGCGTCGGGCGCACGCAGTCGGCTGTTTCCATGCAGATGCAGCGGCTGGAGGGCATGCTCGGGGAACGCCTGCTGTCCCGCGGCAAGGGCGGCACCGTGCAGCTCACCCCGCATGGCGAGTTCCTGCTGCACCGAGCGCGCGACCTGCTGGCCCTCAATGACGAGATCTGGAGCAGCTTCCGCGTGCCGTCCGTCCAGGGCACCGTCCGGCTGGGCAGCCCGGACGACTATGCGCTGCGATACCTGCCCGGCATCCTCAAGCGATTCGCCGAAAGCCATCCGTCGGTGCAGGTGGACGTGCTGTGCTTGCCGTCGTCGAACCTGGTCGAGAAGCTGCGGGTTGGCGAGCTGGACCTGACGCTGTGCTCGGACGGCCACGAGCTGCCGGGCTACAAGTCGGAGCCGCTGTGGCGGGGGCCGCTGGCCTGGATCACCTCAGTGCGCTACGCCACGCACCGACTGGACCCGCTGCCGGTGGCGTTGGCGCGGGGGCCTTGTCCTTGGACGGAGGCGGCGGTGCGGGCGCTGGACGCGGCCGGGCGGCGCTACCGGGTGGCCTACCGCTCGGCCACGCAGGTCGGCACCCAGGCGCCTGTCGTGGCGGGGCTGGCGGTCACGGTGTCGACCACGTCCTGGTTGCCGGAAGGGCTGCGCGTGGTGCGGCCGGAGGAGGGCCTGCCGCCGCTGCCAGACTTCGGCATCCTGATGATGCGCAACCCTGAGGCCCGGCAGCCCACCACGGATGCGCTGGCTACCTACATCGCCGACACCTTCCGCACGGAAACGGCGCGCGGCCTGCCGACGGCGGCGTAGCTACCGCGTGCCCACCATGAACAGCCGCGGGAACGGCAGCAGCACCGCGCCGTCCGGCAGGACCGGGTAGGCGTCGGCCACTCCGGCGCGGTAGCGGGTGAGGAACGCCGCCTGTTCCGCCTCGTCCAGCGGCGCCAGGAACGGGCGCAGGCCGCTGCCTTTGAACCACTCCACCACCGCGTCGGCGCCGCCGGGCAGGACGTGATGGTAGGTCGTGCGCCACACGTCCACCCGGCTGCACCCGGCCCGTAGCACCCGATAATACCAATCCGGCGTGCCCATTCCCGTCCGCATCCCGGCCGCCCCGGCCAGCTTGCCAGCCCAGGGACCATCTGCGGCGACCTCCCGCATGAGGCGATGTGCCGGCTCGTCCAGGTTATCCGGCATCTGCACCGCGAGGCTGCCGCCCCGCGCCAGCCGTGCGGCAAGGCGGGGCAGCAGCGCCGCATGATCCGGTAGCCATTGCAGCACGGCGTTGGCCAGTAGCACCCCGAACGGCCCGGGGTCGTCCCACGCCTGGATGTCGGCGACAGTGAAGCGGACGCCCGGCATCCGCGCCCGCGCGGCGGCGACCATATCGGGAGAACTGTCCACGCCCTCAATCGCGGCTGCTCCGAAGCGCGCGGCCAGGACCTCGGTCGAATTGCCGGGTCCACAGCCCAGGTCGCACATCCGGGTTGCGGCCGTATCGGGGATGGCGGCCACCAAGTCGCGCGACGGGCGGGTCCGCTCGTCCTCGAACGCCCCATACTGCGCCGGCGACCAGCTCACGGCGTCGATGACCGGATACCGTTGGCGAATGCGCCCGGCCCATCAGGACGCGCGTTGGCAAGCTGAGGAGAGCCGTCGTCGACTCCGGTGGAGCGGGGTGCACAGAGCCAGTAGCGCCGTGAACAAACGACCAACTCCGAATTCTCGAACGGTATCCGACCATTTGACAATGCTACTGCGCTGGCCATCCGACGCGGCTTTCCTGTGCTCCATTTGCCCAACGAAGCCCTTGGACAGCACCAACGAAGCCACTGGGCGGAACTCACGGGCAAATGCCCGCTCTGCTCCGGTGTTCGGAAACCCCCGCCAGCCGACTCAGCACAGCGCATTCTCAAACAGGCACTTACAGCACCGCGAGTACGCTTTCCGCCTTGCTCACGTCGAAGTCGCCGGGCTTCTCGACTGCGAGGTGCTCCACTTTGCCATCCTTGACCACCATCGCGTAGCGCTGGCTGCGTATGCCCAGGCCACGTGCGGTCAGGTCCAGCTCCAGGCCCAGGGCCTTGGTCACGACCCCAGCGCCATCGGCTAGCATCAGGATGCGGTCATCCACGCCTATCTCCTTGCGCCAGGCCTCCATCACGAACACGTCGTTGACGGCCATGCAGGCAACGGTGTCCACGCCCTTGGCACGCAGCGCGTCCAGGTTTTGCAGGTAGCCCGGCACATGCCGCGCGCTGCATGTCGGCGTGAAGGCGCCAGGGGTGGCGAACAGCACGACGGTCTTGCCGCCGAACACTTCTTCGGTCGTAAGCTCCTTAGGCCCCTCCGCTGTGGCGGAAGTCAGCTTCATGGCGGGGATGGCGTCACCGGTCTTGATCATCGTGCGGGTTCTCCTGGCGGTTCTAACAGTTCCTAACTGTCCCAGTTGCGTGAGTCACCCCGGGGCCGCTTGCCTTGGACCGTGACGAAACCAATTTCTTGTTGATGTTCGAAGCTGACACTAATCTGACCGGCCAACTGCTGATCGCCATGCCTGGAATGCAGGACTCGCAATTCGCGCAAGGTGTCATACTGCTTTGCGCCCATACCAGCGAAGGGGCGATGGGCATCGTGCTGAACCAGCCGCTCGCCCAGCCCAGCTTCGACGCGCTGTTGAAGCAGTTGGACGTCACGCCCGTGCCGCCTGCCCGGCAGATACAGTTGTGCAAGGGCGGCCCGGTGGATCAGGGGCGAGGCTTCGTGCTGCACACGTCCGACTGGACCTGCGACGGCAGTCTGGTCGTGGACGACAACCTGGCGCTGACCGCAAGCCTTGACGTGCTGCAGGAGATCGCGTCCGGCGGCGGTCCGCGGCAGGGGCTGCTGGCGCTGGGCTATGCCAGTTGGGGGCCGGGCCAGTTGGATCAGGAGATGGGGCAGAACGTCTGGCTGTCCGTGCCGAACAAGGTGGACCTGCTGTTCGACCGGGACCACGAGACGAAGTGGCGCCGGGCGCTGGGCATCCTGCGGATCGACCCGCTGCTGCTGTCGGGCGTCGCCGGGCGGGCGTGACCCGCCCTCTACTCCCGTAGGTGCAGGGTCAGCCCAGCGCTGCTCTTCAATGCCGGATGCGTCGGGATCATTGCCCGGCGCAAAGGCATTGAGCATGCGGCGCTATTCTGCCCGGCACGAAAAATCCTTAGCCGGTCCTCGACCAACGCTTATCGGGATCGGCTTTTACCAGATGAAATGCTGGATGCACGCCGTCGGCGCCAGCCCGGCCGCCGCGGCCTCTGCCCGGGTCCGCGCATTGTCGCCGCCCAAGTGCGCGCCATGCAGCCCCCCGAGCACCCAGCAGGCGTCCAACCCCATAGCCGCCGCCCCGGCGATGTCCGTCCGCAGCGCGTCGCCCACCGCCAGCACTCGGTCGTGCGGCAGGCCCAGCATGTCCAGCACCGGACGATAGATCGCCGGGTCGGGCTTGCCGAGCGAGCGCACGTCGCCGCCCATATCCAGATAGCGCACCGCCAGCGTCCCGGCGCAGACCACGCGGACGCCGCCGCGTATCACTTCCAGGTCCGGGTTGGCGCAGATCATCGGCAGGCCCAGCGCGGCGCTGCGCTCCAGCACCGGGTCGTAATGCGACGGGTCCGTCTGCGGCGCGTGGTCGTCCGGCCCGGTGTTGAGCATGAAGTCGGCGCCGTCCGGCCCGTCCAGCACCTCCAGGCCCAGCCCGGCCAGCACGCCGCGGTCCCGTTGCGGCCCCAGGTGGAACACGCGGCGGCCCAGGGCGGCATACCAAGGGTCGCTGCGGTCGCGCAGCATGAGGTGCGTCGCCTCGCCGGAGGTCATGACGCCGTCGTACAGCCCTTCCGGGATGCCCATGCGGGTGAGCTGCCGCATGATGCTGTCGGACCGGCGAGGCGCGTTGGACAGCAGCACGATCCGCTTACCGGCGCTGCGCAGCGCGGCCAGGCAGGCGGGCGCACCAGGGATCGGCGCGACGCCGTCGTGGATGACGCCCCACAGGTCCAGGATGAAGCCGTCATAGCCGTCCGCAACCTCGCGGAAGCCGTCCAGGTGCTTCATGCCGGCAGCCAGCCCGGCGCCTCCAACCGTCATAGCAAGCCGCCGTTGCGGCGCAGCAGTCCAGCGGCCGCAAGGACTGCGCTGGCGGCCCCTGGATTGCCACGTCGCTGCGCTCCCCGCAATGACGAGGGTTGATCATCCACCATCATGCGTCCACTCCCACTGCGTCCTGAACGCATGCAAACCCCTGCTGCCGCAGCGCCGCCGACAGTTCGCGCTTGATGCGCGGAACCAGGCCGGGGCCGGCGAGGCTGAAGGCGGTGTAAAGCTGCACCAGGCTCGCCCCCGCGCGTATTTTCTCCAGCGCGTCCGCGCCGGTGGCGACGCCACCGCAGCCCACCAGCACCAGCCGGCCCGCTGCCAGGCGATAGGCCCGCGCAACCAGCCGGGTGCTGGCCTCGCGCAACGGCCGCCCGGACAGCCCGCCGGTCTCCCCGGCCCAGCGCGAGCGCAGGGAGTCCGGCCTGGCGACGGTGGTGTTGGACACGATCAGCCCATCAACGCCGTGGCGCACGGCGGTCTCCACGATGGCCTCCATCCCGCCATCGGGCAGGTCGGGCGCGACCTTCACCAGCAGCGGCGGGCGGCTCGGCGCCCCGGTGGCGATGGCGGCCAGGATAGCGGCCAACCGCGCCTCCCCCTGCAGGTCGCGCAGGCCCGGAGTGTTCGGCGAGGACACGTTGATGACAATGTAGTCCGCGTGCGGCGCCATGGCGGCGACCAGGGCGGGCAAGTCCCGCTCGGGGTCGGCGCCGTCCTTATTGATCCCAACATTGGCGCCGACCGGCACGCTCCGCTGGACCGGCCCCCGCGGCAGGGTGGCAAGGCGCGCGGTGAAGGCGGCGATCCCGCGGTTGTTCAGGCCGTAGCGATTGATGACCGCACCGTCCTCCGGCAGCCGGAATACGCGGGGACGGGGATTGCCGGGCTGCGGCAGCGGCGTGACGGACCCGGCCTCGATGAAGCCGAAGCCCAGCCGGCGCAGGCCGCGCAACGCCATCGCGTCCTTGTCGAACCCGGCAGCCAAACCGAGGGGATTGCGGAACTGCAAACCCATCGCGCGAATGTGCAGCGCCGGGTCATCCGGGTGTGCATCCCGCCCGCCCAGGCCCAGGCGGAGGGCGGTGATCGCCAGCCGGTGCGCCCGCTCCGGGTCGGCGCGTGCCAGCAGCGGCATCAGGGCGGAGGCGAGGCTTGGCGTCATGCCGGGGTGTCTGCCCGATCCCGGCCGTGCTGGAAAGGCTCGGCCCGAGGTTTCCCTGGAACGCGATCCGCCGTAAACCCCGGGACCATGTGGAATGAGCCTTATCTGGAAACGTGCTGCCGCTCGGCGCTGCACCGCCTGACCCTGGTGGACGCCGCCGGGCGGCCTGGCGGCCTGAAAGACGGACCCTGCCTGGAACGCCTGGCCAGCATGGGCCTGGCCACCGAACGCGGGGGCCGGTTCCACATCACCGCCGCCGGCCAGGACCGCCACCGGAGCGAGATCATGAAGTCCGTGCCGGCTCCCTCTCCCGCCGGGAGAGGGTTGGGCTGAGGGGGCGGGCAAGCAGCGTTGTCAGCCCGAAGCAGAACTGACCCCGCGGACGTCGCGGCTCACCGCTCCGCAGCCTAGACCCCTTCACCCCGGCCCTCTCCCGGTGGGAGAGGGAGAAGTGGGCTGGCCTTTCATCGCCGTTTTGGCCCGTGCCAGCAGGTCCGGGGAAAGGGTGTATTTCGGCCCCGCCACGATGCCACGGGCGCGCAACGGCGCGTCCAGAGCTTCCATCGCTTCCCGCCACAACCGCCAGTCGCTGCGTTCCCTGGGATGGCCGGGGTTCGGCGGCAGCCCGCGCCAGCCCCAGATGCGCAGAATGCGGGCATGGAGCAGTTCCAGTGTGCCGGCGCGATACAGCACGTCCAGGCACTTCACCACGTCCTCCACACGGCACGGGCCGGCAGGCGGCTGCGATGCCGCCGGCTCGTGCCGGGCATGGAGGACGGCTGCCGCCCAAAACCAGGCGGCTTCGGCGGACGGAAACGGCGGGACAGGCATCGAGTGCAACCCTAGGTTAATAGAACGCAACAAGAACATTAGTCGAGCCCGACTTCAAGCAAGTAAGGCGCGAATTCCTAGTTGCCGCGGCCTGAAATCCTAGCCATCATGCAATCATGAAACACGAGGATGTTTGGCGTGCGCTTGACACGCTGGCGGCGGAGTACGGCCTGTCGGCCTCCGGGCTGGCCAAGCGTGCCGGCCTGGACGCGACGACCTTCAATCCCAGCAAGCGCCGGATGCCGGACGGCCGCGCCCGCTGGCCCAGCAGCGAAAGCCTGTCGAAGGTGCTGGACGCCACTGGTGCCAGCCTTGAGGCATTCACGGCGCTGGTGACGGGATCGCCGCTCGTGACGTCAGCACGTCCGGCCCGGCGCATCCCGCTGCTCGGCTTGGCGCAGGCGGGCGGCGACGGCTATTTCGACGACGCCGGCTTTCCGGTGGGCGGAAGCTGGGACGAGGTCGGGCTGCCGGAGATCGCCGACCCTCATGCCTATGCGCTGGAGATTTCTGGCGACTCGATGGAGCCGGTGTTCCGCGACGGCGACATGGTGGTGGTTTCGCCGGCAGCGCCGATCCGCCGGGGCGACCGGGTGGTGGCCCGCACCCTGGCAGGCGAGGTGATGGCCAAGCAACTCGCTCGCCGCTCAGCCCGGCGGATCGAGCTGAAAAGCCTGAACCCGGAACACCGCGACCGCAGCTTCGACCTGACGGAGGTCGCCTGGGTGCACCGGATCATCTGGGCCAGCCAGTAGGACTTCCTTCTCCCTCCGGGAGAGGGTTGGGGTGAGGGAATGGACAAGCACGGTGCTATTCAACGCAGGGCCACATTCTAGCGGCACCCTTTGCTCTCCACTCCGCAGCCAAGACCCCCTCACCCCGACCCTCCCCCGGAGGGAGAGGGAGAAGAAGCAGGCAGCGCTACCACGGATTCTGCTTGGCGCGGCGGCATTGCCGCGCAACCATGCCCCAGCAACCGCTGGGATGACCCTCATGCGCGCCCTCATACTAATTATGGTTTTGCTCGCCGCCCTTCCCGCCCGTGCCGCGGAGGCCGTGGATATGCTGCTTGTCCTCGTATCCGACGTGTCCCGCAGCGTGGACGACTCCGAGTTCAACATGCAGAAGGACGGCTATTCCGCAGCCTTCAACGACCCGCGCGTGATCTCCGCGATACGCAACGGCGCGGTCGGCGCCATCGCGGTATGCTATGTCGAGTTCGCCGGCTCGTTCGAGGTGCAAACCGTCACGCCCTGGCGCATCGTGCGTGACGCCGCCAGCGCCCGGGCGCTGACGGATGAGATCGCGGCGGCGCCGCGCAGCTTCTACGGCCGCACCAGCATCAGCGCCGGCATTGACCGCGCCATGCACCTGCTGCGCGACGCCCGTGGCCAGTTCGAGGCGCAACGCCAGGTGATCGACGTGGCCGGCGACGGCACCAACAACAGCGGACGCGACGTGCAGGCCGCTCGGGACGAAGCGGTGGAGGCGGGCGTCACCATCAACGGCCTGGCCATCATCAACGAGCATCCCGTCAGCTACACCTATGCCCACGTGCAGCCGCCGGGCGGGCTGCCGGAGTGGTATCGTCAAAACGTGACCGGCGGACCCGGCAGCTTCGCGTTGGAAGTGCGCGAGTTCTCGCAATTCGGAGAGGCCATGACCCGCAAGCTCATCAACGAAATCGCCGCCCTGCCCGGCCCCACAGGCAAGGCGCCGCTGTAATGGGGCTGCTGGTCAACGGCTCATGGTCCGACGAATGGTATGATACCTCCAAGAGCGGCGGGGCGTTCCAGCGATCGGAAAGCCGTTGGCGCAATTGGGTGACGCCGGGTGGGCGGCCCGGCCCGACGGGCCGGGGAGGCTTCGCGGCGGGGGCCGGGCGCTATCATCTATATGTATCGCTCGCCTGCCCCTGGGCGCACCGCACGCTGATCTTGCGGCGCCTGAAGGGGCTGGAGGGAATGGTTGGGCTGTCCGTCGTGAACCCTGTCATGCGGGAGGGCGGCTGGTCCTTCGCGCCCGGCGCCGGCGTGGTGCCCGATCCCGGCGGCGCGGCCTACCTGCATGAAATCTATACCCGAGCCGAGCCGAGCTGCACCACCCGCGTCACGGTCCCGGTGCTGTGGGACCTGCAAACCGGCGGCATCGTCAGCAACGAGAGCGCCGACATCCTGCGTATGTTCAACTCCGCCTTCGACGGCATCGGCGCCCTGCCCGGCGATTTCTATCCGGAGCCGCTGCGCCAGAACATAGACACCCTCAACAGCCACATCTACGCGACGGTGAACAACGGCGTTTACCGGGCAGGCTTCGCCACCACCCAGGCCGCCTACGACGCCGCGGTGCATCCGCTGTTCGAGACGCTGGACTGGCTGGACGACCATCTGGCCCGGCGCCGCTTCCTCTGCGGGGACGTCATCACCGAGGCCGACTGGCGCCTGTTCACTACCCTCGTGCGGTTCGACGCCGTGTATGTCGGGCATTTCAAGTGCAACATCCGGCGCCTCGTGGACTACCGTGTGCTGTGGGCCTATGCCCGCGACCTGTATGCCCAGCCCGGCATCCGTGAGACCGTGGATTTCGATCACATCCGCCGGCACTACTACATGAGCCACCCCACCGTGAACCCGCATGGCATCGTGCCCGCCGGGCCGATCCTGGACTGGGATGCGCCGCCGCTGCGCGCGCGGGGAATCCAGATGGCGGGCGAGATGGAGGCGGCACGTGGAGTTGCGTAATCTCGGCCGCTCCGGCCTGCGGGTCTCGGCCATTGGGTTGGGTTGCAACAACTTCGGCGGGCGCATCGGGCTGGAGGCCAGCCGCGCCGTGGTCCATGCGGCGCTGGACGCCGGGATCACCCTGTTCGACACCGCCGACGCCTACGGCGAGCGCGGCGGGTCGGAGACGGCGCTGGGGGAAATCCTCGGTCCCCGCCGCAAGGACATCGTGCTGGCGACCAAGTTCGCGTTGCCGATGGATGACGCCGAAACCCTCAAGGGCGCCAGCCGCCGCTACATCATGCAGGCGGTGGACGCCAGCTTGCGGCGGCTGCGGACCGATTGGATCGACCTGTATCAGCAGCACCGCCCGGACCCGCTGACACCCATCGAGGAAACGCTGCGCGCGCTGGAGGACCTGAGCCGCGCCGGCAAGATACGCTACGCCGGATGCAGCAACCTGCCGTCCTGGCAGGTGGCGGACGCGGATTGGACGGCACGCCACCTCGGCATCCCCGGCTTCGTGTCCTGCCAGGACGAGTTTTCACTCCTCGTGCGTGGCAACGAGGCGGAGTTGATGCCGGCGATGCGCGCACATAGCCTGGGCCTGCTGCCCTACTTCCCCCTGGCCAGCGGATTGCTGACGGGCAAGTATCGCCGCAACCAGCCGATGCCCGAGGGCGCGCGGCTGACCGGGACGCAGCGTTTGGCCGACCGCTATCTGACCGACGCCAACTGGGCGGCGGCCGAACGGCTGCAGGACTTCGCCGAGGCACGCGGCCACACCATCCTGGAACTCGCGTTCAGTTGGCTGCTGGCTCAGGCTCCGGTGTCCAGCGTCATCGCCGGGGCAACCCGGCCGGAGCAGGTTCAGGCCAACGTCGCCGCCGGGGGCTGGGTGCTGACGCCCGAGGACCTCGCCGAGGTGGACCGGATCACCGCCAAAGCCTGACTGACAGGATGTTTCGGTCTTTTACATAGAGGCCATGAAACCTTCGTCGGCCTCGTTCGTCATGATGGCTCACATCCCGGCGGCGGAGCATTGCCATGGCAACGGACACCAAAAACGTCCCGAATGACGTGCTGACGACGGGGGCGGTCCGGGGCGAAAGCCTGCGAACCGGGATGGCGGAGCGGACCCTCGTCACCGAAGTGGCCGCCACTGAAGTCATCCCCGTGCTGCGGGAAGAGTTGAAGGTCAGCAAGCGCGAGGTCGAGACTGGCCGGGTCGTCATCCATAAGACGGTGTCCGAGCGTGACGAGACTGTCGAGATGCTGCTGCGCCGAACCGATGTTTCCGTCGAGCGCGTGCCGGTTGGCCGCACCGTGACGGAAGCGCCGGCCTCCCGCGAAGAGGGTGATGTCCTCATCATCCCGGTGCTGGAGGAAGTTTTGGTGGTGGAGAAGCGGCTCGTCCTCAAGGAGGAGTTGCACATCCGCAAGACCACCACGGAGCGCACGGCCCATGAGGTCGTGCGCCTGCGCACCGAGACTGCGCAAATCGAGCCGAGCGGAAACATTTCCGTTACTGGCGATACCAGCAAGGAGATCTGAATATGAGCGGTTCATACATTAACAACGACACGCGGTCCGATGCGCTGAACGATGCAGCGGCGCACGACAAGGGCTTGTATAGCCCGGACACGCACGACAACCAGATTGTCGCGCTGTATGACACCATGGCTGACGCCAATAAGGCCCGCGACATGCTGGTCCATGCCGGCGTGAGCAGCGAGTCCATCCAGGTGACGGACAAGTCGAGCGACACCATGGCGGGCGGCGTCGATTACGAGGCAGGCAACCAGGGCATGTGGGGCGCAATCAAGAGCCTGTTCGTTCCCGATGAGGAGGCGCACGCCTACAACCATGCCATCGACAAGGGCCATGCGATGGTCATCGTGTCGCCCGCACGCAGCGCAAACCGCGAGGTGATCATCCACACGCTGGAAAGCACCAATCCCATCGACTTCGACTCGAAGTTGGAGGAATGGCGCCAGTCCGGCTACGATTACCAGGGCAGCAGCCAGGGCGCCGGCACCGCCAGCACCACGGTGAACCGTGCGGCTTCGACCCCTGCCAACTACGCCGTGAACCAGACGACGGCGACGGATAACATCCCCGCAACTGCAGGGATGGCCAGCACCGCGGCGACGATGGGCGCCAGTGCGACGAGCGCCATGGCAGGGACGCCCAACACCCCGGCCACCGGCACGTCCGCAACTGCCGCCCGCACGACCACCGCAGCCGGCGACACCGATACGATCAAGGTGATGGAAGAGCGGTTGCGCGTCGGCAAGCGTGAGGTTGCCGCCGGTGCCGTGCGCGTCCGTAGCTACGTCGTCGAGCGCCCGGTTGAAGAGCAGGTCAGCCTGCACGAGGAGCGCGTCCGCGTCGAGCGGCACGCGGTTGATCGTGCGGTGACGGCAGCGGACGCTGCGAACGCGTTCCAGGAGCGTACCATCGAGGCCCAGGCTCGCTCAGAGGAGGCCGTCGTGCAGAAGGATGTGCGCGTGGTCGAGGAGATCGGCATCAAGAAGGAAGCCACTGACCGGACCGAGACCGTGCACGACACCGTTCGCAAGACCGAGGTTGACGTAGAGGATACGGCCGCCACCACTCGCCCGGCTGGTGCAGCCACGACCACGACTACCACCAGCACCGAAAAGAGCAGCAGCGGCAGCATGGGCACTGGCGGCCCGACCACGAACCCGACGGCTGGCGCCACCACCAGCGGCACCAACGCGCCGCGCAAGTAAGCCACGCTACCTGCTCCCTCTCCCTCCGGGAGAGGGTCGGGGTGAAGGAGGCCGTATGGACCGTAACAGGCCCATGCGGCCCTTTTCTTTTGGGCGACAGCAGCGCGTGCGGCTGCTCTCACCCCGATCCTTTCCCGGAGGGAGAGGGAGCAGGCAGGAAGCAACCATGGAAGGCGTCTGCCTTCCTTCTTCATTGTAGGAGGTGGCAATGCGTCGGACCGTCTTGCTCATCGCCGTCGGCCTGCTGAGCTGCAGTGCTCCCCTCCCGGTAAGCAGCTTCGGCGCTGCTAGCCCTGCACTCGATCCCGTGCGCTTCTTCACCGGCCATGTCCGCTCCTGGGGCGTGCTGGAGGACAGGTCAGGTCAGCCCACCAGCATCGTCACCACGGATTGCACAGGGGACGCCGATGGCCCGGACGGGCTGCGCATGACCCAGCGCCTGACCATCGGCGAGGACCCCCCGGTGACACGGACATGGCACATGACCCGCGTTGCGCCGGGCCGGTTCGAGGCGACGGCCAACGACATGGTCGGAACCGCCAGCGGAGAGGCCGACGGACGCGCGTTCCACTGGCAATGGACCCTTGCGCTCAGCCCAGGCAATGCCCTCAAGAACGTCACGATGGAACAGTGGTGGTACTTGCTGGACGACGGCTCCATGCTCAACCGTACGACGGTCAGCAAGCTCGGCTATATCGCTGCCGAAGTGACGGAGCATTTCGCCCCTGTGCGCTGACGTGTCTGCCGAATGGCCGGTCCTGGACGTGCTGCCTGGCATCCGGGCCAGGATCACACGCGACATGCCGCCGCTCGACCCGGCGCTGGACGCGGTCGTGGAGCGTCATTGGCAGGCTGCCTGCGCCCGCCATTCTCTGTTCAACGGCCGCGTGTTCTGCGCCGACCGCTATGACGCAGCCGGGCTGGATGGCCATTGGACCGAGTATCGCCGCGTGGTGGCGCAGATGACCGATCCGGCGCTGCGGGCGGTGCTCGGCGTGCAGTCCCTGGCCGTATGCGGCGTGCTGTGCTGCCCAGACGGGATCGTCGTGGGCCGAAGGGAGGCCGGGTCGCTTTATCAGCCCGGCCTGTGGCAGCTCCCGCCGGCCGGCAGCGTGGACCACGGCTCGGCCAGCAACGGCGGCGCCGACCTGCGTGCGGCGCTGCTGATCGAACTGCGGGAGGAACTCGGCTTGGGCGCAGACGCCGTCTCGGCAATTCTCCCGCTTTGCCTAGTGGAGCACCCGACCGGAGTGCTGGACCTAGGGATGCAGATCACGACTCCGCTGTCGGGTGCCGCCGTCCTGGCTGCACATAAGGCGGGCGGCAACGCCGAATATGGCGAACTGGCCGTGGTGCCGGCGCTGGAGTTGGAAGCCTGGGTGGCTGCCCGCGGCGGCGCGGCGGCGCCGACGCTTCACGCCCTGTTGCGGCGGGTCCGGTAAAGGCAACCCCAGGCGTCCCGGCTGCGTCAGGGCCGCAGCACCACAGGGACCCTTCATGCAAACATCCATCATGCGCAGCATCGGCCATGCCCTGCGCAACGTCCGTCCCGGCGTGATCATGCTGGCCAGCAGCCGGCTGTCGGGCAACATGGGATTTTCGCTGACCGTCAGCAGCCCGGCGTTTGCCGACCGCAGGCCCATGCCGGTCCGCTTCACCCAGGACGGCAACAGCGTGTGCCCGCCGCTGCGATGGGAGGGCCTGCCGCCGCAAACCCAGTCCAGCGTGCTCTTGGTGGAGGATGCGGACGTGCCGTCCTTCCGGCCGCTGGTTCACCTGATTGTCCATTCCATTCCTTCGGATGTAACCGAGCTGGACGAGGGCGAGATCCCGTTGCGCCTGGTCGGCCGCTCGCACCGCGGCTACTCCTGCGGGCGCAATTCGCTGGGCTGCCCGGGCTGGACGGCCCCGACTCCGCCCCCGGGGCACGGGCCGCACCGGTATGCCTTCCAGGTGTTCGCGTTGGATGCGCGGCCGAGCTTCCCGTATCCGCCGGGCCGCTCGCTGCTGATGCGTACGATACGGCCGCACATCATCGCACAAGGGCGAACCATCGGAACCTACGAGCGCAAGTAGTCCGGCGTCACTACAGCGCCGCTGGGACCGCGGTTGCGGCCAGCACGAGCAAAGCGTTGCTGGGCATGCAGGCCCAGCAGCGGCTGGTCATGACCGGGTTAGCCCCTCAACGAACGTGGCAATGCCGGGCTGACGTGCCGTGGTGCTGCGGGCGGCATGCAGCACCGCGCGTGTTTCCGCGATGGCTCGGTCGAGGTCGGTATTGACCACGACATGGTCGAACTCGGCCCAGTGCGACATTTCGTCCCGGGCGGCCGCCATGCGCCGGGCGATCTCCGTTGGGCTGTCGCCGGCGCGGGCATGCAGGCGCTGCTCCAGCGCGGCCAGGGAAGGAGGCAGGATGAAAACGCCGACGACATCGCCGGGCAACGCCTGACGCAATGTCTGATGGCCCTGCCAGTCAATGTCGAACGCCACGTCCTGCCCGGCGTGAAGTGCACGTTCGACCGGTGCGCGCGGCGTACCGTAGCTGCGGCCGAACACTGACGCCCATTCCAGCAAGGCGCCCGATGCGGCCATGCCATCGAACTCGGCCTGGGTCCGGAAATGGTAGTGGATGCCATCTTGCTCACCGGGGCGAGGCGGACGGGTGGTGGCGCTGACGGAAAGCGACAGGGCGGGTTCACTGGCCAGCAGGGCACGGGTGATGGTGCTCTTGCCTGCGCCGGACGGGGCGGCGATGACCAGGCAAACGCCGCGCCGTGTCACTGCCCCTTCTCCCTCCGGAAGAAGGTCGGGGTGAGGGAGTGGGCACAGTTCTGGCTCATGACAGCCCTGTTCCGACGGTGCCACACGCGCCCTGCCCGGCAGCCAAGACCCTCTCACCCCGACCCTCTCCCGGAGGGAGAGGGAGAAGTGGGTCATTCCACATTCTGCACCTGCTCGCGGATCTGCTCGACGACGGACTTCAACCGTAGGCCAGTTGCCGTCAGGGACACGGATGCCGATTTGCTGCATAGCGTGTTCACCTCCCGCACGAACTCCTGCACCAGGAAGTCGAACCGGCGTCCAACCGCGGAACCACCCTGCAACAGAGCGCGGGCGGCGGCCACATGGGAGGCGAGCCGGTCCAACTCCTCCCGCACGTCGGACCGGGTGGCCAGCAATGCGACCTCTGCGGCGATGCGGTCCTCCGGCAGGCCGGGCCGGTCGCGCAGCAAGGCGGTCAAGCCGTCCATCATGCGGGCGCGTTGCAGGGCAGGCTGATCGGCCGCCTCCTCGCCGGCTTGGGCGTGCAGGACCGCGATCTCATCCAGTTGCGCCGCCAGGATCGCGTGCAGCCGCGCACCCTCCTCCAATCGCGCCGCGTGCAGGCCGGCAAGGGCCTGGGTGAACCCGGCCTGCACCGCGGCGAGTCCGGCTGGCGATACGCCCTCGTTGCCCGTGGCAGCGCGCAGCACGCCGGGCATGGCCAGCAGCGCCTCCGGCCGTGGCGGCGCCGCGCCGGGTATGCGGGCGGCCAGGTCCAGGGCAAGGCGCAGGACCTCATCCAGTACGGCAGGGTCCACGGCCAGGCGCGCCCGCTCGTCCCGCTTCACCGTCAGGGTCGCGGTCACGTTGCCACGGCGGAGCGTGCGGCCAGCTTCCTCCCGCAATGCCGCCTCCAGCCCGTCCAGGCCCGGCGGCAGGCGCACGCGCACGTCCAGGCCGCGTCCGTTGACGCTGCGAAGCTCCCACGCCCAGGACAGCCCAGGGGCAGCGCCGTCCGTGCGGGCAAATCCGGTCATGGAGGCCAGCGCAGACGGCTCACCGGTCACGGCTGCCTCCGCGCCCGCTCGACCTCGCGCCAATGCGCGACGTTGCGGAGATGCTCCTCCTGGGTGCGGGCGAAGACATGGCCGCCGGTGCCGTCCGCCACGAAAAACAGCTCGGTGGACTGCAACGGCTGCGTGACGGCGCGAAGGGATGCGGCGCCGGGCATGGCAATCGGACCAGGCGGCAGGCCGGGGATGCGGTAGGTGTTGTAGGGATCGTCGCTATCCAGTTCCGACCGGGTCAGGCCATGGTCCAAGGTGCCGGCGCCTGCACTGGCACCGTAGGTCACGGTGGCATCGGATTGCAGCTTCATGCCCTGGCGCAGCCGGTTCAGGAACACGGCGGCGACGCGCGGACGTTCCTCGGGCTTCGCGGTTTCCCGCTCGACGATGCTGGCCAGGATCAGCGCGTCGTGCGGACTGTCTAGCGGCAGGGTCGGGCTGCGGGCGGCCCAGGCACGATCCAAGGCACGGCCCATCGCCTTGGTGGCACGCTCAATCAGGGCGGCGCGGGAGGTGCCGCGGTCGAAGGCGTAGGTTTCCGGCAGCAGGCTGCCCTCGGGCGGGACCGGCACCGCGCCGTCCAGCAGCGGCGTGCGGTCCAGCAGGGCGGCGACCTGGATGGCGGTCAGGCCCTCGGGGATGGTGACCAGGTGCTGGATCGGCTTGGCAGTACGCAGGATGTGCAGCACCTCGCGTAGGCTGACGCCGGCGGGGAACTCCAGTTCGCCTGCATGGAGGGCGCCATCGCCGATGGTCGCCAGTGCCGCGGCCTGGAACTCCACGGTGCCGGCAATCACGCCCTCCCGCGCCAGGGTGTCCGCAACCTCACCGATGCCGCCACGGGGCACGATGAGGGCACGCGCCTCCTGCAGGGGACCGGGCTGCCCATACTGACGATAAGCGTAGAAGGCGCCGCCGCCGATGAGCAGGACCAGCACAAGCAGAGTACCGAGAAAGGCGCGCATCAGCCTATAACCTTGAAGTGCTTCCTGCTCCCTCTCCCTCCGGGAAAGGGCCGGGGTGAGGGGGTCTCGGCTCCGAAGCGGAGTACCGCGTGAGGATGGCTGGAACGGGCCGGGACTGCGCTTGCCCGCCCCCTCACCCCAGCCCTCTCCCGGAGGGAGAGGGAGAAGACCATCCCACGCCTACGCTGCGCGCTTGAACAGGATGCTCGCATTGGTGCCGCCGAAGCCGAAGCTGTTGGACAGCGCCACATTCACCCGGCGCTCCTGCGCTTGCAGCGGCACGCGGTCAATCACGCTGTCGCGGCTCGGGTTCTCAAGGTTCAGCGTCGGCGGCACCACGCCGTCCCGGATGGCAAGTAGGGAGAAGATCGCCTCGATGGCGCCCGCCGCCCCCAGCAGGTGCCCGGTCGCGGACTTGGTGGAGGACATCGCCAGCCCTTTGGCAGCCTCGCCGAAGAACCGCTCCACCGCCTCAAGCTCCAGGTCGTCGCCAAGCGGCGTGCTGGTGCCATGCGCGTTCACGTACTGAACCTCGGACGGCGACATGCCGCCGTTGCGGAAGGCGGCCTTCATGGCGCGGAATGCGCCCTCGTGCCCCTCCGCAGGCGCTGTGATGTGGTGGGCATCACCGGACATGCCGTAGCCGCAGACCTCGCCGTAGATCTTGGCGCCGCGGGCGCGGGCGTGCTCCAACTCCTCCAGCACGACGATCCCGGCGCCCTCCCCCATCACGAAGCCGTCACGGTCGCGGTCCCAAGGGCGGGATGCCGCGGCAGGGCGGTCGTTGAAGCCGGTAGACAGGGCGCGGCTGGCACAGAAGCCGCCCATGCCGAGTTCGTTCACGGCGCCCTCCGCCCCGCCGGCGACCATCACGTCGGCGTCGCCCAGCATGATCAGCCGCGACGCGTCGCCGATGGCGTGCACGCCGGTGGCGCAGGCCGTCACCACCGAGTGGTTTGGCCCCTTGAAGCCATACTTGATGGACACATGCCCGGACGCGAGGTTGATGAGCGCGGAAGGGATGAAGAACGGCGACAAGCGCCGGGCCTTGCCAGTGTAAACCAGCACGGAGGCATCGTAGATCGTGCCGATCCCGCCGATGCCGGAACCGATCATGACGCCAGTGGCGCAACGGGCGTCCTCATCTGCGGGGACCCAGCCGCTGTCCTCCACCGCCTCGATGGCCGCGACCACCGCGAGGTGGATGAAGCGGTCCATCTTCTTCTGGTCCTTGACGGGTATCCACTCGTTCAGGTCCAGCCCGCCGGTGGCGCGGGTGCCGGCAGGTACCTGACCGGCGATCTTCGCCGTCAGCTCCGTCGTATCGAACGACTGGATGGCGCCGATGCCGCTGTCGCCGTTCACCAGGCGGCGCCATACATGCTCCACCCCCAGGCCGAGCGGGCAGGCGATGCCCATGCCAGTCACCACCACGCGCCGCATCACCGCTATTCCCTCACGCTCACGCCTGCCTAGGCCGCCTTCTGCTTCTCGATGAAGTCGATCGCGTCCTTGACGGTGCTGATCTTCTCGGCGGCATCCTCGGGGATCTCGACGCTGAACGCCTCCTCGAACGCCATCACCAGCTCGACCGTGTCCAGGCTGTCGGCGCCCAGGTCGTCGATGAACGACGCCTCAGGTGTGACCTTGGCCTCCTCGACGCCCAGGTGTTCGACCACGATCTTCTTAACCTTGTCGGCGATCTCGCTCATCTTGTCCTCGGTTCCTGTCTGCCGTTTAAGCCCGCGTCAGCAAGGCTTGTTCAACCCGTCCGTTTCGCCATCAGCCGCCACCCGGCAGAGCTAGCCATCGTGAACGAAGTGGCAGGCCGCTTAGCATGGTTCCGCCAGCCGCGCCAAGGCGACACGCCAGCCTTAGGACATGGCCATGCCGCCATTCACGTGCAGCGTGGCCCCCGTGACCCACCCGGCCTCGTCCGACGCCAGGTAAACCACCGCCGCCGCCACGTCGTCCGGCTGGCCCATGCGGCCCAGCGGGATGGCGCCGGTCAGCCGCGCCTTCTGGTCGGCATTGAGGACATCGGTCATCGCCGTCTGGATGAACCCTGGCGCCACCACGTTCACGGTGATGCCGCGGCTGCCGACCTCCTGGGCCAGCGCCTTGCTCATGCCCACCAGCCCGGCTTTCGCCGCGGCGTAGTTGGCCTGGCCGGCGTTGCCGGTGGCGCCGACGATGCTGCCGATGCCGATGATCCGACCGGCCCGGCGCTTCAGCATCCCGCGCAGGGCGGCGCGGGCCAGGCGGAACGGCGCCGACAGGTCCACGTCCAGCACGGTGTTCCAGTCGTCGTCCTTGAGCCGCATCGCCAGCATGTCGCGCGTCAGCCCGGCGTTGTTGACCAGGATGTGCAAGGGACCGCACGCCGCCTCCGCCGCCGCGATCAATGCATCGGCCGCGCCGGCGTCGCGCAGGTCCGCCGGGCAGGGGTGGGCACGGTCGCCCATCTCCGCCGCCAGTGACTCCAGCACCTCGCGCTTGGTGCCGGACAGCGCGACCGTCGCGCCCTGGGCGTGCAGGGCGCGGGCGATGGCGCCGCCCAAGCCGCCCGACGCGCCGGTGACCAGCGCGGATTTCCCATCCAGCCGGAACATCACAGCACCTTCAACATGGCTTCGATCTCGGCCGGCGTGCCGGCGGACATGGCGGCGCTGTCCGGGCTGATGCGGCGCACGAGGCCGCTCAGCACCTTGCCGGCGCCCAACTCCATGAAGCTGTCCACGCCGACCGCGTTGCAGGCCAGGACGCACTCGCGCCACCGCACGGTGCCGGTGACCTGGCGAACCAGCAGGTCGCGGATGTCATCCGGCTCCGACGCACGCTCCGCGGTGACGTTGGCGACCACGGGGACGACCGGGGTCCGCACCGTGGCCTGGCCCAGGGCATCGCGCATGGCGTCGGCGGCCGGGGCCATCAGGGCGCAGTGGAACGGCGCCGACACCGGCAGCAGCATGGCCCGGCGCACGCCGCGGGTCTTGGACAGGGTCACCGCGCGCTCGACGGCGGCACGGTGGCCGCTGATGACGACCTGGCCGCCGCCGTTGTCGTTGGCGGCCTCGACCACCTGGCGTTCCTCGCGGCCGTCCTCGTGCACCAGGACGGCGGCGTCGGCGCAGATGGCGACGGCGGCCTCCAGCTCGACGCCCAGCAGGGCGGCCATCGCCCCTTCCCCGGCCGGCACCGCCGCCTGCATCGCGTCGCCGCGCAGGCGCAGCAGCCGGGCGGTGTCGCCGAGGGTCAGACCCCCGGCGGCGGCGAGGGCGCTGTACTCGCCGAGGCTGTGCCCGGCCACCAGCACCGCCTTGTCCTCCAGCTTGAACCCGCCCTCGGTTTCCAGCACCCGCAGCACCGCCAGCGACATGGCCATCAGCGCGGGCTGGGCGTTCTCCGTCAGAGTCAGGGTTTCCGGCGGGCCTTCGAACATCAGCTTGGACAGCTTCTGCTTGAGGACCTCGTCCACCTCCCCGAACACCTCCCGCGCGGCGGCGAATGCGGCGGCGAGATCGCGGCCCATGCCGATGGACTGGCTGCCCTGGCCGGGGAAGACAAAGGCGTGGACGGGCATGGCGTGGGGTGTTCCTGCGTAAACGGCGCGGCGGTATCGCGTCCGGCGGGGGCTGGTGTCAAATCGGCAACGCTCGCGGCGGGTCAGCTATGCTGTCCTTGCTTCGATTCGGTTCCGGGATGTAACCTAGTTGTCATCCCGTCCCAGAGGTGCCGCATGTGCCGCTTCCTCGCCTATCAAGGCGAGCCGATACTGCTGGAAACGCTGGTGGCCGCGCCCTGCCACAGCCTGATCCACCAATCGCTCCATGCGTCGGAGGCCAAGACGGAAACCAACGGCGACGGCTTTGGCGTCGGCTGGTACGGGGAGCGGCCGAACCCTGGGCTGTATCGGGAGGTGCGGCCGGCGTGGTCCGACGAGAACCTGCTGAGCATCGCCGGGCAAATCCGCAGCCGCTTGTTCTTCGCGCATGTGCGGGCGGCAACGGGAACAGCGACGAGCCGGGCGAACTGCCATCCGTTCGTGCACGGCAAGCATATGTTCATGCACAACGGCCAGGTCGGCGGCTGGTCGGCGGTGCGGCGCCGGGTGGAGGAGATGATCCCGGACGAGCTTTACACCGCCCGCGCCGGCACGGGGGACAGCGAGGCGCTGTTCCTGGCTGCCCTGGCTCGCGGGCTGGACCGGGACCCCGTGCGGGCGATGGCGGACACCCTGGCGGAGGTGAAGCGGCACATGCGCGCGGCCGGGGTGCAGGAGGCGCTGCGGTTCACGGCGACGCTCACCGATGGGCATACGCTGTGGGCGTTCCGCTGGGCCTGCGACGCGCGTCCGCCGACGCTTTACTACAAGGAACTGCCCGGCGGCGGGCTGCTGCTGGTGTCCGAGCCGATTGATGACGACCGGCTGTGCTGGAAGGAAGTGCCGCGGGGCGGGGTGCTGGTTTCGGTGCCGGGAAAGCGGGTTCGGGTGGATGGGGGGATGGCGGTGGCGGCTTGAGTTGACGTAGGTTTTTTGGAGGGGTTGGTGGACCCAGTGAGCATGGGTCAACTTCCAGTCGGTTTACTCCTATTCGCCATGGCTTCCTTTTCACCAAGGCTGGATGAACTCATTGAAATTCCGTTTGGAGTTTTGACGCCCCGGTTGCAGCCACGCCTTGTCCTGAGTCGGACCTACATTGTCTTTTTTGACCCTGCGAGCACGTTGCTCAAGCCCCGGTCGCAACTGATCCTCCAGGAGTTCGTTGCAGGATGCAGGCGTGTTCAATGCAAGAGGGTAGAGATTGTCGGCCATACCGACGCAGAAGAGGCCCGACGTTGGAAAGCATCATTGTCGTTAGACCGAGCCAACGCGGTTGCCGACGTTCTCGTAGCGTCGGGTATCGCCCCTGATATGATTATCTCCCACGGTCAAGGCAACGACAGCCCTCTTGTTCCTGCCGATGGGGCTGAACCGCAGAACCGCTGCGTGATCCTCATCCCCCGTTGAGGCTGTGCATGCAGGTAGTCCGCACAGCATCGGATACACTACGACGCTGCCGTCAACACCCCGTCTGTCATCTCCGGACGGCTGGCGATCACTAGCGGCAGCACGCGCGGCTGCTTCCGCCTACCGGCGGCCCTGCTCCAATTCCCGCACGGCACTGGTGCTTAACTCGAACGGCTTGGCGAAGTTGGGCTGGCTTAGCCCCGTGCGCGCACGGATGACGCGTATGCCCACGTCGGCCGGAGCGGACCAGACACGGCTAGCTTCCAGCTTGCCGGACAACATTTCGGCAGCTTGCTGCAAGGCTTGCATCAGTTCGCCGGTTGCGTGCACGCGCTCACTCATTGCCTTGCGCCGCGCCTAATCCCCTCCGCCATAGCCAGCATCGCCCGGTGCGGGTCCGAGGTAAGGACCGGCCTGCTCGTGTTCATCGTAGATCAGGGCCGCTGGGACCGGCAGGTGTGCGGATGGAAAGTCAGTGCGCCAGCCCTGGAATAGAAGCGTGCCAGCCACCTTGTTCCCATTTTGGGAACATGCTATCACCTTGCTGTGCAAGTCATTGCCAAGCGGACGCTCATGCTGTTCTGGAGCAAGCACCCCCAGGCTAAAGCGTCGCTTCGCACATGGTTTGCCATCGCGAGTGCCGCTGAATGGACCGGACCTGCCGACATCAAGGCGCAGTTCCGGGCCGCCGACTTCGTGGGCGACAACCGCGTGATCTTCGACATCGGCGGTAACAAGTACTGCCTGGTCGTCCATGTCGCCTACCCGTTCAGGCGAGTGCTGGTGAAGTTCGTCGGCACCCATGCCGAGTATGACAGGATCAACCCGGAGACTGTGTGATGGACATGGACGTGCGCCCCCTGGCGACCGAGGCCGACTACGACTGGGCGCTGGCCGAAATCGCTGCCTACTTCAACGACCAGCCTGCCCCGGGCACGCCGGACGCGGCCCGGTTCGACGTCCTCGCCGCCCTGGTCGAGCATTACGAGGCCCGGCACTGGCCGATAGACCCGCCCGATCCCGTGGACGCGATCCGTGCCTGCATGGAGTGGCGTGGCTTGAAGCAGTCGGACCTTGCCGTAGTGCTGGGGTCACGTTCCCGCGCATCCGAGGTGCTGGGCCGCAAGCGGAACCTGACCTTGGAACAGGCGTCCCGCTTGCACCGCGAATGGGGCTTGCCGGCAGAAGTGCTGTTGCGGCCCGCGGCCCGGGAGGACGTGCCGGCGGAATGAACGGCCTAACCGCGCGGGTCAGCGGCGTCCAGCTCAGCCGCCCGCTGCGCGGCTTTGCTTCCGGGCTAGCAGGCGGGCGAGAATTTTGGCGTCCGGTAAGTCCGCCGGGCAGTTCCAGGTGACAGCTTCGGGCGGCAACAGGCGGCCCGGCGTCGGCGGACGCAGCAAGGCGGACCCAGTATCCAGCGCCGCAGGTGAAGGCAGCCCACGGCCGCGCGCCCAAACCCGTCCGGCCCAGCGGACGTTGCACCGCAGGTCCAGCAGGCACAGCGCAGCCCGCCGCGACCGCCGCAACCTGCTGTGAAGGACAACCCGCATGAGGACATCTCTCCTGGTCCTGCCGATGGTGCTCGCGTTCCATGCGGCCGGAGCGGTCACGACGCTGACGGTCTGCGCATCGGGATGCGATCACCCCGACCCCCTGGCGGCCTGGGCAGCCGCAGTCGCCCGCGTGCAGCAGCCCGGCGAAAGCGTCCTCATCAAGATCTCCGACGGCACCTACGCCGTGCACGACCAGTTCTTTACCGACTGCCCGTGCACCGAACGCATACAGGTCATCGGCAACCCCGGCGCGCCGGAGAGGGTCGTGCTGGATTTCAACAACATCACCGGCACCAACTTCAGCGGCTTTGCCGCCAACAACGGCGGACGCATCGGACTGGTGGACGGCGTCTTCATCAAGGGAAACGGCGCCAGGACGGGCCGCACCGAATGGCGCCGCGATTCTTATGGCTCCGCCGTGCTCGCGGAAGGGTCGGGATCAAACGTCAGCCTTGGGCCGCACGTCGTCGTTGATAGCTTTTACTACGGTATCCTGGCCGACCAGGGCGGGCGTGTCACCGCCGACGGCTCGACGTTCAGGAACGCAGGGGACGCCAACCTGCTGGCACGGTTCGGCGGCGTCATACAGTGCCGCGGATGCAACGCGCGGACCGCGGGACACATCTTCGACAACGGCGCCGAGACGCTCGGCTACAACGCCCTGGCGGAGGGAGGCTCCCTTTACGTGGACGGGTCTAGCTTTGCCGACGCCCAGGTCGCGTGCGTCGCGGCGCAAAGCAACGGCATTGCCTGGGCGCACCGGGTCACCGCCACGGGCTGCCTTGGCTCAGGGGCAAGGTCGTCGCAGAACGGCTTTTTAGAGCTGAACAACGCCCACCTGTCTCATAACGCTGTCGGCGCTTACGCGACCACGGGCGGCGGCTTGAACCTCGATGCCGCCGAAGTGGATCACAACACTCGGGAGGGCGTCCTGCTGGACGGAGGCCACGCAGCAGGCAGCCGCGTCAGCGTGCACGACAACGGGGCGTCCGGCATCAAGGTCATGAAGCAAGGGCGCGGGGAGTTCTACAAAACCGGCCCACTGCTTACAGGCAACACGGGAGGCCCAGTTTCGGTAGAGCGAGCCACCGGCTGCACGGTTACCAACGCTCCCTGCAGTCCCGCCAGCACACTCATCCTAGACTAGACCGGTTTGCGTCCAGACCGGACGCAAACCGGTCTAAGCAGGCTTTCGCGGCCTGTCACACAAATGGCTTGCGGCCGTGCCAGGCCGCGTAAGCCTGCTTAGCTTTTTATCTGTGCGCAAACTTCCAGAGGTTTGCTTAGCTGTTTTGTTTGCGAGCAGATGCTTGCCGTTTCGGATCTGGTCGCAACGCACCCGGACCCGACTGCAATCTGCTCTAAGCAGACACGGCTGGGCCACCGTGAGAACGGTGATGCCGGGGCCGTTCCGGTGCTTGCTGGACGACGGTCACGGCTGGCCGGCTTCCGTTGCTGCCCTCGGCTGAGCCGGACGAAGAGGTGTGGCCTTGCCAGATATGCTGATTACGGAAGAAACAGGCCGCGCCTCGCCTGAACCGCACTAAACGCGACGTCGCCCACCTGATCAACACTAGAACCCGCGTCAGCCGCCATCGCGGACCAGCCGCATCCGCCGACGAGCAACCGCCTGCCCCACCACCCCATTCCACCCCGCCCGGTCCAACCACCCTACCGCCAAAAGCGCCGACAGCCCGCCATGCACCGCCACGGCCCCGAGCGCTATGTGCCGCATGTCCCAGATCAGTCCCGGCCCAACCGCCATTACCGCCGCTGCCATGGCATAGGCCGCCGCCGTTCCCCGCCCCGTCGGCGCCCCCATCCGCCACCACACCAGCGCCACGGCTCCCAGCGCCACCGCCGCCTTCACCCCGGCCATGAACCGCATCAGCACGAGCAGGTCCGACCCGGCCCCGCCGTCATCGCCGCCAAGGAACCCCAACACCCCGGCCGCCGCGACCGCGCCCGCAAGCGCCAGCCGTCCGCCGTTCACCCGTAGCCCCGGCGCTGCCCGTGTCCCAACCGTCGTGCTCATGATCCCCGCCCCTCCCCGCATGGCTGCCCAAACGACAGCGTCCTTGCATTCCCGGCCACGCCCGTTATACCCCGCCGCTTCCCTGCCGGGGTGGTGGCATCTGCCCCGGCTGTGCCCGTTCCTGGGCGTCAACATCCGAAGGGGCCACAATGCCACTATATGAATGCGTGCTGATCGCACGCAACGAAGTCACGCAACAGCAGGTTGACACCCTAGCCGACACCATCACCGAGCAGCTCTCGACCGATGGCGGCGAGGTCAAGAAGCGCGAGTACTGGGGCCTGCGCAGCCTGGCCTACCGGGTCAAGAAGAACCGCAAGGGCCATTACATGCTGCTCGGCATGGACGCCAAGCCTGCCTTCATCCACGAGATGGAGCGCCTGCTGCGCTTGAACGAGGACGTGCTGCGCTTCATGACGCTCCGGGTGGAGGAGATCAACGAGGAGCCCTCGGCCATCCTGTCCCGCAAGTCCGACGACCGCGAGCGCGGCTTCCGTGGGCCGAAGCCCGCTGGGCGCTTCGAGAGCGGCCGTAAGCGCGGCTTTGACGACCGTGAGGAATACCGTGCCCGTCCCGAGGGCGATAGCTACCGTGCCCCCGAGCAGGGTGAGGAGTAACCAGCATGTCCGACCGTAACTCCGACCGTGGCGAGCGTGGCGGCCCCGATGGTGGCGATGACCGCCGTGGCGGCGGTGCCGCAGCTGGCGCTCGGCGCCCGTTCTATCGCCGCCGTAAGAGCTGCCCGTTCAGCGGCCCGAACGCGCCCAAGATCGACTACAAGGACGTGCGCCTGCTGTCCCGCTTCCTGAGCGAGCGCGGCAAGATCGTGCCGAGCCGCATCACCGCCGTGTCCGGCAAGAAGCAGCGCGAGCTGGCCAACGCCATCAAGCGCGCCCGCTTCCTGGCGCTGCTGCCCTACGTCGTCGCATAAGGGACCGGGATCATGGCAACGATTGATCTGATCCTGCTGCAGCGGGTCGATAAGCTGGGGCAGATGGGCGATGTGGTGAAGGTGAAGCCGGGCTATGCCCGCAACTTCCTGCTGCCGCAGAAGAAGGCCCTGCGCGCCAACAAGAACACGCTGGCCCAGTTCGAGGGACAACGCGCGCAGTTGGAAGCCCAGAACATCAAGCGCCGCGAGGAGGCCGAGCGGCTGTCCGAGCGCATGGCCGGCCTGACTGTCGTCATCATCCGCCAGGCGGGCGAGAGCGGCAGCCTGTATGGCTCCGTCAGCAGCCGCGACATCGCGGACGCTTGCGCCGCGGCCAGCCTGACGGTGAACCGCAGCCAGGTGGTGCTGGACCAGCCGATCAAGACCCTGGGCCTGACTGCCGTGCGCCTGGTGCTGCACCCAGAGGTCACTCTGCCGGTCACCGTCAACGTCGCCCGCAGCGTCGAGGAGGCCGAGAAGCAGGCCCGCGGCGAGCAGGTCGGCCTGGCCGGCGAGGAGGAGGTCGAGCAGGACGACCAGCTTGAGTTCGGCGCCGCCCTGGCCGAGGCCGG
>CAXTCI010000049.1:0-13697 GCA_964242325.1 uncultured Acetobacteraceae bacterium
AACGCCACCATCCAGGGCAACGTCATCGAGCAAGGGCCGGACTCGCAGAACCCGGCCATTATCGCCTTTGGCGAGGAGGGCAGCGTCCATGCCAACTCCGCGCTGAACGTGACCGGCAACACGATCCTGAACGACCTCAACTCACCATCGGTCTCCGCGGTCTGGAACACGACGTCGGCACCGGCCAGCGTGACGGGAAACAGCATCTACGGCCTGACTGCCAACCAGATCGCGCTTGGTAACGCAACGGTATCCGGCAACACCACCCTGGCGACGGAACCGACGCTGGTGACGACCTCACCCTGGGCATCGGCCGCCACCCCGAGCGCTTCGTTGAGCACGGCGAGCGTTTCAGTTGCGGCGTCCACCTCGGTCGCCTCTGCACCCATCACGGCCACCACGTTGGCGCTCAACCTTTCAGAGGACGCCTACCAAGGCGATGCCCAGTTCATCGTCAAGGTGGATGGACAAGCACTGGGCCAGGCACAATCAGTCACGGCGTTGCAATCGCTAGGACAAACTCAGTCATTCACATTCAGCGGCAACTTCACCGCCGGAGTGCACGATCTGACAGTCTCATTTATAAACGACGCATGGGGCGGAACGGCAGCAACGGACAGGAATTTGTACATCAACTCCGCAACCGAGAACGGCACTCAGCTTGCTGGAAGCACGGGAACTCTGTTCACGAATGGAGACTTCCATATACCGTTTACCGTTCCCAGCTCGACCTCGGTATAGTTGCCGCACAAATGCAGCAGGGCGCAGTGACACTCGGTCACGCGCCCATCAGCATACAGATCGAAGCAGCCGAAATGTTGGAACGACTGCGCGCTCCAGCTTTTGCCTCATACGAGCCAACTCAAGAGCGGGAAAAGCTCAACTCAAGGCGAAGGCGGCCGTTGCTTATAGATTGTACAAGGCTGTCATATAGCTCGATCCCAGCATATTCATCATTGGCAGTCAGGGTAATCTCGACTGCTTTGCCGTTGCGGCGGACCGCAACCCCATAACCGCCCACCGCAGCTTGCCGTGCGCCATCAGGAACTTGCGAAGTTTCCGGCTCAAGTCTGCCATCAGCCTTATCGTTTTGATCTGCCAACTACCGTTTGCTCCTAACCGGCCACTTCACGATGGTCTGAGGGTGATATTGACCCGGCGGCAATCTCATTCAATATCCTCTCCGGCATCGCCTATGGAATCATTACGTGCACGGCATTTAGAAGCTTCAAAGGGCCGTCACAGCCCAGGTGCCAGCTAAATTGAAGAAAGAACGACCTGGGTCGACCAGTCAGGAGTTCGGCCGCAAGAATGCTGGGCTTGGCATCGGTGGTAGCAGGCATCTCGGCTGAAGCAAATGACGGTGCGCCTTAAAAGTCACTGCTTGAAGCCATCGCCGGCACGATTGGGGACGGGACGGCATGAACGTGAACGGCCGCCAGCATCAAGCGTTGCAGCGCCGGGTCTGCCAGGCACGGCCAGCCCAGTTCACCTCAGGGAGTGCCCACGATGCGCCAGATTGCGTTCGCATGTCTCCTCGGCTGCTTGGTCCTCCCCGCGCCTGTCCTTGCCGGTGATGGACCAATCTGCGGCAGCGCGGTGGTGTTGGACGCCGTCGCAGGCCTGCTGTCGAAGGCCGGGAGTGAGGCGCGGGTTGACGACCGCAGCGTCGGCCAGGTTCCCACGGCACAGCCGGATACCGTGCTGTGCGCCGTGCGCCTAACGGACCGGTTCTACGACACTAGACGCTTCGGTCTGGTCCCGATCGTCCACCCGGAGGTGTTTCAGTATACCGTCCGCCGTGCGCGCACCGCCCTGCTCGTGACGCCCTACCGGGGCTGAACGGCCGCGACGCCCCGGGTCAGGCGTCCACCCGGAGGCTGCGCACCACCTCCTCGATGGTCGTCATCCCGTCCAGCGCAGCCTCAATCCCGGTCTCGAACATCGTCACCATCCCCGACGCCACCGCGGCGCGCTCAACCGCGGCCTGGTCGGCGCGGGCGAAGATCAGCCGCTCGACCTCCTCGTCCAGCTGCAGGAACTCGGCCACGGCGAGCCGGCCGCGGTAGCCGGTGCCGCGGCAGGCCGGGCAGCCGACGGGGTGCCACAGCTCCACTGGCCCCCGTCCCCGCCGGTCCAGGCGGAAGCGGCTGACCAGCTCGGCCGGAGCCGGCCCAACCCGGCGGCACTCCATGCACAGCCGCCGCACCAGGCGCTGCGCCAGCACCCCGCGCAGCACGGCGGTGATCAAGTAGTCCTCCAGCCCCATGTCGCGCAGCCGCGTCACCGTCGCCGCGGCGGAGTTGGTGTGCAGGGTGGACAGCACGAGGTGCCCGGTCAGCGCCGCCTGCACCGCCATGTTGGCGGTTTCCAGGTCGCGTATCTCGCCCACCATGATGACGTCCGGATCCTGCCGCAGGATGGAGCGCAACAGGGTGGCGAACTTCAACCCGATCGCCTCCTTGACCTGGATCTGGTTGATGCCGGCAAGCTGATACTCGATCGGGTCCTCGATAGTGATGATCTTGCGCGCCACCGAGTTGAGCGCGAGCAGCCCGGTGTAGAGCGTCGTCGTCTTGCCGCTGCCGGTCGGCCCCGTGACCAGCACGATGCCGTTTGGCAGGGCCAGCGCCGTGCCGAGCCGCGCCACCACCGCCGGCGCCAGGCCGAGCTTGTCGTAGTCGAATGCGACCGCGCTGCGGTCCAGCACACGCACCACCACCGTCTCGCCATGCAGGGCCGGCACGGTGGACACCCGGAAATCCACCTCTGTCCCCCGCACTGCCAGCTTCATGCGGCCATCCTGCGGCAGGCGGCGCTCGGCGATGTCCAGCCGGGCCATGATCTTGATCCGCGACGTGACCGCGGCGGTCAGCCGGGCCGGCGGCGCTTCGGCCTCGTGCAGCACTCCGTCGTAACGGAAGCGGACGCGCAGCCGGTCCTCGAATGGCTCGAAGTGGACGTCGGACGCCTGGGTTTCCACGGCGCGGGAGATGATCTGGTTGACCAGGCGGATCACCGGCGCCTCGCTGGCCAGGTCCTTCAGCCGCTCGGCGTCCTCCTCCTGCGCGGTGCCGCCACCCTCGGCATCCCGGCCCGCCTCATCTTCGGGCGGGGTGTCGGGGTATAGGCGCTGCAGCGCCGCCTCCAACTCGATGGGAATCGCGATCTCGGTCCGCACCTGGCGGCCACAGGCGGCAGCCACCGATTCCGGGGTGAACCGATCCAGCGGGTCGGCGCAGGCCAGCACGAGATCGTCGCCCTCGACCGCGACCGGAACCGCCCGTGCGCTGCGCAGGAACCGCGCCGTCAGCACGTCGGCAAGCAGCGGCGCCGCCGGATAGCGGTCAGGCGCCGCGATCCGCAGGCCCAGCAGTTCGGCGTACGCCTCGGCCAGGGCGCGCTCGGTGATGAGGCCTAGCTGCAGCAGCACGGCGTCCAGGCGCTGGCCGCTTTCCTCGGCGACGCGGCGGCCGCGTTCGACCGTGCGGGCGTCACAGGCGGCGCGCGCCACCAGCACGCGGGCCAAACCATCCATCGGATCGGCTGCCGAAGCCGCCTCAGGCGCCAAAAGTTGGAGCGCTGGCGGCTCGCGCCTGATGTTGCGGAATAGGTTCATGGCCGTGGCGACCTCATTGCAGCATCGGCCCGGCCGACGCGTCACGTGCATATAGCCATAGCAGCCAGATCGCCAACGCGAGCGGCGGGCCAAACGGGATGGCGGCGGTGCCGGACAGCCGCCTGGCCCGTGCCGCCTGCGCCAGGCCCAGCGCCAGTCCCAGCAGCGCGGCCAGCAGCACCGCCATCGGCAGCAGGTCCAATCCCAGCCAAGCCCCACCCGCCGCCAGCAGCTTCGCGTCGCCGGCCCCCAGGCCATCCCACCCGCGTACGGCGCGGTAACCCAGGGCGACCGCGCGGAACCCGATATAGCCCGCCGCCGCGGCCAAGGCATGGCCGGCCACCAGGTCCGGCGCCCCCCAGGCCGTTGCGGCCAGCCCAGCTAGCAGCAACGGCAGTGTCAGCACGTCCGGCAGGCGGAAGTGCAGCCAGTCTATCCAGGCCAGCGCCAGCAGCGTCCAGCCCAGGATGCAGCCCAGCCACAGCTCCGGCCCCTCCGCCGACAGCGCCGCCCATCCGGCGACGGCCATCGCCGCCAACTCGATCCAAAGGTGCATCGGATGGATCGCCGCACCGCACTGCCGGCAGGCGCCGCGCAGGGCAGCGAAGCTGATCACCGGCACCAGGTCCCGGACCGCAAGCGCACGTCCGCAGCTTTCACAGGCCGAGCGGCTGTGGACCACATCCCGACCAGCCGGCAAGCGACGCACCAGCACGCCGAGGAAGCTGCCGATGATCGGCGCCACCACCAGCACCAAAACCAATGCCGCCACCACGCTCAACGACGCTCCCGCCCGCCCCGGCCTTCATAGGCCCTTGCCGCCGCGCTTGCACCTTTGCTCCGTATGCTGGATGACACCGGCGCCCCCCTTGCAGGCAGGAGCCTCCATGGCCCGCTTCCGCTACACCGCCATCGAACCGTCCGGGCAAACAGCGCGGGGGGAGATGGACGCCGTGGACGAGGCCGAGGTCGTCCGCCGGCTGCAACGCGAGGGCAAGCTGCCGCTGCGCGCCGAGCCTGCGGAGACCTCGGTATTCGCCGGGCTGCTGGCGCAGGGGGCGCAACGCGGCCTGCGCCGGGGTGAGACCGCGGAGGTCGTCCGGGAACTATCCGTCATGCTTGCCACTGGCCAGGACCTGGACCGCGCGCTGCGCTTCCTGACGGAGACCGCGCCGAACCCTCGGGTCGCAGGCGTGGTCGGGCGCCTACGGGACGCAGTGCGCGACGGCGGCGCGCTGGCTGCGGCGATGGCAAACGAGGGGCGGAGCTTCCCGCCGCTGCTGGTCGGCCTGGTCCGCGCCGGGGAGGCCGGCGGCACCCTGGCCGCGACGCTGGACCACCTGGCCGGGCTGCTGGAACGGGAGCGGAAGCTGGCGGCCACGATCAAGACCGCCCTCGTCTATCCCGCGCTGCTGTTGATCGCCGCGATCGGCGCCATCGTCCTGCTGCTGACCTCGGTATTGCCGCAGTTCGTCCCGCTGTTCGAGCAAAGCGGCGCGGCGCTGCCAGCCTCGACGCGGTTCCTGATCGATGCTGGCGATGTCCTCGGCCGGTATGGGCTGTTCGCGCTGGTTGGGCTGGGCGTGCTCGGCCTGCTGGCGGCGCAGGCGTTGCGACGACCCGGCGTGCGGCTGCGGGTGGACCGGCTGGCCCTGCGGGTGCCGGTGTTCGGCAGCCTGGCCCGGGAAGCGCTCGCCGCGCGGTTCAGCCGCACGCTCGGCACGCTGCTGCTGAACGGCGTGGCGCTGCTGCCGGCGCTGCGCATCGTCCCCGACGCGGTCGGCAACCTGGCGGCGGCACAGGCGGTGGAGCAGGCGGCGCTAGGCGCCCGCAGCGGCGGCGGCCTGGCCCGGCCCCTGGCCGAGTCCGGCATCTTCCCGGCGCGCATGTTGCACCTGCTGCGCTTGGGCGAGGAAACCGCCCAACTCGGCCGCATGGCGATCCATGCCGCTGAAATCCACGAGGAGCGCACCCGGCAGGCGACCCAGCGCATGGTGGCGCTGCTGGTGCCGGCGATCACCGTGGTGATGGGCGCGGCCGTCGCCGGCATCGTGTCCTCGCTGCTCCTGGCGATGCTGAGTCTGAATGACCTGGCCCAGTAACAGGCGCAATAATAGGGGCACCGCCGCCGGCTTCACCCTGATCGAGGTCATCGTCGTCCTGGTCATCCTCGGCCTTGGCCTGGCCCTGCTCACCACGCGCGGGCCGCTGCACAGCACCGCCCTGGACCTGCGGGCTGCCACCGGCGAGATCACCCAGGCCTTGCGGCTCGCCCGTGCACGCGCCATTGTGACCGACCGGCCGGTCGTCGTCGCGCTGGACCCGGCGGGCAACGCATTCCGTGTCGGCAGCGGTCCCGCCCAAAGCCTGCCCAGGGGCATCGTGCTGGAGGCGACGGCCGTGCAAGGCCCAGCCGCCGGGATCGCCGCCTTCCGCTTTGCGCCCGACGGAAGCGCCAGCGGCGGCCGCATCACCCTCACGGCCGGCGGTCGGCACACAATGGTGGGCGTGGACTGGCTGACGGGCCGGGTCAGCGTGGGTGAGGCCGTTGCGCGCTGACGCCGGCTTTACCCTGCTTGAGGTCATGATCGCCTTTGCCATCGCGGCGCTGGCCCTGGGGGTATTTTACGGCGGCGTGGCCGGCGGCGTACGGACGGCGGGAGTTGCGGCGCATTACGAGGCGGCACTCGCCCGTGCACAGTCCCGCCTGGCTGCCATGGGTGGCGCGGCGCGGCTGGTCCCCGGCGACACATCCGGCGACGATGGCGGCGGCTACACCTGGCGCGTGCAAGTCCGGCAAACCGCGAGCGCGCCGTTTGCCGGGCTCCCGCCGGATGCCGCCCGGACCGCGCCCCGGGCGGCGCTGTTCTCCATAACCGTGACGATCGGCTGGACCATGGATGGCGGTGAGCGTCGCGTGACCCTCGGCACAGCCCGGCTGCTTGGCATCCCCGCTGCCGCACCATGAGCGGCAATCGAAGTCTCGATGGTTTGGCCTGCACGAGCAGTTCTGAAGCTGCGCCGGGGTGAAGCAGCGAACCTTTGGTAGCGCCCTACCCGTTGGCGCGGCGGCAGTCTGACTTGAACAAGCCAGAGCTGCCGCCTTCCCCATCGTTACGGTGACGGGGAAGGCGCGCTGTTTTTCGAGCTGGCCCGCAACCTGGGCCGGCCCGGCTGCTTAGCGGATGACGCCGTTCACGCGGTTCGGAAAGAAGCCGCCACCGGTCGCAACACCGCCGTAAACGATGTTCAGCACCTGGGCCGTCGTGCGGCGGAACGCCAGCGAGCTGGTGTCGGACGGCGATATGTTGATGGACACGTTGCTCGTGGATAGCCCCTGGTCGCCGCCACCGCCCAACTGGGCCCGCAACGTCGAGATTGCGTTGGCCGGAATTTGCATGCCCATCGCGCCGAGCGTGGTCCGGATGCTGCCGGCATGATATGCCTCGATGGCGAGGATGCTCGCAGCCGCGTTGAGGTTATTCACGTTGGTCAGAAGCGATGCCGCGCCGGCATAGGCAGTGACGCCGACATCCTCGAAGATGAAGGCACCGAGCAGAAAGTTCTGCTCATTCAGGAACGGGTTGAACTGTGTGCCTGCGGGAACCAGTCCTGCCGCAGCGGCCAGTGCGCTGAAGCTGTTCAGCAGGTCGATGTTCGGAGCGCCGATCGCCGCGCTGCCCAGTGCACTGCGCAGGAAGCGGACGTGGTTTACCTCGTCAATCGTGATCTTCTGGGCATAGGCGGCGATGGCAGGCGTCTTGAACGGCACCTGCGAGCCGCCCAGCACGAAGCCTGATCCGCCCACGCCGTCACGGTCGCTGGCATTCAGGCCGACGCCCAGGAAGGCGCGGATGTAGAACTCTGCCTCGAGGTATTCGAGGTTCAGCGCAAAGTTCAGGACGGCCGCATCGGTAATGGTCTGCGCCTGGGCAGGCACAGAGTTACTGACGGCCATGCCGGTCGCCAACGCGCCGAGCGCCACGGCCCCGGCTGCTCCCGCGCCCATCCGTCCCACTAGGGAGCGACGGTTCATCCCCTCGGCGTTCCGGACCGCGTCGGTATCGTTGACATCTAGACTCATAGTCGAACCCTCCCAAAAACGACTTTAGCGATGTCATCCGCGTTGCTACGGACATTTCATGCTTCTGCCGCGCAGTGTTACTTGCCAAATCGCACACTGGATGCACCAACAGACGCATTGAGACGTAGGTGCTTCATGACATAAACGTGAGCGGGGATGCGCCTGCTGCTCAGCCTGCCTGAGATTAAAGAAACTGTAATTATCACGTCGTCACCAATGCGGAACGGCAGGCGTCCTAGGGCGCCATGCCGGCGTATTGGCTGGCCTATAGCTCGCCAGCCCTGACCTGACCCGCCGAGGCGCTCTGGGTGCCGGCGCCGTCCGATCACCCGCAAGGGCCGGCGATGCAGCGTTCCGGCTGCTCGGCGCCGTCACGGCCCCGTGGACTGGACGTCCCGGGATGGCCGCCCCAGGGCGGCCTTTCTGGAATGGTTGGGCGACACCTCGACAGAACACGTTCGACGGCCAGAGCCGCTGCTTGGGCACCGCGAAAAAAGCTCCACTGCGGCTCCGGTCCGCCGGCACGACCTGCCTCCGGTTGGAGCCATCGCGCCGCATGCGTCGGCGGCAACGAACATGGGCTGTTCCGCACGCTCGCCCGTACACCCGATCGTACGGCCGCGCCATTCCAGGTGAATTTAGATCTGCAACGAACCTGATAGTCGCTGGCAGAGCGCAGCAACCCGGAATCGGCGTGGCGTCACCCGTCTAGGCTTGACCCGGCGCAAGAAATCAGTCTCATCCGGCACCATGTTCGTAGAATTGCTGAACTGGTGGACGCGGCAGATGTCCGGGCTCCTGCCGGCGGGCTGGTCGGGCCGGCACGAGCAAACGCGTGCGACGCTGATCGCAGCAATTGCCCGGCGACCCGGGGCGAACGGCAACACGCTCACCGTCTCCCTGCGGCGCAGCCAGCGCGAAGCCGAGCTGGGACAGTTCGACCCGGACCTGCCGGATGCCAAGGAGCGCCTGCGCGCGCTGGCCAGGAAACGTCCCGGCGCCGAAACCGTGCTGCGCGTGCCCGCCGCAATGCTGCTTGAGCGTGAGATCAGCCTGCCCCTGGCGGCCGAGCGGGACCTGGTTCGCGTGCTCGGCTATGAGATGGACCGGCTGACCCCGTTCCAGGCAAAGGACGTCATCTGGAGCCACGAAATCCTGGCGCGGGACCGGGCACGCAACCGCATCATGCTGCGCTTGTCGCTGATCCCCCGTGCTCCGGTCGCCTCCATCCTGGGCTGGCTGGACGGGGCGGGGATGCCCGTATCCGCGTTGCAGGCCGGCGCCAGCGAGCCGCCGCGGCTGGTCCGTTTGCAGCGGGGGCCGACGGCGCGCGAGCGGTGGGACCGGCGCCTGACCATCGCCGCCGTTTCCGCCTGTGCCGTGCTGGGCTTGGCGGCGCTCGCGGTGCCTGTGGTTCGTCAATCGTTGGCGCTCGCCGCGGTGGAGGACCGCATCGAGGCATTGCGCCCACTCACCGCCCAGGCGGACACGCTGCGCCGGCGCATCGCCGACGTGCGGGCCAGCGGCGACGCAATCGCCGAGCAGCGCAACCGCAGCGGCGATGCCCTGGCCGCCCTGGCTGCCCTGACCGAGATATTGCCCGACGACACCTTCCTCACCGAGTTGGCGATGAACCAGCGAAAAGTCGCGCTGCGCGGCCAATCAGCGTCGGCTCCGCGGCTGATCGCGCTCCTGGCCGCCGATCCCTCCATCCGCAACCCTGCCTTCACCGCGCCGGTCACCCGTGGGGAAGGTGGACACGACCAGTTCGCGTTGCAGGCGGAGGTAGCGCCATGACCGTCGCCGCCGGCCTGCCTGAGGGCGCACGCGGCCGGGCGTTGGCGCTGGCCTTGACCGTCGTGGCGCTTGCCTCGATCTGGGCGGCCGTGGTGGACCCCTTGGTCCGCTCCTACCAGGACCGGGCGGAAACGCTGGCCCAGCGCAGCACCCTGGCGCGGCGCATGGAGGCCGTCGCCGCAGCCCTTCCCACCTACCGGCGCCAGGCGCAAGCCGTGCAGGGCGCCGGCGCCAGTGCCCCGGCGTTGCTGCCCGAGGCCACGGACGCGCTGGCCGCCGCGGCGCTGCAGGAGCGCGTGCAGGCACTGGCGCAGCAGGCCGGGGCGACGATTGCCAGTGCGGAGGCGCTTCCGGCCGAGCCAGCCGGCCCTTATCAGCGCATCGGCCTGCGCGTGTCGCTTTCGACCACCTATCCCAAGCTGATGGAGGTCCTCCGCCGGATCGCCGATGCGTCGCCGCCGATGCTGGTGGACAACCTGAGGTTGCAGCGTTCACCCGCCCTCGGCAGCCGCGACGGCATGGAGGCGAGCCTGACGATCATAGCCTTCCGCGCGGGCGCCACCGGCGGCCGCTCGTGAGGGCTGCCGGAATGGCGCCGGGCCTGGCGCGCGCCGCGGCGGCAGGGATAGCTTGCTTGCTGGCCTCCTCCTGTGCGAGGCAGGACACCGTGGCGCTCACCCCGCTGGGCGGCCCGGAGCCGTCGTTGGAAGCCGCCGCTCCCCGGGTAAACGGCCCGGTCGGCACGACAGAAACGCAGCGCGCGGCCAGGCTGTCCTACGGCCGGGACGCCGAGGTGCAGATCAGGTCCGCGGCCGGCGCCGCGGGCGGCGGCGGCGATATTTCGCTGGACTTCGCCGACACCGACATACGGGAAGTAACGGCGCGCATTCTCGGCGACATCCTGCACGTCAACTACTCGATCGACCCCGCGGTGCGCGGCACCGCCACCCTGCACACTTCAACTCCGCTCACGCGCGACCAGGTTACGCCGGCGCTGGAGGCGCTGCTGGCGCAGAACGGGGCGACGCTCCTGGTGGCAAACGGGCTGTATCGGGTCGTGCCCAGCGCATCCCCTGCGGCCAGCGCCGCCGTCGCCAGCGGGGTGGGGCTGAGCGGCAACTCCGTTGTCCCGCTGCGCTACGCCTCGGCCGAGGACCTGGCCCGCGTGCTGCTGCCCTATGCCGGCAGCAACGGGCGGATCGTGGCGGACACCACCCGCAACGTCCTGCTCGTCGGCGGCGAGCCGGCGGTGCGCGAGAGCCTGGTGATGCTGATACGCGCCTTCGACGTGGACATCCTGGCGGGACAGTCATACGCGCTGCTGCCCGTCGGGTCCGGCGACCCGAAGGACATCGCCGCGGCCCTGCAAACGGCGTTGCGCGGCGGCAACGGCGGCGCGCTGGCCAGCCGGGTGCGGGTGGTGCCCATGGACCGGGTCAACGCCGTGCTGGTGGTCGCCAGCTCCCGGCAGCTCATAGACGAGGCGCGGCGGGTGTTCTCGCTGGTGGACCGCAGCCGGCTGGAAACCGTGCGGTCGTGGAACGTCTTCTACTTGCAGAACGGCAGCGCGAACGACGTCGCCTATGTCCTGCAGCAAGCGTTCACGCCCAATGCGGTGACGGCGCAGCCGAGCAGCACGGCTCTCGGTCAGACCGCCCCGGGGTCCAGCCCACTGCAATACGGCTCTGGCCGAGGCGGCAGCGGCTCGGGAACCGGCTCTGGCCTCGGCGGCAGCAGCGGACTGGGCGGCGGCATCGGCCAGACCAGCGGCATCGGGGGTGGCGGCATCGGGGGAGGCAGCGGACTTGGTGGCGGCGGCGGGCTCGCGGGTGGGCTTGGGATTGGCGGGCAGGGCCAGGGCGGCAGCGGCTCGAACGCCGGGCTGGCGCAGGGCGCCCTGGGTGGGCAGACAAACCCATTGCTGGGCGGCCTGGACCCGACGAATAGCGGGGGCGCCAACGGTCCCGGCGGCGGCTCCGGCGGCGCCACCGACACGAACACCCTCCGCATCATCCCCAACCCGCAGAACAACGCCCTGCTGATCTACGGCACCCGGCGCGAGCAGGGCACGATCGAGGCGATGCTGCGCAAGATAGACATCCTGCCGCTGCAGGTGCGGATCGATGCGACCATCGCCGAGGTCACGCTGAACGACGCGCTCCAATACGGCACCCAGTTCTACTTCAAGTCCGGCGGCATCAACGGCGCGCTGAACAACATCAGCGCGGCGGCCGGCAGCTTCGGCGGGCTGACCTCGGTGCCCCTGGGGACGTCGTTCCCGGGCTTCGTGATCGGCGGCACCGGAAACAGCGGCGCTCCCATCGCCATCTCCGCGCTGCAGAGCGTTACCAACGTGAACGTCCTGTCCTCGCCGCAGCTCCTGGTGCTGGACAACCAGCCGGCGCGGCTGCAGGTGGGCAACCTGGTGCCGTTCCTGACCTCAAGCTCCACGAGCACGATCACTGCCAATGCCCCGACGGTGAACTCGATCGGCTATCAGCCGACCGGGGTCATCATGCAGGTCACGCCCCGGGTCAACAGCGGTGGCCTGGTCACGCTCGACATCTCCCAGGAGGTCAGCGACGTGGACTCGACCGTGAGCACGACCGGGCTGAACTCCCCCACCTTCCTGCAGCGCAGCGTCACCTCGCGCGTGGTGGTGCAGGACGGCCAGACCATCGGGCTGGCCGGGCTGATCCGCGACAGCGTCAGCAAAGGCAACTCCGGCATTCCCTGGTTGAAGGACATCCCGCTGCTCGGCGCGCTGGCCGGAACCCAGAACAACTCGCGCGTCCGCACGGAATTGCTGGTGCTGATCACCCCGCACGTGCTGCACGACCAGCGCGATGCGCGGGCGCTGACCGAGGACTTGCGGCTTCAACTACCCAACGCCGCCCTGGTGCCCGACCTGGCGGCCGGCCTGAAGGCGTCCGGTGCGTACGACCCGAACGCCAGGGTGCGGCGTGGCCTGAACCTGGAACACTGAGCTGCGGCTACCTGAGGGTGGATGGACCCGCAGCCATGGCGGAACGGCTGAACAGCGTCGCCGCCGCGTTGCGCACGCGCACCTGGTACGGCAGCCCAAGCGCCGGCCGGTGGGAATGGTAGTAGCCGATGGCCTGCATCAGGTCGCCGTTCGCCTCGTCCAGGTAGCCGCGCAGGATTGCCCCGGCCGCGGCAATGTTGAAGCATGGCATGGTGACCAGATGCTGCCGCACGACTGGCGCGGGCAGGCCGGTGTAGCGCACCAGCGGCCCGATCCAAAGCGTGTTGACCTGCATGACGCCCAGGTCCTCAGACCCATTGGTGTTGCGGATGGCGGCGCCGGGCCAGCCGCCCTCGATGGCTTGGATGGATGGCAGCACCCGTGGCGGCAAGTGGTAGATGGAGGCGACCAGGGCCATGCACGCGAGAAAGGGGACAGCCATCAGCAAACAACAAGCATCATCTGGGGGTCTCCTAACGCTGGATGGGCAGCGGCGGCGCCAGCAGGGGCAGGCCGACCACGGGTGGCGGGGCCGGGGGCAGCGGACGATTCTTGTCAAAAACCGGGCGGAGCAGCAGCGGCCCGTCAGGACCCATCAGCGTGACCTGGCCCGCGGCGATCCTTTGCACGGTGTATTCGCCGACCCGGCCGCCTTCCCGCGCCACGGTGGCGGCGCCGGCGCCCGGCGAGGCGAAGATCGCACTGCGGTCGGTGGCGCTGACGACCACCCCCGTCACCCGTGGAACCGTCCGCACGGCCGGCGCGGCTGCAGCCGCCACAACGTCCACCGAGGGGCGCCGGCTCGGCTCAAATACAGGACGGCCAGTGATCTTGGCCACTTCTGCCGCACGGTCCACCGCCGCAGGGGGCACGATGACGTCCGCATGCGCCTCGGCTGGCGGCGGCGGCGGGGCTTCGGCCGGCGCCTCGTCCTGCACCTGCCAACGCAGCAAGCCTGCCAGCACCAGCGCCGTGGCGCCGAGGACCAGGGTGGCCCGCCGGCTCATCGGCGAGCGTGCTGGGACAACGGCCGCATTGGTGGGCTCCTGTTCATGCCGGCATCGTGCCTTTTGCCTGGATTCGGGCGTGGATGCATTTAGGCGATTGCACGGCCGTTGTGAACAAGGGAAGCGCCGCGACCCGGATGGCCCGGAGAACCGGCCTCGCCACGGGACAGGCCGTGTCGTGAAGGCCACAGGGGTGGTGAAGGC
>CAXTCI010000049.1:13797-30381 GCA_964242325.1 uncultured Acetobacteraceae bacterium
GCCGGGTTCACCCTGCTGGAAACCCTCGTCAGCCTGGTCGTGGTCGGCCTGATCCTGTCCGGTCTTGCCCAGGGCTTCCGGTTCGGGGTTGCCGCCTGGAACGCGCAGTCGCGCCTTCTGGCGGGCGGCGGCGACCTGGACTCGGTGGACCGCGGCCTGCGCCGCCTGGTCGCGCGCATGGACCCCGCCGGCGACGAGGCGCATCCGCCTTTGCTGGGTGGACCCAGCAGCATGTCGTTTGCCGCCCCCCTGCCGGAAGCGGCGGCCGTGCCCGGGACCCGGCGGGCGGCGATGCGCTTGGCGCTGGAGGGCGACCGGCTGGTGCTGACCTGGGCGCCGGCTCCCCATGCGACGCCGCTCGCCCCGGTCCGCAGCAGCGAGACCGAGGTGCTGCGCGGCGTCGCGCGCCTGGAACTTGGCTACTACGGCGGAATTGGCCAGGCGCCGCCGGCTTGGCGGAGCGCCTGGACGGGAGTGCGCTTGCCGGACCTGGTGCGGCTGCGCATCGTTTTCCCGGCGGGCGATCCCCGGCACTGGGCCGACATCGTGGAGGCGCCGCGCCAGTCAACCCCGGCAACGCCGCCGTGACCAGCCGGAAGGGCGACCGCGGCATCGTGCTGCTTGTTGTGCTGTGGACGCTCGCCCTGCTTGCGCTGATGTCGGCGGCGATCACCGGCACTGGCCGGCGGGAAGCAGGGCTTGGCATCGCGCTTCGCTCCGCAGCCGTGGCGCGAGCGGGGGCCGAGGCGGCGCTGCACCAAACCTTGTACGACCTCGCCACCGGCCGCCAGCGGGCAGACGGCGTCACGCGGCGCCTGCCGGTTGGGTCGGCGACGGCCGCCGTGACCGTGCGCAGCGAGGATGGCAAGCTGAACCCCAACACCGCCCCCGCTGAAACCTTGGCGGCGCTCGTGCAAGCAGTCGGCGGCAGCCCGTCGGAGGCCACCGCGCTGGCCGCGGCGGTGGTCGCATGGCGTGGCCGCGCCGGGTCATCCGGGCCGGACCCGGCGGTGCTGGCCGCCTACCGTGCGGCGGGCCGCAGCTTCGGGCCGCCCGGGTCGCCGTTCCTCCATTTGGAAGAACTGCGGCTCGTGCTTGGGGTCACGCCTGCCCTTTATGCCGCCCTGGTGCCGCACCTGTCAGTTTATCCCGACGGCGTGCTGGACCCTGATGCCGCAGACCCCGTGGTCCGCCATGCCCTGGAGCTGGCCGGGATCGCTGCCTCGGCACCAGGCGGCACCCAGCAGGGCGGGCCTGCGACCGTTTTGGTCGCGGTGCGGCTGCGAGGCGCGGACGGCACGGTCGCGCGCTTGTCGGTCGTCGCCCGGCTCGACCCGAACAGCCCGGGACGCCCTGCCGCTATCCTGAGTTGGGACGAACCCGACGACGACGGCTGACCGCCATCTCGCGATATCGCCGTGTCGCAATACCTTCATTTGCCCGCAATGGCGGCGCCCCGTATCGGCGATGGGCATCTATGGAGGCGTCCGATGATCCGTGCCCTTGCGCTTGCCGCCGGCGTCGCCCTTTGCGCGGCCGCGCCCGCGGGAGCCGCGACCATGGACCGTGTGCGCGGGGACGGCGTCGTGCGCTGCGGCGGCGTGATCCGGCCGGGCCTGGCGTTCCCTGCCGCCGACCAGACCTGGCAGGGGTTGGAGGTGGATTTGTGCCGGGCGGTCGCGGTGGCGGTGCTCGGCGCGAACGCGAAGATCGAGTTCCACAGCTATTTCACGGACAAGGACTTTGCCCGTCTCGCCTCCGGCGCGGATGATCTGGCGTTCCTGACCGGGTCGGAAATCCACGCCAACAACATGTTCGGCGCGGTGCTGCCCGGTCCCGCCGTGTTCTATGAGACGACCCGGCTGATGGTGCAGGAGGACAATCCGGCCCGCCACGTCGCCGACCTGCGGGACACCCGCATCTGCGCCGAACCCGGCACCGGGCCGGAGAGGAACCTCCAGGAGTACATGGCGCGCAACGCCATCCCGTTCCGCCAATCCATGTGGCAGGAAGTTGAAGAGATGATGGACGCCTTCAACGTCGGCCGCTGCCCCGCCGTCGCGGGGGAGGAAACCGCGCTCGCCGCCCTGCGGCTGGACAGCGAAGCCGAGGGCCATCCCGCCCGGGTATTGCCGGAGCCGCTGGCGGCGGCGCCAATCAGCATCGCAACCCCGGCCGGCGACCCCGCATGGGCCGCGGTTGCCCATTGGACGGTGCAGACCGTGCTGACGGCGGAACGCAGCCCGCGGGTCCAGGGTCCGCGGCTGCCGGTCCCTGCCCCGCCGCTGGGGCTGCAGCCCGGCTGGCAGGACCGGGTGATCGAGGCCGTCGGCACCTATCCCGAAGCCTTTAACCGTTCGCTCGGAGCCGGATCACCCCTGGAGCTGCCGCCCGGTCTCAATGCCCGTTGGGACGGGGGCGGGCTGTTCGCGCCTCCCGCCGTGGAGTGAGGCTTTGTCAAGGCGTTCATAAAAATGACGCTGAGCGGTCATTTTTATTCAGAAAAGTTATGGGCTACATGCGCCGTCATACCTCCGAAGGATTTCCAATGAAGCGCTCCGCCCTGAAAGCCTGCACCGCCTGGGTCGCAGCCGCGTCCCTGCTTGCCCCATCCTTCGCGATGGCCCAGAGCGCCTCCGTGACGGCTCAGCCGCAGAACGCAGCATCGGGTTTCGGCACGGTGTCGCAGTACTTCCGGGACCCGGCCCAGGACGCGCCGATGTCGCAGGCGCAGATGATCAACCTGCTGCGCCACCGGGTGAAGTATGTGTTCGTGCTGTTCCAGGAAAACCGCTCGTTCGACCATTACTTCGGCACCTTCCCGGGCACCAACGGCCTGTTCACCGATGCCTCGGCAACGCCGGTGGTTCGCTCGCCGGCAACGCCCAGCAATACCCAGGTGCTGTATAACACCGACGGGTCGCAGGGGACGATCTCGCCGTTCCGGATCGGCACCACGCAGAATGCCGCTGACCTGGACGACATTGACCACGGCCACCCCCGCATGGTCGCCAAGATGGATGCGCCGGGCAACACCGGCACGCCGGCGATGAACCGGTTCGCCCTGAACGAGCAGTTCAAGTATCTGTCCGGCGCCCCGATCCTGACCAACACCCAGCCGACCCCGGCCACGGCGCCCGCGACCGTGCCACTCAAGAGCAAGCAGTACGGCCAGCTCGCGATGGCGTACGTGGACTGCGACACCGTTCCGTTCATGTGGAACTATGCGAACCGCTTCACGCTGTTCGACAACATCTTCCAAACGACGGTCGGCCCGTCCACGCCGAACGCCCTTGCGATGATCTCCGGCCAGTCCGGCGACACGCAGTGGGTGAAGCACCCCGGGGATACCTCCGTGGCAACCTATGGATCGGTGGCGGTCCCGATCGTCAACGACCCGATCCCGGGGCTGCCGGCCACGGCAGGTGCGACGCCCACGCCGGGCACTTCCGCGACCGAGTATTCGGGCGTGCCGAGCGCTCCGAACAACATCTCCGCCACGAACAACACCGGCACCGCCACGGGCGTGCCGCAGCGCAAGAACGAGTCCGGCGCCCCCACCAACGTCGCCCCGAACCTCACCTACGCCAGCCTGCCGCTGACGCTTGCCGGCCGCACGTTGAGCAGCGTGATCAGCACCGACACCAACCCCGCCGCCGACTTGGCCGACGTGCAGCAGGACATCCCCGCCATCGTCGCCAAGAACACCCCGAACTACACCTGGGGCTGGTATCAGAACGGCTACAACGCCGAGCCGAACCTGCCGGCGGCGAATGGCATCAACACCGTGCCGAACGCCAGCTACATCGGCCACCACAACGGGCCGCAGTACTTCGGCTACGTCACCAACAACCCGGCGATGAGCAGCCACCAGCATGGGCTGGGCAACTTCTTCACCGACGTCGGCGCCCAGAACCTGCCCAGCTCCGGCGGGGTGTTCTACGTCCGCGGCGGCTATGACAACATCCAGGGCCTGGTGCCCAACACCGCGAACGCCACCGGCTTCGGCACCGTGTCCGCCACGGCCGACGCCGCTTACGTCAATGGCAACTTCCTGGGCGATGACGACCACCCCGCCTACTCCGACAGCCAGATCAGCGAATCGCTTCTGGCGCGCGAGATCAACGCCATCGCCAGCAGCCCCTACTGGGGCGAAAGCGCCATCGTCATCACCTATGACGAAAGTGAAGGCGACTACGACCATGTCCCGCCGCGCATCCTGAGCTGGGACCCGGCAGGCCTGATCCTCAGCCGTGGCCCGCGCATTCCGCTGCTGGTGATCTCGCCCTTCTCCCGGGTCCACGTGGTGTCGCATGAGGAAGGCGACCACAACTCGGTCATCGGCCTGATCAACAACGTGTTCGGGCTCAACCCGCTGGCTGACCTGCCGGACGAGTTGAGCGCGAAGGTCAGCGGCCAGGCGGCGCAGTTCGCCACCGCAGGCGTCACCCAGGCCAACCTCGGCCCGCATGACGGCGTCGCCAACCCCACCCCGGGTACCGGCAACCTGCTCAGCGCCTTCGATCCGGCACGCCTGCTCGGCAGCGCCCCGCCGCTGCCGGCATCCTATGCGATGATTGACCCGGCGGCGGTCGCAACCCTGCCGCACTTCGGCGGCGCCGGCTGCAGCGCGCTCGGCATCACGCCAATTGACGCCCAGCTTGGCATCACCACGACGGTCCCGGCGGACTTCTTCGCCCGGCCGAGCCAGACCTCGAACTAAGGCCGGAGCCGATCCATGAACACCCGACGCACCCTTCTTCTCGCCAGCGCCGTGCTGGCCGCGGGCGCATCCACCGCCGGCGCCGCAACCCTTACCCAGGTTCCATCCATCGCGGCGAGTGCGACGTCCCTTGCCGCATTCACCGACTCCGCCGGGAGCCTCACCGGCGCAACGGTGGCAAGCCCGGCCACCTACGGCACGTCCACGCCAGGCTCGACGCTGACCTTCACCAGCAGCACGGGCACGCTGCAGCGCTACAGCACGGCAGGCATCCTCGACAACAATTTCGCTGACGGCACGCAGTTCATCGCGCCGTGCGAGCTGTACAGCGGCACCGGCTGCAGCGCGTCTGCAGCCATCACGATCACCTTCTCGGTCCCGACCGCCGGCTTCACCATCAGCGCCGACGACTTCGATACGCTCAACAGCCACACGTTCACGGCGACCGCCTTCAATGGCACGACGTCACTCGGCTCCATCACGGCGTCCAGCCTTGCCGATAACGGCCAGTCGCCGGCCATCCTGGCGGCCTTCTCGTCGGTCCCGGTCACCTCGGTGGTGGTCAGCGATCCCGGCGGCTCGTTCGTCCTGGCCAACATCGGCACCAGCGCCGCTGCAAACGCGGTGCCGGAGCCCGCTTCGCTCGCCGTGCTGGCGGGAGGCTTGGCGCTTCTCACCGGAGTTCGCCGCCGCACGCAGGGGTAACACCGCCGTCTGACGGAGTTTTGGCCGGCCAGGAGACGCCCCCCTGGCCGGCCTTTCTTTTTGGCCTCTGCTACGGATTGCAGATCAGGCTGGCGTCGCTCCCCTGGCCGTCCGGCCCGCGGGAGCAAAGGTCGTATTCATGCCCGGTCCTGCTGGCGGGGCTACGGTAAACGTAAGCGCGGTTCCAGGGGTCAACCGGCACCTGGGTGCCATTGACATAGGGACCGTTCCACGTCGCGGCGCCGCCGGGCCGCACCAGCAGGGCCTGCAATCCCTCCTCGGACGTGGGATACGTGCCCATGTCGAGCTTATATAGGTCGAGCACGCCGGCCAGCCGCTCGATGGACTGGCGTGCGACCGATATCCGTGCGCCGCCGAGCTGGCGCAATGCGGCCGGGGCCACCAGTCCGATCAGCATCGCCAGGATCGCGATCACCACGAGAAGTTCCAAGAGGGTAAACCCCTCCTCCCGCCTGACGCCGGCAGCCGCGTCGTTTCGCGTCATGCTTGGCACGCCGCCATCTCGAAATGCCTTGTTCATTCCAGCCATTCCAACTGCTACCTGCTCTTATCTCGCCGCAAACATACGTTCGGGCCGATGGCTTGCCACGCTCCTGCGCCGCCGGAAGTGACAGCAATGGCATCGGCTGGCGGTTGGCATCATTCCGGTCTCTCGACGCACCACCCGGCCCACGTGCCAGTGTCACAGGAATACACCGACGGGCCGCCGAACGACATCCCTGGCTGATGCCGCCGCGTGCCCGGCCGCCGCTCCCGTGAAACGAGAACGGGGGCGGCCCGAAACCGTGGAACCGCTCCCGCCCAGCACGCCAGTCTAGATCAGCCGCGCGTCAGTCCTTGCTGTGCAGCACCAGCCGGCTGCAGATGACCGGGTAGGGCTGGCCGTTCATCACGCCTTCCCAAAGCACCTTGTTATGCAGGTCGGCTGGCACCCGGTCGGCGTCTGAGACGTCAAAGCCTCGCGACGCGTGCGCCCAGTAGGCCACATCGTGCTTGGGGGTCACATCCGGCTCCCCGGCATGGCGGACCCCGTTGTCGGTCTGCACCAGCGTCGTCGTCGTCAGCACCCGCGACGCCAGGGCGGTGAAGGGCAGGCCGGCAGACGATGCCGAGCCGCCCTGCCCGGCGCAGTTTTTTGCGCCACGCTTGGCGAGCCGGCCAGAAATCGTCGGATCGGCCCATGGGACGCTTGCCAGCCTGACATTCTGACCAGGCTGCAGAAGGTTTTGTTAAGCTTTGCTGAACAGCCTCCCGAATGGTCCAGCCTGCCGCCTGGCGGGCTCCGCCGCGCCACGTGGTCGTCAGCCTCCACGGTAGGGAGGATTGCCGTTCGCCGTCCGCCCAAGCTGCAACCACGGTTGATGCCGCCCATGGACTACGGATAGGCTTCCGTGGAACCCCACCCACGCAGAGGCGGGCCGCAGGAAGCATGAGCAGGGAGCAGGAGATGTCAGCCCCACCCATCCTCTCCGCCCGCGGCGTCAGCAGGGCGTTCGGTCCGGTGCCGGTGCTGCGCGGGATCAACCTCGACCTTCGCCCTGGCTGCATCCACGCCGTCCTCGGCGAGAACGGTGCCGGCAAGTCAACGCTGATGAAGATCCTGGCCGGCCAGATCGAGCCAAGCGCCGGGACACTGCACGTGGACGGCAGGCCCGTCGCCTTCGCCGGCGTCAGGGACGCCGAGGCGCACGGCATCGCCCTCATTCATCAGGAACTCAACCTGGCGCCGCATTTGAGCGTCGCCGCCAACATCTTTCTCGGGCGCGAACTGCGCCGAGGGCCGTTCCTGCATGAGGCCGCCATGCAGGCCCGGGCGAGCGCGGTGCTGGCCGAGCTGGGCTGCCCGCTCGATCCCGCCGCCCCGGTGTGGTCGCTGACCGTCGCCCAACGCCAGATGGTCGAGATCGCCAAGGCCGTGTCCCGCGACGTCCGCGTGCTCATCATGGACGAGCCGACCGCCGTCCTCACCGGAACCGAGGCGGCGGTGCTGGCCCGCTTCATCCGCCATCTTGCGGATGGAGGCGCCGCCATCGCCTACATCTCTCACAAGCTGGAGGAGGCGCTGGCCCTAGCGGACGAGGTCACGGTGCTGCGGGACGGCGCCCTGGTGGCGACCCGGCCCGCCGCCGGGCTGACGGCCAACGCCGTCGCGCGCCTGATGGTCGGGCGCGACGTGTCCGACCTGTTCCCGCCCAAGGTCCCGCCCGGCAGGGAAGCGCGGCTTGCCCTGTCGGTGCAGGACGTGGCGGTGCCGGGCTGGGTGCAGGATGCGTCGTTCGAGCTGCGCCGGGGCGAGATCCTGGGTTTCGCCGGGTTGGTCGGCGCCGGGCGCACGGAGCTGATGGAGGCGGTGGCTGGGCTGCGCCCCCGCATCGCGGGCACCACCAGCCGCGACGGCGCGCCGGTCCGCATCCGCAACCTGCGCGACGCCACTGCGGCCGGCATTACTTATTTGACCGAGGACAGGAAGGGACGCGGCCTCCTGGTCGCCCAGCCGCCACGCCCCAACCTGACCCTGCTGGCCCTGCGGCAATATGGCCGGGTCCTGGTGAACGAACGCCAGGAAGACGCGGCGCTGGCGCAGGCGGTGCGAGCCTTCGATATCCGGGCCGCCAGGCTCGACGGCCCCGTCGCCCACCTCAGCGGCGGCAATCAGCAGAAGCTGCTGTTCGCCAAGGTCCTGCAGGTCGCCCCGCGGGTGCTGATCGTGGACGAGCCGACCCGCGGCGTGGACGTCGGCACCAAGCAGCAGATCTACCGCCTGCTGCACGGCCTGGCCGCGGAGGGCGTGGCCATCGTGCTCGTGTCGTCAGAGATGGCGGAGGTGACCGGCCTGTCACACCGCGTCTGCGTCATGCGGCACGGCCGGATCGCCGGCGAGCTGGCGGGCGACGCGATCACCGCGGATGCCGTCCTGGACCTGGCCGCCGGAGTGCCCGATGCCGCTGCTGCCTGAAGCCGCCCCGAAGGCGGCGCTGCCTCGGCGGCCCTGGCCGCGGATCAACCTGGTGCAGGCCGGGCCGTTCCTGGCGCTCGCAGCACTCGTGCTGATCGGGGCGCTGGCCAACCCGGCCTTCCTCGGCGCAGGCAACATCGCCAACGTGCTGACCCGGACGGCCTTCACCGGCATCATCGCGGTCGGCGCCACCTTCATCATCACCACGGGCAACATCGACCTGTCAGTCGGCTCGCTGGCCGCCTTCGCGTCGGGCGTCACCATCGTGGCGCTCAACGCGATGGCCGGGCCGGTGGGCGCGGGCTGGCTGGCCATCGCGCTCGGCGCGTGCGTGGCGGTCGGGATCGGCCTGCTGGCGGGATTGTTGAACGGGCTGCTGGTGACCATGGGGCGGATCGAGGCGTTCATTGTCACCCTGGGCACCATGGGCTTGTATCGCTCGCTCGTGACCTACCTGGCCAACGGCGGCACGTTGTCGCTGGCCTCTCCCATGCGCGCCGTTTACCGCCCGGCCTACTACGGCGCCGTGCTGGGCGTGCCGGTTCCGGTGCTGGTGTTCGGGCTCGTCGCACTCGCCGGGTCCGTGCTGCTGACCCGGACGCGGTTCGGCCGCTACTGCATGGCGATCGGCAGCAACGAGGAGGTCGCGCGCTACTCCGCCATCGACGTGGACCGGGTCAAGCTGCTGGCCTTCGTGCTGCAAGGCCTCTGCGTCGCCCTGGCCGTGTTCCTGTACGTGCCCCGGCTCGGCTCGGCGTCGGCCACCACCGGACTGCTGTGGGAGCTGGAGGCAATCGCCGCCGTGATCATCGGCGGGACCATGCTGAAGGGCGGGCACGGCCGGGTGTGGGGCACCGTCGCCGGCGCAATCTTGCTGACGCTGATCGACAACATCCTGAATCTGACCGGAGCGATCAGCGTTTACCTGAACGGCGCGATCCAGGGCATCATCATCATCGCCGCGGTCCTGCTGCAGCGCGGCGGACGTCAACGATAAGAATCAGGGAAGGAAACGAGCCATGAAACGCAGGACGATGTTGGCCACGGTCACAGCGGCGCTCGCCATGCCCGGGGCCGCGGCGGCGCAGGCGGGCCAGGTGCGGATGGGCGTGTCCATTCCGTCCGCCACGCACGGCTGGGCGGCGGGCCTGAACTGGCACGCGCAGCAGGCGCAGCATCGGCTGCAGGCCAAGTATCCGAACCTTGAGGTCGTGCTCGTGACGGCCCGCGACGCGGCAAGCCAGGCCAACGACCTGGAGGACCTTGTCTCGGTCCGCAGGATCAACGGCCTGGTGGTGCTGCCGTTCGAGTCGGCCCCGCTGACCGACCCGGTGCGCCAGGTGAAGGAAGCCGGCGTGTTCATCACCGTCGTGGACCGCGGCCTAACCGATCCGGCCATCCAGGACGCCTACGTCGCCGGGGACAACATCCGGTTCGGCGACGTGGCCGGGCAGTATTTCCGGCGGCGCTTTCCCAATGGCGGCGAGATCGTCGTACTGCGCGGCATCCCGACCGTCGTCGACACGCAGCGGGTCGAGGCGTTCCAGAAGGCGATCGCGGGCAGCGGCGTCAACGTGCTCGCCATGCAGTTCGCCAACTGGAATCGCGACGACGGCTTCCGCGTCATGCAGGACTTTCTGCAGCGGTTCCCCAAGATAGACGCCGTGTGGGCGCAGGACGACGACATCGCCATCGGCGTGATCGAGGCGGTGCGCGAGGCCAAACGTGAGAACACCATGTTCATCGTCGGCGGCGCCGGCATGAAGGAGATGGTGAAGCGCGTCATGGACGGCGACCGGCTGGTGCCGGCGGATGTGACCTACCCGCCCGGCATGATCGAGCAGGCGATGGACCTGACCGCCGCCCACTTGGTCGAGAAGGCGCCGATCCCGTTGCAGACCATCATCGAGGCGGTGCTGGTCACGCCGGAGAACGCCAAGGCGCACTATTTCCCGGACTCGCCGTTCTAGGGTCAAGGATCAAGTGTGGCTTGGCACAGGGATGGCCGGCGGCCCCCAATTGCATTGCTTGACAATGGTTTGGCGCGCCAGCACGTTCACGCCGGTTGAAGCAAGCGCCACGGCGGCCCCGACCCAAGTGCACGGCCACAGGGTTAACCAGGCATAATAGGACCCGTTAAGGGTCGGAATTGGAGGACGTGATGCACAGAAGGACGTTGTTGGCGGTTGCCGCCGGTGTGGCTGGGACCGGACTCATTGGAAGCGCCGCATGGGCGCAGGCACTGCCGAAGCTAAAGGTAAAGGACAAGTACAAGGTCGGCTTCGCCCAGACCGAGTCCAATAACCCCTGGCGCATCGCCCAGACCGAGAGCATGCAGTCCGAGGCCGCCCGGCTGGGCCATCAACTCGTTTATACCGACGCCGCGGCATCGGCGGCCAAGCAGGTTGCGGACGTCAACTCCATGATCGCCCAAGGTGTCGATATGATCTTCCTGGCGCCGCGGGAGGAGAAGCCTCTCGTCCCCGCCGTCATGGCGGCCAAGCGCGCCGGCATCCCCGTCGTCCTACTTGACCGCAAGGTGGACGAGACCCTGGCCAAGCCCGGCCGCGACTACGTGACCTTCATCGGCTCCGACTTCGTGGCCGAGGGGCGCCGGGCCGGCGAGGCGCTGGCAAAGGCGACGGGCGGCAAGGCCCTGATCATCCAGATCGAGGGAACCACCGGGTCGTCGCCCGCCAACGACCGCCGCAAGGGGTTCGAGGAAGGGATCAAGGCCAGCCCCGGCATGAGGATCATCGCCTCCCAGTCCGGCGACTTCGTCCGCGACAAGGGCCGCCAGGTCGCGGAAACGCTGCTGCAGGCCCATTCCGACGCGACTGCGGTGTATGCCCACAACGACGAGATGGCCATCGGCGCGTTGGCGGCGCTGGAGGCGGCGGGCAAGAAGGCCGGGCAGGATGTTATAGTGGTGTCGGTGGACGGCACCCGTGACGCCTTGCAGGCGATCATCGACGGCAAGATGCTGGCGACCGTCGAGTGCAACCCGAAGTTCGGCCCGAAGGCGTTCGAGACCCTGGCCCGCTACGCCAAGGGCGAGACGATCGAGCCATGGGTGGTGAACGTTGACCGCTTCTACGACAAGTCGAACGCGAGCGAGATGATCGGCGACTCATACTGACCCAGCCGGTCGTCTTGACCGCCCTCGCCATCGTGAGAGGCGCATCCGCGCAGGGATGACGGAGCGACGCCGTAAGCGTCTGGAACAGGTTGCAGCAGGGTTCGGACCCGTAACGGCCGGACCCTGCTGCAAGGCTCCGCCCGCAAACAAAAAGCCGGGCCGGTTTGCATCTAATTCAAACGCAAACCGGTCTACGCCGATGATGGCTGATGCAATGCGGCGAACCCCGCCGTTTCCTCAACAGGATCGCCGCCGATGACCTCGCCGCTGCTCGTGATGCGTGGGATCGATAAGCGCTTCGCCGGCGTGCCCGCGCTGGCTGGGGCTTCGCTGGAGGTCGGTCGCGGCGAGGTCCACGCGCTGATCGGCCAGAACGGGGCTGGCAAGTCCACGCTCATAAAGATCCTGACCGGCTACCATCAGCGGGACGCCGGCGAGGTGACGTTCGACGGTCGCCCTGTTGCCTTCACCTCCCCGGGCGAGGCGCAGCGGGCGGGCATCAGCACGATCTACCAGGAGATCAACCTCGTCCCCTACCGCTCCGCGGCGGAGAACATCTGCCTCGGCCGGGAGCGGCGGCGCTTCGGTCTGCTGGACTGGCGGGCCATGCACGCGGAAGCGGAAGAGTTGTTGGCCCGGTTCGGCATCCACGTTGACGTCCGCCGCCCGGTGATGACGCTGCCGACCGCCGTGCAGCAGATGGTCGCCATCGCGCGCGCCGTCGCCTTCGAGGCCGGGCTGGTCATCATGGACGAGCCGACCTCCTCGCTGGCGGAGCGCGAGGTGGAGGTGCTGTTCGGCGTGATCCGGCGCCTGAAGGCATCGGGCGTGTCGGTCGTCTTCGTCAGCCACAAGCTGGACGAGCTGTATGCCGTCTGCGACCGCGTCACCGTCATGCGCGACGGGCGCACCGTGCGGACAGGTGGGATGGAGGACCTGTCGCGCCTGGACCTTGTGACCACCATGCTTGGGCGCGAGTTGGAGCGGACGCTCCACGGCGCCGGCGCCGGCCCGGCGCAAACGAACGCAGCCGCGGTGCTGGAGGTCGAAAACCTGCAAGCCGGCCCCAAGGTGCGCGGCGTCAGCCTGGACGTGCGCGAGGGGGAGATCGTCGGCCTGGCCGGCCTGCTCGGCGCCGGCCGCACCGAAACGGCGCGGGCGGTGTTCGGCGCCGACCCCGCGTTGGGCGGCTCCATCCGCCTGCCCGGCGGCGGCGGTGCGCCCGCCGCCCCTGCGGACGCCATACGCGCCGGGCTGGGCTTCGTGTCGGAGGACCGCAAGCTGGAGGGCATCGTGCCCGGCATGTCGGTGCGTGAGAACCTGACCCTCGCCCTGATGCCGCAACTGGCCCGCGGCGGCGTGGTGGACGAGGCCAAGTCGCGTGCGGTCGCGGACCGCTTCATCGCCCGGCTCGGCATCAGGTGCACCGGGCCGGAGCAGCCAATTCGAGAACTGTCCGGCGGCAACCAGCAGAAGGTGTTGCTCGCCCGCTGGCTGTGCATGAACCCGCGCCTGCTGATCCTGGACGAGCCGACCCGCGGCATTGACGTCGGTGCCAAGGCGGAAATCCTCGGCCTGGTGCGGGAGCTGAGCCGGAGCGGCCTGGGCGTGCTGATGATCTCCTCCGAGCTGGAGGAGCTGGTGGAGGCGGCGAGCCGCATCTTCGTGCTGCGTGACGGCCGCAGCGTGGCGGAGCTGCGCGGCGACGCCATCGGCGAGCCTGCGATCATGGCGGCGATGGCGGGCGACCCCGGAGCGCGGGAGGCCGCCGTTGGTTGAGATCGCCGCCCCAGCGCCGCCCCCCGCTCCCGCCCGCCGGGGCATCCCGGAGTTGCGTGCACTCTTGGGCCGTTACGGAGCGCTGCTGGCGCTGCTGGCGCTGATCCCGTTCAACCTGCTGGTCACGCCCAACTTCGCCAGTTGGCAGACGCTCAACATCAACCTGACCCAGGTCTGTGCGACGGTGATCGTCGGCGTCGGGATGACGCTGGTGATCGCGACCGGCGGCATAGACCTGTCCGTCGGCGCCCTGATGGCAATCGCAGGCACCCTGGCGCCGCTCATTTTCCTGGGCAAGCTGTTCCCGCTGCCGAACCCGATGCTGGGCGTGGTGCTGGCCTTCGTGCTGCCGGTGCTGGCCACCGGGGCGCTGGGCTGGTTCAACGGCTGGCTGGTGACGCGATTTCGCATCCAGCCTATAGTCGCCACTCTGATCCTGTTCATCGCCGGACGGGGCATCGCCCAGGTGATGACCAACGGTAACCTGCAGCCGTTCAAGATGCCGGAGTTCCAGATGATCGGGCTGGGCCGGGTGTTCGGCGTTCCCGTCCAGGCCGTGCTGATGGTGGTGCTGGTTGCCGTCGCCGCCTGGGCGCTGCGCCGGACCGTGTTCGGGCGCCAGGTCCTGGCAGTCGGCGGCAACGAGCGTGCGGCGCGGCTGGCCGGCATTCCGGTCGGGCCGGTGCGGCGCCGGGTTTACGTAATCAGCGGCCTGATGTCGGGGATCGCCGGCCTGATCGTCGTGGCGCGCAACTCGGCATCGGATGCCAACCTGGTCGGGCTGGGAATGGAGCTGGACGCCATCGCCGCCGTGGCGGTTGGCGGCACCCTGCTGACCGGCGGCCGGGCCACGGTGATCGGCACCTTGCTGGGGGCGTTCATCATCCAGCTCACCCGCTACACGCTGCTCGCCAACGGCGTGCCGGACGCGGCGGCGCTGGTGGTCAAGGCGGGCATCATCGTGCTGGCGGTATGGCTGCAACGGGGGTCCCAAGCATGAGCGGAACAACGGCCTCCATGCCGCGGGTGGTCCGGGCACTGGGCCGCCACGGCGCCCTGATCGCGCTCGCTGCGCTGGTCCTGTTCGGGGCGCTGCGTTACGACAACTTCCTCGGCGTGTTCAACGTGCTGACCCTGCTGCGCTACAACGCGATGTTCGCGCTGGTGTCGCTCGGCATGGGCTTCGTCATCATGACCGGCGGCATAGACCTGTCGGTGGGCACGGTGGCCGCGCTCGGCAGCGTGGCATCGGCGCTGCTGTCGCCATACGGATGGCTGCCGGGGCTGCTGGGCGGCATCGGGGCGGGGCTGCTGATGGGGGGCGTCAGCGCCTTCGTGATCGTGCGGCTGCGCATCCTGCCGTTCATCGCCACGCTGGCCGCCATGCTCGCGGCTGGCGGCTGCGCCCTGCTGCTGGCGGGAAACGAGTCGGTCTCGGTGTCCTATGACACCAGCTTTACCGAGATGGGCCAGGGCGACCTGCTCGGCCTGCCGGTGCCCGCCTGGATTGCGGTGGCAGCCTACCTGATCGGCGCTGTCGCCCTGAACCTGACGGCCTGGGGCCGCACGGTGCTCGCCGTGGGCGGCAGCGAGGAAGCCACGCGGCTGATGGGCTTGCCTGCGGACCGAACGGTTGCGTCGGTCTATGTCATCAGCGGCGGGCTGGCGGGGCTGGCGGGCGTGGTCCTCGCAGCGCAGTTCGGCGCCGGCCAGCCCATCGAGGGCGTGGGGTGGGAGCTGTTCGCCATCGCCTCCGTGGTGGTGGGCGGCACGCTGCTGACCGGCGGCGTCGGCTCCGTCGGCTCCACACTGGTGGGGGTGCTGCTGCTCGGCCTGATCTTCAACATCCTGAACTTCGAGAACGGGCTGGGCCATATCAGCCTGTCGGCCTACTGGCAGTCGGTGATCCGCGGCCTGTTCCTACTGCTCGTCGTCGCCCTGCAGGCGCGCCTGGCGCGCCAGGCCGAGGCAGCAGCCTAACCATGCCTCGCATCAGCAGCATCGAACCCGGCTTCTACCGCATCCCGCTGCCGGAGGTGCTGACCGACTCCACCCATGGCGAGATGCGCGCCTTCGAGCTGAACACCGTCCGAGTCCGCGACGCCGACGGAGCAGAAGGTGTCGGCTACACCTTTACCGTAGGCCGCAACGGCGCGGCGGTGGACGCCGTGCTGTCGCGCGAGTTCCCGGAGATCATGGCCGGCGAGGAGGCCGGGCATATCGAGCGCCTGTGGCAGAAGGCGTGGTGGGCGCTGCACTACGGCGGCCGCGGCGGCCCGACCGTGCTGGCGCTGTCGGCGTTCGATATGGCGCTTTGGGACCTCAAGGCCCGGCGCGCCGGCCTGCCGCTGTGGAACCTCCTGGGCGGCTTCGATCCCAGGGTGCCCTGCTATGCCGGCGGCATTGACCTGGACCTGCCGCTCGACCATCTGCTGCGGCAAACCGACGGCAATCTGGCCAAGGGCTTCCGCGCCATCAAGATGAAGGTCGGCCGCCCTCGCCTGACCGAGGACGTGGCCCGCGTCCGCGCCATGCGCGAGCACCTGGGCGAAGGTTTTCCGTTAATGGCCGACGCCAACATGAAGTGGACGGTGGACGAGGCGATCCGCGCCGCCCGTGCCTTGCAGCCCTACGACCTCACCTGGATCGAGGAGCCGACCATCCCCGACGACCCCGCCGGCCACGCCCGCATCGTGCGCGAGGGCGGCCTGCCGGTCGCGGCCGGGGAGAACCTGCGCACCCTATGGGAGTTCAAGCAGTTCATCGCCTGCGGCGGCGTCACCTACCCCGAGCCGGACGTGACCAATTGCGGCGGCGTCACCGCATTCATGAAGATCGCCCACCTGGCCGAGGCCTTCAACATGCCGGTCACCTCGCACGGCGCGCATGACGTGACGGTCCACCTACTGGCCGCCTGCCCGAACCGCAGCTACCTGGAAGCCCACGGCTTCGGGCTGGAACGCTACATCGCCGAGCCCCTGCGCATCGAGGACGGCGTTGCCATCGCGCCGGACCGGCCGGGCCACGGCATCGCCTTCGACTGGCAGGGCCTCGCCGGGATCAGGGCCTGACGATGGAGCGCTTCGACCACATCGTCGTCGGCGGAGGCTCCTCCGGCTGCGTCGCGGCGGCGCGTCTGGTGGCGGCGGGCGCCCGGGTGCTGCTGCTGGAGGGCGGGCACTCGCACCGGCACCCGCTCCTGGACTTGCCGCCGGGCATCTTCAAGATGATCAACGGCAGCAAGTTCATGCGCTACCATCA
>CAXTCI010000050.1:0-30272 GCA_964242325.1 uncultured Acetobacteraceae bacterium
TCCGCGACATGGTGGTGACCCACCTGTTCCAGATCCTCGGCTTCATGGCGATGGAACCGCCGACGGCGCTGGAGCCAATCTCGATCAGCGAGGAGAAGAACAAGGTGTTCCGCTCCATGCTGCCGCTCGACCCGAACCACGTCGTGCGCGGGCAATATGTCGGCTACCGGGCCGAAGACGGCGTGGACCCGGAATCCGACACCGAAACCTTCATCGCCCTGCGATGCCAGATCGACAACTGGCGCTGGGCCGGCGTGCCGTTCTTCCTGCGCACCGGCAAGCGCCTGGCCGAGGGACAGCGCATCATCTCCATCGCCTTCCGCGAACCACCGAAGAGCATGTTCCCGGTCGGCTCCGGCGTCGGCGCCCAGGGGCCGGACCACCTGACGTTCGACCTGGCCGACGCGTCGAAGATGTCGCTGTCGTTCTACGGCAAGCGGCCCGGCCCCGGCATGCGCCTGGACAAGCTCAGCCTGCAGTTCGCCATGAACGACACCGGCCGCATCGGCGACGTGCTGGAAGCCTACGAGCGGCTGATCCTCGACGCCATGCGCGGCGACCACACCCTGTTCACCACCTCCGAGGGGATCGAGCGGCTATGGGAACTGTCCGAGCCCCTGCTGACCTCGCCGCCCCCGGTCCGGCTTTATTCAACGGGGTCGTGGGGTCCGAAATCCATCCACCAGCTCATCGCCCCGCACGCCTGGCGCCTGCCGTTCGAGCGCGCCTGGCGAGACCCATCTGCGCGGGCAGATTAAGGAGACCTTGCGGCACCGTCACCCCGTTCCGACAATGCGGGCGGCGTCCCAGCTTCAAAAGGCTAGCATCAAACCAGCCACCACCTACCCCGGCCGTTTTCCGGCAAACCCCGTAATCCGGCAAACCTCGTAGGGCGTATAAGCGAAGCGCCATACGCCGCCCCGCAGCACTGCGTCATGGCTGCATGCGCCGAAGGCCGACGCCGCCAGAACGCTCAAAGCAAATGGCGGTCAGTGTCAGTCCTGCATCGCCAGCGCCGGGACCTCCAGCGACTTCAAGCCGAAGCCGTAGGATAGCATCCGCCAAGGCCCGTCCACCTGCGTGCCATCCGGCGCGCGCCCTGGCCCCTGATGGGTGAACTCCTGGATCAGCGACTCCTTCACCCCGAACACCGCGTCGCTGTCGAGGTAAGGCCCGCCGGCGACGAAGATATGCGTCACCAACTGCTCATGACCCTCCGCCGAGATCATGAAGTGCAGGTGCGCCGGCCGCCAAGGATGACGCTTCGTGGCATCCAGCAAATCGCCGACCGGCCCATCATCGGGAATGGGGTAGGGAGTCGGCATGATGCTCCAGAAGTGGAACCGGCCCTCCCCGTCCGCACGCAGCCGGGTGCGAAGCGTCGGCCCTTCCAGCTCCGGCCGCTGCACGTCATAAAAGCCATCGCTGTCGGACTGCCAGATTTCCAGCACGGCGCCGGGCAACGGGCCGCCGCCAGCGGAGGACACCGACCCCTGGACGAACAGCCTCTCCCCCGGCAGCCCGGCGCCGATATCCGCGCCGTTGGCCACGAAAGGCACATCCATGACGTGGAACGGACCAAGCACCGTCGTCTCCGTAGCACCCTCCGGCATCCGATGGTTGATCGCATCCACCAGCATGGACACGCCCAGCACGTCCGACAGCAGGATGAACTCCTGCCGCGTGTCGCTGCACATCTGCCCGGCGCGGGTCAGGTAGGTGATGGCGTGCTGCCACTCGTCGAACGTCGGCTCCACGTCGCGGACAAAGTTGTGCAAATGCGTCACCAGGCTTGCCGTGACGGCTTTCAGCCGAGGGTCAAGCGTGCCGGCAAAAAGCTCCAGCACCGCCGCCGTGATCGTGTGTTCGTCCAGGTCACGCATGTCCAACCTCCGGGATCAAGCAGCAGCCGCGCCCCAAGGCGGCGGAACGTATGCGTCGTCATCAGACATCGCGGCCGGGCTGACCCGGCTCTGGACGCAGCAGACGTCCCCCAACTCACCGGCAACGGCGCCCCGAGTCCATACCAGTTACCGGGCGACGCCGCTGTCCATCAAGCCTTGCCCAGCTTCGACCTGATCCAACCGGCGACCCCCGGGCTTGCCAACAGCGCCACGATAGCGTCCCGGGCAGCGTCGGTTCCGGCGGCAGGCCCAAGCGCCGCGGCCGCAACCAAGTCGCACTTGGCAGCCAGTGCGAAGCCCGCCGCCATTTGCTCCCTGCCATCCCCCGTCGTCAGCACGTAGCGGCGCACCCGGCCCGGCATCCCGCCCGCCGTCACTGGCTCCCCCGCGGCGACCGGCCGAAAGTCGGGGCTAATCATGTCGAGGTCGCTGACCCCGTCCACCTCCGCATCCCCGCTGACTCCGGTGGCGCAGTTGCAGAATCCCACCTTGGGCCGGACATACACCTCCATCGCCCCGCCACAGCCAACGCCCGCGCAGCGAAAAGCACGGCCCGCCGGCCAAGCATCCCGCGGGAACGGCCACCGTATTTCCTGCCAACCGCCCTGCCCCGCTTTGGAGGGTCCACCATGCGGCACCGCGGCGGCAGCCCCTGCGACCGCCACGGCCAAGCCCAACGCGGCGCCCAGCCGTGCGCGCCGGGTCATGGCAGCCCGGCAATTTCCCGGGCCGGGCCGGTCAACTCAAGTATGTGCAGCCCGGTGTTGGCACGGTCCACGATATAGATATAACCCCGCGCATCGGTCTCCACGTTGTTGGTCTGGATCGCCGTCTTGCACCGCGGAGCGCCGTCCACCGTCACGCAGCGCTTATCGGTCGCCGCCGTGATGGAAGGGATGAAGTACCCAACCTCCTTAGGGCTATAAGGGTCGCGTATGTCCAGCGCCCGAACCCCGGCGTTGAAGAAGCTGATGAACGCCATCTTCTTGTAGAACACCGGCGCCATGCTCTCGTTGGCAGAATGCGACCCGAACCGCCCGCCGCGCTCGCAAAAGCCGCCCGCCTTCTCGGCCGCGGTATAGTTGGAAACCATCATCGGCCGGTTCTCGATGCTGATGTCGGCGAACCACACCATCTGGCGCGGCTCGTTGCATTCGTTGGCAATGGCCTCGTCCACGATCATGACCATGTCGCGATGGCTGCCCTCCTTGTCCGCGGCGAACGTGGGGATCGGCATATCGAGCATCGGAAACGTCGTATGCGCGCCGTTGCTGGACGTCATCACCAGGCGGCCGACCTCGGGGAACCTGAGGTTCTCGGGCGTCGGCGCCGCCGGGCCATGCAGCAGCTTGTCCCGGTCCACGATCTGCAGCATCCCGCCCTTGTCGGTGCCATAGCCGAAGTAGATCCGGTTGCCCTGCGTCCCCGTCGAGATCATCCCGTGCAGCTCGGTCGGCACCGCCCCGGTGGAGCCAGGCTCCTGCCCCGGCAGGCCAAAATCGCGTATCTTCACGGGGTGCGCCGGATCGCTGAGGTCATAAACCTGCGTCATCCGCCGCGTCCGCCAGCCCGGTGCCCCCGACACCAAGTACGCGATGCCGGTATCGCACTCCCACCAGTTCTTGTGGGTATCATTCAGCCCGCCGATACGGGTAATCAGCACCGGGTTCTCCGGGTCCGAGACGTTCCAAATCTCGTGCGCCTCGCTGCCGAAGGTGCGGAGCATATAGACGCTGCCCAAATCGCCTTTAGGCAGTTGGGCACCGTCGCACACCCGCACCATCTGCCCGCCGCCGCTCTCGTATTTGCCGGGCTGCCCGGGGATATGACGGAGGTATCGCGGGTGCGCCGGGTCGGTCACGTCCACGATGGAGGTGCCATTTGGCTCGGCCACCCCCGTCATGGGATTGATCGGGTTCGGGATGTCGTCGCTGCCGCCATGGTGGCCGATATAGGCGATCCAGCGGTTGCCCTGCTGGTGGATCGTGGGCTGGTAGGCGCTGCGTGCCTGCAGGCCATCGGTGCCGACCAGGCGCATGTTCGACGCTTCCGGCAGATCACCCAGCTTGGGCTGGGCCTGGGCTGGCAGCGCAAGGCAGGCGGCAAGGCCTGCCACCGCAGCGAGTTGGCTGGCAAGCTTCAGCATCGTACGCCCTCCCTGTTCGGCTTCGGTGCTTGATGGTTGTGCACCCGCCGCCATCATGGCCCAGGAAGCGCCCCGCCGTCACGCCAGTCCGCCTCACCTTGGCCGCTGGACCTGGGCGGCACAGCCATATTCCCTTCTACATGCCGGGTCGTCGGTAATATCAACCAGCCTCCGCCCTGACCGTTTCCGTCATTGCAAGGAGCGCAGCGACACGGCAATTCAAGAGCGGCACGGACCGCGCTGGCCGCCCTGGATTACCGTGGCGCAATCGGCTCGCAATGACGGCTCGGCAGCGTAACGTTCATTACGAGAGGCCATTGGGGTAAGACGTGACGCCTACGAACGCAACGCATCCACCACGGCAAGATGCCAGAAGCCCTCAGCAAGCGCAGGCACGGTCTTGACAACCACCGTTGCTGCGCCCTGCGGCAGCCCGCTACAAGCGGGCGCCGCCCTGCCGATCCGCCCCACCCCGCAGCGCCCGGTCCAGCACCTGCACCGAGTGCACCGCCCGCCGACCCGACAAGTCGGCAATCTGATGGCGGCAGGACGTGCCGTCCGCCACGATCAGGTCTTCCTCAGCCGCCCCCCGCACTGCCGGCAGCAGCCCGGCCTCGGCCATAGCACGCGAGGCGTCCTGCGTTTCCGACTGGTAGCCGAACGCGCCGGCCATGCCGCAGCAAGACGACTGGATCGGCTGCACATCCAGCCCCGGCACCCGGCGCAGCGCCGCCACCGCATCCGGAAACGCGCCAAACGCCTTCTGATGGCAGTGCCCGTGCACATGCGCCCGCGGAGCCACGTCGTGCAGGTCCAGCTTCGCGTCATGCCGGGCCAGGAACTCGCTGAGCAGCATCGCCCGGTTGGACAGCGCCTCGGCAGCCTCGCCGGGCAGCAGCGACGTGAACTCGTCGCGCAGCGTCAGCAGGCATGAAGGCTCCAGCCCAACCACCGGCAGCGGCCCATCCAGCGCCGCCAGGGTACGCGCAGCCTCCTGCCGGGCACGATCCACCATCCCCGCCGACAGGTAGGTCCGCCCGCAGCAAACCGGCCGGCCCTTAGCCTGCGGCAGCACCGCCCGGAACCCGGCAGCGCGCAGCACGCGCACCGCGGCGCGCAAGTTCTCCGGCTCGAAATAACGGTTGAAGGTGTCGGCCAGCAGCAGCACGTCGCCCCGCGGCGCCGGCGGAGCGTCGGCTTCGCTATCCCGGAACGGGTCGCCGCTCCAGGCCGGCAAGGGCCGCTCCGGCGCCAGCCCAATCCGTCCACCCAACCGCCGCAGCAGCCCCACCCGGTTCCGCAGGTTGGCAAGCGGCGCCATCCTCGACGCGATGCGGGCCAGCCGCGGCAACTCCGCCACCAGTCGGGCGCGCAAGGGGACGCCATGCCGGGCAACTCGCGCGGCCAAAGCCTCGACCTTCATCTTCGCCATGTCCACGCCGGTCGGGCACTCCCGCTTGCATGCCTTGCACGACACGCACAGCGACAGCGCCTCCGCCACGTCGTCCCCGGCCATCGCGTCGGCGCCCAACTGCCCCGTCAAGGCCAGGCGCAACGTGTTGGCGCGTCCCCGGGTCAGGTGCTGCTCCTCGCGCGTCACCCGGTAGCTCGGACACATGGTCCCGGCATGGAAGCCGCGGCAGGTGCCATTGTTGTTGCACATCTCGACCGCGGACAGCATCCCACCCTGCGGACCAGGATAGCCGGACCAGTCCAGCGCCGGGGTAAACGCCGGATCGGCGGCATAGTCCGACCCATAGCGGAACAGGCTACGGTCATCCATCCGAGGCGGCCGGACGATCCGGTTGGGATTCAGCAGCGCCCCCGGATCGAACGCATCCTTCACCGCCTCGAACGCACGAACGATGCGGGGACCAAACATCTCCTGATGGAACTCGCTACGGACGATCCCGTCCCCGTGCTCGCCGCTATGCGACCCCTTATATTCGCGCACCAGCGCGAAGCACTCCTCGGCAACGGTGCGCATGGTGCGGACATCGGCCGGGTCCTTCATGTTCAGAACGGGGCGGACATGCAGGCAGCCGACGCTGGCATGGGCATACCAGGTGCCCTTAGTACCGTGCTTGGCGAAAACGTCGTTCAGGCGCTCGGTATAATCGGCTAGGTCATCCAGGCCCAAGGCACAGTCCTCGATGAAGGACACCGGCTTCCCATCGCCGCGCATGGACATCATGATGTTCAGCCCGGCCTCCCGCACCTCGGCGATGGCAGCCTGGAAGCCAGGATCGGTGGCGCGAACGACGGCGCCGGGCCAGCCGAGATCGGCCATCATCGCATCCAACTCCGCCAGCTTAGCCAGCAGCGGGCCATCCTCATACCCATGGAACTCGACGATCAGCAGGCTATCGGGCTCGCCGCGGACCATACGGTCTATGGTCGGGGCATAGATCGGGATGCCGCGGCCCAGGTCGATCATGGTACGGTCCACCAGTTCAACCGCCTCAGGCTGCAGCGCGACCAGGTGGCGGGACGCCTCCATCGCCGCGCGGAAGGTCGGAAACTGGCAGACCCCCAGCACCTTGCGCGGCAGCAGCGGCTGCAACTGCAGGTGCAGCCGGGCGGTGAAGGCGAGCGTGCCCTCCGATCCCACCAGCAGCCGAGCCAGGTTGCCACGGCCCTCCGCGCGGGCTGCGGGGGTCAGCGCCTCGATGTTGTAGCCGCCGACCCGGCGCAATTGCGTCGGGAACCGCGCGGCGATCTCGGCGGCCTCTGCCTCGCCCAGCGCATGCAGGCGGGCAACCAGGTCCGCGACCGGCCCGGACATCTCCGAACCGGGACCGAAGCGGGCCTGAGTGCCATCGGCCAGAACCGCGTCAATCGCCTGCACGTTGTCGGCCATCAAGCCATAGCGGATGCTCTTGGAGCCGCAGGAATTATTGCCCGCCATGCCGCCCAGGGTGCAGCGGGCATTGGTGCTGGGGTCCACGGGATAGAACAGCCCGTGCGGCTTCAACGCCAGGTTGAGGTGCGACAGCACCAGGCCGGGCTCGACGATGGCAGTGCGAGCCGCCGCATCCACCTCCACCACCCGGCGCAGGTGCTTGGTGCAATCGATCACCAGCGCGCGGTTGACGGTCTGCCCGCACTGGCTGGTGCCCCCGCCCCGAGGCAGCACGGGAACGCCATGCTCCCGCGCGATGGCGATGGCCGCCGCGGCGCCCTCGGTCGTACGTGGGACGACGACACCCACCGGCTCGACCTGGTAGATCGAGGCATCCGTCGCATACCGCCCGCGGTCGGCACGGCTGAACAGCACATCGCCGTCCACCTCCCGCCGCAGCCGCTGCGCCAGGCGCGGGTCGCCCAGCGGTGTTGCGCCAGGCGTCCGACCCGGCGCGGCGTGGGTTCCATCAGGCAACGTTCGGCACTCCCCGTGGCGCCGCCGCGGCATCGGCAGCAAAGGTGCGGTCCGGGCGCATCCAGAACGCGGCGACTACGCCGATCACCAGCAGCCCCATCGTGCCCCAGAACGGCAGTGACCAGTCGCCGGTCTGGTCAATGATGTAGCCAAACACCAGCGGCGAGATAATGGCCGCCAGCGCAGACCCGGTGTTCATCAGCCCGCTCGCCGTCCCGGAATAGGCCGGGGCGATGTCCATCGGGATCGCCCACATCGGCCCGATCGTCAGCTCGGCGAAGAAGAACGCGCCGCCCAGCGACAGCGCCGCCATCATCGGGTCGGTGATGAACAGGATCGGTGCGGAGCACGCCAGCGACCCGAGCATGCCGACGATCACCAGGTCCCGCCGCGCCCGCACCAGCGAGCCGGTCCGCCGCAGGATGTAGTCCGACAGCCAGCCGCCCAACGCGTCGCCGACCACGCCGCCGCCGAACACCAGGGCGGCGAACAGCGCGGAGTCCTTCAGGTTCAGCTTGTAGGCATTCAGCATGAACTGCGGCACCCATGTCAGGAAGGTCCACAGCGTCCAGCCGTAGCAGAAGTAAACAAAGGTGACCGGCGCCATCCGGCGCAGCAGCGGTCCCCACGGCGTCGGCCCGCGCTGTGCGGCGACGGTGCGCGGCGCCGGCATCCGCTCCAGATCGGCGGGCGTGACGCCGGGATGGGTGCGGGGGTCGTCCCGATAGTAGAACGCCCAGATGATGACCCAAGCCAGGCTGATGACGCCCATGATGACAAACGAGCCGCGCCAGGACACCACCGCAACCAGTGCGACGACGGCTGGCGGAGTAATGGCGTTGCCCAGGCGGGACGCGGCGTGGGTGATGCCCTGCGCCCAGCCGGACTTGCCGCCGGGCAGCCAGGTGGACATGGCACGGGTTGCGGTCGGGAACGTCGCGCCCTCCCCCAGGCCCAGCAGCATACGCGCGGCGACCAAGCTCCAAAGTCCGCCGACAAGCCCCGTCATGATGGTGGCAACCGACCAGATTAGCCCGCAGGCAATCAGGGTGCGGCGCGCGCCGAACTTGTCGCCGAACCAGCCGCCGATCACCTGGCAGATCAGGTACGGGTAGGCAAACGCAGAGAACACGAAGCCAAGCTGCGTGTTGCTCAACCCAAGATCGGTTTTGAATGCACCGGCCGCTGTGCTGATGTTCACACGATCGACGTAAGTGATGAAATACATCAAGCAAAGCAGCAGCAGCACGTTGCTGCTGGGAGTCCAGCGCCGGTTCGCCATTACAGCCTCTTTTCTTCAGACTTGATTTTCAAGCCCAGGCCTCATTACGGGCTCAGTTATCTCCGTCAAGCTGCTTTTTGTTGCTCGGTGTTGGTGCGTCCGGCCAGCACATCCATCGCCGCCGCGACGCCGCCCTGCTGGTGCGGGACGCCGGCCTCGTGCAGCCCCATCTCCACCCCGCCCAGCGTTCCCAACAGTTGCAGGTCGTTGAAATGCCCGAGATGACCGATGCGGAACACCTTGCCCTTAACCTTCGCCAGCCCCTGGCCCAGCGACATATCGAAGTTCTCCAGGATCACCGCCCGCAGATGATCCGCGTCATGCCCCTCCGGCATCAGCACGCCAGTCAGCACAGGCGAGTATTCGCGCGCATCCTGGCAGAGTATCTCCAACCCCCAGGCGCGCACGGCGGCACGGGTCGCGGCGGCATGGCGGGCGTGCCGTTCGAAAACGTTCGCCAGGCCTTCCTCCTGCAGCATGGCCAAGGCTTCCTTGAGGCCATACAGCATGTTGGTGGCGGGCGTGTATGGGAAGTAGCCGTTCGCGTTCGGCCCCAGCATGTCCCGCCAGTCCCAATACGAGCGCGGCATCCCGCCCTTCTCCGACGCCGCCATTGCCTTGGCCGACACGGCGTTGAAGCTCAGCCCCGGCGGCAGCATCAGCCCCTTCTGCGATCCGGAGACGGTCACGTCCACGCCCCAGGCATCGTGCTGGTAATCCACCGACCCAAGCGAGGAAATGGTGTCCACCATCAGCAGCGCCGGGTGCCCGGCGCGGTTCATCGCCGCGCGCACCTCGGGGATGCGGCTGGTGACGCCGGTGCTGGTCTCGTTGTGCACGACCATGACCGCCTTGATCGCATGGCCGGCGTCGTCGCGCAGCCGTGTCTCGACATCCGCCGGGTCCACGCCGTGCCGCCAGTCTCCGTGCACGAAGTCCACCTGCAATCCGAAGCGCCCAGCCATCGTCCGCCACAGCGTCGCGAAGTGGCCGGTCTCATACATCAGTACCCGGTCGCCTTGGCGCAGCGTGTTGACGATCGCCGCCTCCCACGCGCCGGTGCCGGACGCCGGGTAGATGACGACGGTGCTTGCCGTGCCGAACACCGTGCGCAGGCCGGCCAGCACGGCCTTGCCCAGCACCGCGAACTCCGGCCCGCGGTGGTCGATCGTGGGCATGTCCATCGCGCGCAGGACGCGGTCCGGGACGGCGCTGGGACCAGGGATCTGCAGGAAATGCCGGCCGCTCTTGAACGCCATCGCGTCCTCCTGAAAATGAATGCAAAACCGTCATGCCACGCAAGCGACACTGGACACAAGGCCTAATTTGTTGTTCAATTTGCACTCAACATCCAACGCACCATGCTGGGGACACATGTCGAGCACCGCGCCCAGCAACGTCATCCATGCCTTTCCGCCCGCGCCGTCCCTGCATGAGGGGCTGCTGGACGGCGTACGCAACCTCATCAACGAGGGCGACCTGCTGCCCGGCGCCCGCGTGCCGGAACGTGAGCTGTGCGCCCGCTTCAAGGTATCCCGCACGCCGCTGCGCGAGTGCCTGAAGGTGCTGGCCGCCGAGGGCCTGGTGGACCTGCTGCCCAACCGGGGCGCCCGCGTGGCGACGCTGGACGACGAGCACCTGGTCCACCTGTTCGAAGTCATCGCCACCCTGGAGTCCGAGGGCGGCCGCCTGGCCTGCCAGCGCATCGGCCCGGCGGAACTGGCGGAGGTGCAGGGGATGCACTACCGCATGTATGCCCATTTCCTGCGGCAGGAGTTGCCGGGCTACTTCGCGCTGAACCAGGCCATCCACACCGCGATCATGCGCGCGGCGGGCAATCCCGTGCTGGCGGCGACCCATGCAGGGCTGGCCGGACGCATTACCCGCGCCCGCTACATGAGCAACCGCATCCGGTCGGACCGGTGGCAGACCGCGATGGACGAGCACGACGCCATCCTGGCTGCACTGACCCGGCGCGATGGCGATACGCTCGGCCCCCTGCTGGCCCGGCACCTGCAGAACAAGCGGGACATCATCACCGAGGCCCTGCTCGGCGCCAAGGACGCGGGCAGATCGCCGTGATGCCGCCCGATGTGCACGGCTCCGATGTGCGCGGCGTAGGGTTCGGCAGCCGTGCGCCGCTGTCCGTGGCACTGGATTGGATCAAGGCGCATGTCGCCGTCCTGCCATCCGAGGCCGTTCCGGCGCCCGACGCCCTAGGCCGGGTTCTAACGTCAGAATTGCCGGGCAAACCTTGGCCCCCTGCCGACCGCGCCGGCGCCGACGGCTATGCAGTGCGCGCCGCGGAAACCCTGGGCGCCAGCGACTACAACCCGCTGCCGCTTCCATCCGCCATGCCGGTTGCCTGTGGCGATGCGCTGCCACCCGGCACGGACGCCATCGCCACCTTCGCCAGCGTTGGCCGCCAAGGGCCGGCCTCCCTGGCCCTGGCCCCAGTGGCGCGCGGCGCCGGCGTCGAACGGCAAGGCGTGGAGGGTAACGCGCCCCTGCCCGGCCTGCTGCGCCCGGAAAGCCTGGCGCTGCTGGCCTTGCTGGGCATACCGGTCATCCAGGCTGTCCGGCGCCCGCGCATCGCCCTCATGGCAGCCGGACCGAAATCCGGACCGGACGTGCTGACCCCGATGCTGCGCGCCCTGGTGGCGCGCGACGGGGGAGTGACGGTCGTCCCATCCAGCATCGAGGCGGCATCCCACGCCGGCGCTGACCTGCTGCTGCTGGCCGGCCGCACGGGCTGCGGCATGGATGACGACATGCCGCACCGGTTCACCGCAGCGGGCGGAGTGCTCGACCTGCATGGCATCGCCTTCCGTCCCGGGGACACGGCGGGATTGGGCCGGCTCGGCGGCATGCCGACTGTTTTGCTGCCGGGATCGCCGCTGGCGGCGCTGTCGGTTTACGAAGTGCTGGCGGCACCCGCGGTCAGGCAGCTAGGCGGACGGGCAAACGCCCCGGCGCATCTGCAACGGCAGGCCGTCCTGGAGCGCAAGGTCACCTCCGCCATCGGCTGCACCGACATGGTGCGGGTCCGGTTACGCGACGGCCGAGCCACCCCGCTCGGCCCAGCGGACAGCGGCGGTCTGGGCCGAGCCGTCTCCGCCGATGGCTGGCTAATTGTGCCCGAAGGTGGGGAAGGCTATCCCGCAGGCGCCTCCGTAACCGTGCAGTGCCCTGCATGACGACCGCCGCCGAGGTGCTGCGCCGAGCCGCGCGGCAGGAGCAATTCCTGGATGTCGTGTCCCGGGACGAGGCCGAAGCCCGGTTCCGCCGCCACCTCACCCTCGCCCCGCTCGGGGCCGAAACCGTCTCATTGGCCCGGGCCCGTGGCCGCGTGCTGGCGGCAGACGTGCTGGCGCTGGTGGACGTGCCGGGCTTCGACCGCGCCGGGGTGGACGGCTTCGCCCTGCGTGCGGAAGACACCGGAGATGCAGACGACGAAACCCCTGCCATCCTGGCGCTAACCCCGGCGGTGCTGACTCCCGGCGTGCAGCCCAGGACCACGGTCACGCCGGGCTGGGCCAGCGCCATCGCCACCGGCGGCATGGTGCCCCGCGGCGCCGACGCCGTAGTAATGGTCGAGCAAACTGAACTGCGGGACGGCCCACCCCTATCCGTCGAAGTCAGCCGTCCCGCCGCGCCCGGCGCCTTCATCGCCGCCGCCGGGTCCGACATGGGGCTGGGCGAGACCGTGCTCCGCCGCGGCAAGCTGCTATCATCCCGTGAAATCGGCATGCTGGCCGCGGTCGGCGTCGCGGAGGTGAGCGTCTGGCGCCGCCCCCGCGTGGCGATCTTCTCCACCGGCGACGAGCTTGTGGCGCCCGGCGCGCCGATCCGTCCGGGCCAGGTGTATGACAGCAACGCCGCCATCCTGGCCGCCGCGGTAGAGGAGTTGGGCGGCATCCCGGTACCCCTCGGCATCGTCCCGGACAACCCGGCGGCCCTGGCGGCGGCGCTGGACACGGCGCTGGCCGCCGGCGACATGGTGCTGCTGTCGGGAGGCACCTCCAAGGGCGCCGGCGACCTGGCGCACCAGGCCGTGGCCCGGCTGGACGCACCAGGGATCGTCGTGCATGGCGTAGCACTCAAGCCCGGCAAGCCGCTGTGCCTGGCGGTGCAGCACGGCAAGCCCGTGGCGGTGCTCCCAGGCTTCCCGACCTCAGCCATCTTCACCTTCCACGAGTTCGTGGCGCCAGTGCTGCGCGCCTTCGCCGGCCTACCGCCGGAACGGCAGCACATGGTGGACGCCGTCCTGCCGCTGCGGATCGGCTCGGAGCGGGGGCGGACGGAATACGTCATGGTCTCGCTGATCGAGGCGCCCGGCGGTGGCCTGGCCGCCTACCCCACCGCAAAGGGGTCCGGCGCCGTCACCAGCTTCACCCAGGCGGACGGCTTCTTCGCCGTGCCGGCGGGCGTGGAGTCCGTCGCCGCCGGCACGCCGGTCCATGTGCGGCTGATCGGCGACGGCCTGCCGGCGGCGGACCTGGTGGTGATCGGCAGCCAGTGCGCCGGCCTGGACCTGCTGGTCGGCCTGCTGGACGCCGAGGGCTTCGCGGTGAAGTCCCTGGCCGTAGGCAGCATGGGCGGCCTGGCCGCAGCAGCCCGCGGCGAGTGCGACGTGGCCGGCATCCACCTGATGGACCCGGCATCCGGCATCTACAACGCGCCCTATGTCACCGAGGCGATGGAGCTGGTCCCAGGCTATGGCCGGCTGCAAGGCGTCGTGTTCCGCCCGAGCGACACGCGGTTCGAGGGCCAGTCCGTCACCGCCGCCGTCGCGTCGGCGTTAGCGGACCCGGACGCGCTAATGGTCAACCGCAACGCCGGCAGCGGCACGCGGGTGCTGATAGACCAGTTGCTGGATGGCGCGCGTCCGCCGGGCTACGCGGCGCAGGCCCGGTCGCACAACGCCGTTGCCGCGGCGGTGGCGCAGGGCCGGGCCGATTGGGGCGTCGCCATCCAGACCGTCGCCCGCGACTACGGCCTGGGCTTCCTGCCGTTGCAGGACGAGAAGTTCGACCTCGTCGTTCCCAGGTCCCGGCTGGGACGTCCGGCTGTCCAGCGCCTGCTGGCCCTGCTGTGCGAACCCGGCACCCGTGCGGCGTTGCGGGCACGGGGGTTCGAAGTAGGGCCGGCTCCCACGGTCACGCCGAACGCGGCGGCACGGGATCACATCGCGTGACTCCGCCCACCTTGGGCATCATCCTCGCCGGCGGCCTGGCCCGGCGCATGGGCGGCGGCGACAAGGGCCTGCGGCTGGTGGGCGGGGAGCGGGTGCTGGACCGCTTGGTACACCGGGTGTCGCCGCAGGTAACTGGCCTGGCAGTGAACGCAAACGACGACCCGGCGCGTTTCGCAGATTTGGGCCTGCCAATCGTGCCGGACACAGTCCCGGACCGCCCGGGACCGCTCGCCGGAGTGATCGCCGGGCTGGACTGGGCGGCGGAGCACCCCTCCCGTGCCGCCTGGATCGTGACGGTGCCGGGCGACTGCCCCTTCGTGCCGCCCGACCTGGTATCGCGGCTGCACGAGGGACGCGGCACGGCGCAGTTGGCCTGTGCGGCATCCGGCGGCTGGACGCACCCAGTGGTGGCTCTATGGCCGCTGTCCATCCGCGACGCGCTGCGGGCGGCTGTGCAGGACGGAATGCGCAAGATAGACGCCTTCACAGCACGCTACGCGACGGCTGCCATCGAATGGCCGGCGACCCCGATAGACCCGTTCTTCAACGTGAACACGCCAGACGACCTAGCCAAAGCCGACCGCCTAGCCCGTGAGGAGGTTGCTTCTCCCTCTCCCTCCGGGAGAGGGTCGGGGTGAGGGGGTCTTGGCTGCGGAGCTGAGAACGGCCGGTGCAGCTCGCACACGTCTGCCCGGCTGCCAATTCGGCCCTCAAGACCCCCTCACCCCAACCCTCTCCCGAAGGGAAAGGGAGCAAGTCACATCAGCCCGCCATAAGCCAAGAACCGCACCACCATCCCCGGCGCCACGCCCGTAACGTCCTCGCCAAGCTCCACCAGCCCATCCGTCGCCGTTAGCGACGTCAGGATACCCGCCCCGTCCACCGGATGCTTCCGCGCATGCAGCATCCCATCCGCCCCACCCGAAACCCGCACCCGCACATACTCCCGCCGCCCCGGCTTCTTGCGGTAGCTGAACCCGGCCACCACCGGCACCCCTACCGGCGGCACGAACGCCTCCCCGCTCAACGCCGCCAGCAGCGGCCGCGCGACCCGCACAAAGGTGACGAACGCCGCCACCGGGTTGCCCGGCAGGCCCATGAACGCCGCCCCGCCCACCTGCCCCATCGCGACGGGCCGCCCCGGCTTGATCGCCAGCCGCCAGAACGCCAGCGTCCCCACGGCCTGCACCGCATCGCGCACCCAGTCCTCCTCCCCGGCCGACACCCCGCCAGAGGTCAGCACCAGGTCATGCCCCTCACTGGCTCCCGCCAAGGCCGCCCTGATCCCGTCGCGGCTATCCGGCAGGATGCCGAAATCGGACACCTCAGCCCCGGCTCGCCGCGCCAGCGCCCCCAGCAGCACGCGGTTGGAATCATACTGCTGCGCCGGCCCCAGCGCCCGGCCCGGCGCCACCAGCTCGCTCCCGGTCGAGAACAGCGCCACCCGCACCCGCCGCCGCACCGCCAAGCCATCCAGCCCGAGCGCCGCCGCCAGCGCCAAGTCCTGCGGCCGCAGCCGCAGCCCGGCAACCAAGGCGGGGTCGCCCACCGCGATGTCCTCCCCCTGCGGCCGGGTATTGGCCCCAGGCTTGAGGCCAGCCGGCAGACGCACCCTGCCCGCCTCCAGCTCCACATCCTCCTGCATGAACACCGTGTCCGCACCCGGCGGCATCGCCGCCCCGGTAAAGATGCGCCGGACCGCGCCGGACGGCAGCGCATCATCCGCCGGGGTGCCAGCCGGCAGGCGGCCCAGCACCGGCAGCGTATCCCGCCCTTCCAGGTCAGCCAGGCGTACGGCATAGCCATCCACCGCCGAATTGCGGAACGGCGGCAGGTCCATCGGCGCCGCCAGGTCCACCGCCAGCACCCGTCCATCGGCGTCGAGCAGCGCCACCCGCTCCATGCCGCGCACAGGCCGAATCCCCTCCGCGATCGCTGCCAGCGCGGCATCAACCGTCAGCAGCTTGCCGCCAAACGCGAAGCAATCGTCGCTGAGCTGCGCCACGCCGCGCTAACCCCGGCCTGAAAACGCCGCCGCGACCGGGACGGCTGCCCCCCGCACGGCGTCAGCTATGGCCGCCACGTCGTCCAGGTCCAGCAGCGCCACCGGGCAGCCCGGCAGCGCCACATCAGACGCCACCGCGCGTATGGAGGGATCGCCGGGATGCAGCAGCGGCTTGCCTACGGCGGCGCGATACACCTCAATCTTCGGATGCACCTCCCGCTTGAACCCCTCCACCAGCACCAGGTCCACCGGGGACAGCCGCGCCAGCAGCTCCGGCAAGCCCGGCTCCGGCGCGTCCCGGTGCTCGTGCATCAGCGCCCAGCGTGCGGCGGAGGCGACCAGCACCTCCTGCGCGCCGGCCTGCCGATGCTCCCAGGAGTCCTTGCCGGGCTGGTCCACGTCGAACCCGTGATGGGCATGCTTGACGGTCGAGACCCGCAGCCCCGCGCCGGTCAGCAGCGGGATCAGCCGGCGCAACAGGGTGGTCTTGCCCGCCCCGCTCCAGCCGGCAAAGCCGATCACCAGCACCACGGCACCCGCAGACATGCTGGACCCTTGTCAACGCATAGGAACAATTTCCACGGCATGAGCCGATGTCAATCCAAAATCAGTTTAGCCGTAGCTGCATACAGGATTGCTCTAGGATGGATAGCCACCGGAACCTTTGCAGCCCGGCAGCGCAAGGGAGTGAAGCATGGCCGGTGCACCGACCCGTGAGGTCCTGCGATACCATCACTCCGGCGCAGGCCGCCGCCAGGCACGCGGCCCGCCAAAGGGCCGAGCGGTCCAGCCGCAAGCCAAGCATGAGATCGCAACGCTCCTCAGTGACCGCCCACGCACAAGCCTGCGCTGGCGGCCTTGGTTCCTCACGCCGCACGCGGCGGCCAACAACGACGCACCTGCCGAGAAGTGAAACAACGGACCCTCGGCAGAACATCAGTTCCCGTCCGCTCTGCCCGTTTTCCCGATAAGGCTCGTAGGGCGTATAAGCGAAGCGCCATACGCCACCCCCAGCACTACATAGCGACCGTCAGCACGATCCAAGCAGGGAACGTCTGACCATAGCTGGACGTACTGGCGGCGCACGCCCCGCTACGCTGCATCGGCGGTGCTGACCCAGAACAGCAGCTTGCTCTCACCATCCTGATCCGGATGCGGCTCCCTACCCGCGGGAACGCCGCCATTCGCCTCGATAACCCGGCGCGAAGCGGCATTCCCCTCGTCGCAGGTGACCAGCACGCGCGGCAACCCCAGCTCACGCGCGACCGGCAGCAGCAACGCGAGCGCCTGGGTCGCGTAGCCCCGCCGCCGCTTCCACGGCACGATGGTATAGCCAAGGTGGCCGGACACATGCGGCGGCAGGTCGAGCGTGCCCGGAACGAAGCGCAGGTTGATGGACCCGCAGAACGCCCCATCCCAAATCCAGAACACCCGCCCGGGCAGGCGCGGAACCTTGCTGCCATCCGCCAACGTCACGGTGCGGCCCTCATGCTCCACCAAGCCGCGCAGGAAGTCCCCGGCATTCTCCCGGATCGCGGCAAGCTGTTCGCCGCTGACATCCCGGGTCGTGTTGGGCGACCAGCCCGCCTCAAGCGCGTCCACATAACCCGGCAACAAGTCCAGTCTCGGCTCGACAAGGCTTATGGTCACGACCGCCTAACCCACCCGCAAGCTGTCCAAGGACACCGGTGCCGCATGAGGCCGCGTCGCCAGCATCCCGTCAATCAGCGCCACCGCCTCCGCCCGTCCGCTGTTGCGCGCCTGCTCGAACGGCGTCCAAGTCTGCACGAAGTCCAGCGGCGCGAACACCTCCCGGTAGCGCCGCAGCTCCGCAGGGGTCAGCGGAATGCCGCGCACGAACGCCTTATGGGCCGAGATCGTCAGCGCCCGTCGCGGGTCCGCCGGGTCCAACTCGAACTTCAGCGCATCGCCGCAGAACAGGATGCGCCGGGCGCGGTCGAACAGCACGGTGTGCCCGGCAAAATGCCCCGCCGTCAGATGTAGCTCCAGCCCAGGCAACGGCTCCAGCACATCGTCGAACGGCCAGCTCACCTGCAAAGCCCCGGACCATCCGAGGTCACCAGGATGCAGCGCCAGCTCCGGGTCGAACCGATCCTGCAACTGCCACAGCGCACCATAGGAATGCGGATGCGACGCCGCCAGCACCTGCATCCCGCCAAGCGACGCGATATGGTCCAGCGCGGCCTCGCTAAACACCGGGCAGCCCTCGAACCCCATGTTCCCTCCCGGTGTTTGAATCAGGTAGGCGCTGGGACCGATGCCGGTAACGGGGTCGTTCCAGAACCGCCACACGCCCGGCTCCATCTCCGCCCAATGGCAGGGCCAGCGGTCCCACGCCTCCTCCCGCGTCCAGAACTGCCATCCGGTTTGCGGCACCACGTGCCGGGCGTCCAGGCACATCGGGCAGGACGGCGGCACGGCAAAGTGCCGCTGCCAATAGCCGCAGTTGTCGCACACAAAGGCCGGCAGGCGCAGCGCGCCGGCAAAGGGAAGGTATCCTGGGCTCATGCCGCCCGGTTTCCCCCGGGCCGCAGCGGGATGCAAGGGGACAGCGCCGGCCGGGACGCACGGACCCGCCTGGAACTGAAATCGTGGCGTCAGAAAGCGAGCCGAGCAACCTGAATGGCATGACGCGGTGGTTAGCTGGGACGACCGCCGCAACGCCGGCCGTGCACGGCCAGGTGAATGCGCACCAGTATAACTGAACCGAAAGCGCCTACCCCGCCAACGGCCGCACGCTCCAGCCCATCGTGCGAGCCTCCCCCGGCGGGATCAGCATCACGCCAGGCTTGTCCCTGAACTCGCCGTCCCAGCCCGCCGGGCTGGCATATCCGTGCCACGGCTCGATGCACAGCAGCTCGGCACCAGGCTTCTCCCACACCCCAAGCTGCGGGAACCCATGCCAAGCGAACTCGATCCCTCCGCCCGGCCCGAAGTAGCGCAAGCCGCGGCTGCGCGGCTCCAGCATGATAATCGCATCATCCAGGAACAGCGCAGGGTCCAGCGCCAGCGTCCGGCCCTGCACCGGGCTGGGCTGCGCGGCCGGGCGCAGCAGCCCGTCGTCCAGCCGCCGGATCGGCGCATCCTCGATCTCGGCGAACTCGATGCGATAGTCCGTCTGCCCGCCCCCCGCCAGCGGCCATCGGAACGCTGGATGCGCGCCCAGCGAGGCAGGCAGCACCCCCGATCCCGGGTTCGCCAACTCGTACTCGACATGCAGCGCCCCACCCTCGATGCGGTAGGACAGCGTCAAGCGAAAGGCAAAGGGAAACACCGCGCGGCTTTCGGCATCATCCTGCAACTGCAGGCGGCAGGCATCCGCCCCCTGCTCCAGCCACTCGAACCGCCGCCGCCGCGCAAACCCGTGCCGGCCCATCGGATAGGACCGCCCATCAATCAGCAGCCGGTCCCCCGTCACCTGGCCGACGATGGGGAACAGCACCGGCGAGTGGTTCGGCCACTGCGGCCCGGCACCCCACAGCAGCTCCCGACCCGCCGCATCCTGCAGGGAACACAGCTCCGCCCCCTCCGCCTTGACGGTAGCCCCGACGCCGTCGCTGATCCGGTAACGGTCCGTCATGCTGCAACCACCTCTGGCAAATTCTCGGCAAAATGGCAGGCCGCCAACCGCCCGTCCACCGGGCGCAGCTCCGGCCGCTCCACCAAGCAGCGCGGCTGCACATACGGGCAGCGGCTGGCGAACGCGCAGCCCGGCATCGGCTTGGTCGGCGACGGCGGCTCCCCCCGCACCACCGCCGCGGCCTGGCGCCGTGCCGGGTCCACGAAGGGCGTCGAGGCCAGCAGCAGCTTCGTGTAGGGATGCCGCGGCCCGTTCAGCACCTGGTCGCGACCGCCCTGCTCGACCGGCCGCCCGGCATACATCACCAGCACATCCCGGGCCATGTGCCGCACGACGGAGATGTCATGACTGATGAACAGGTAGGCGATGCCCAGCTCGTCCTGCAAATCGCGCAGCAGGTTCAGCACCTGCGCCTGCACCGACACGTCCAGCGCCGACACCGGCTCGTCCGCTGTCACCACCTGCGGGCGCAGCATCAGCGCCCGGGCGATGGCGACGCGCTGCCGCTGTCCCCCGCTGAACTGGTGCGGGTAGCGGTCGTATGCCTCGGGTCGCAGGCCCACGCGGTCCAGCATCCGCCGGGCTTCCGCCACCCGCTCGGGCCGGGTGCCGCGGCGGTTGATGGTCAGCGGCTCGACCAGGGCATCGCCAACGGTGCGCCGAGGATTCAGCGACCCATAAGGGTTCTGGAACACCATCTGGTTCTGCAATTGCAGGGTCCGCCGGGCCGGGCCTGCCGCGTCCTGCCCGGCAATGCTGATGGAGCCCTCCGTCGGCGGCTCCTGCAGGGCGCACATCCGGGCCAGGGTGCTCTTGCCGCAGCCGGACTCGCCGACCACCGCCAACGTGCTGCCCGCCTCCAGCCGGAACGACACGCCGTCCACCGCGCGCAGGGTATCGCGGCCGATCAGGTAATGGCGGGTGACGCCGGCCGCCTCCAGGACCGTCATGCCTGGATCAGGGAAACCGCGGCAGCGCGGCACCTTCGGGCACCTTGTATTGGGCCACGTTCAACTGCATCGCCAAGAACGTGTAGTAGCCGGCGACCCCGATCATATCCACGACCGCCGGCTGGCCGAACCGCGCCACCGCCCGGTTGAACGTGGCGTCCGACAGGCGATGGTTGCGGTGCAGCTCCGTCGTCGCATCATAGACGATGGCCTCGTCCGCCGACATCGTCTCCGGCCGCCGCCCGTCCTCCAAGGCATCCACCACCGCCGCCGGCACCCCCGCCTTCAGCGCGATCGGCTTGTGATACGACCACTCGAAGTCCTGCGACCATTCGCGGGCGGTGATCAGGATGACCAGCTCCGACAATGTCGTCCCAATCCCGGACTTGAATCGCAGGTAGTCGCCCATGCTCCGCGCCAGGCTCATCACCTCCGGGCTATACATCAGCGGCTCGAACGGCCCGAACACCGGAGCCTTGCGCGCCGCCAGGAAGTCGGCAGCCGCCTGCTTCTGCGCCGGCGTATAATCAGCGGGCGGAATGGTCGGAAACCGCTCCTCGGCATGGCCCGGCGTAGCGGCAGCCAGCGTCGCTGCGGTCATCAGCGCCGGAGCAGCGGGCATGCGGGGCATACGTGTCATCGGCGGCTCCTGCGGCGCGGTATTGGGCCGCGCCATTCGTCGCACCGCGTCACGCCCCGCGCAACCGGCCCGCCGCCGCCCGCCGCCTACAGGCGCGTGGACGTCGTCGAGTAGGCCTGGGCCGAGCTTTCACCCACGAACCGGGTCAGGACAACCTGGCACGCCGTGGCAATCAGCCCGGCTGCCACGATGGAACACATCAAAACCTTCAATCCCGTCTCCTTGCGACACCCATCCCACTCCGGGATTTGGACCCAACGCGGCAGTCAGGAAACGTGCCGCCCAAGGCACGTAAACTTTCAGCCAGGTGCCGCGCGACCCCTGATGCCCGACCAGATGCCGGCTGCCAGCAGCGCCCATCCGATGCCCACCGCAATGCGCCTGCGGGCAGCCGATGCAGGGAAGGCCGCCGTCCCGGGTCACGGTCCGCCCCAGCACGGTAGCCCCGGTTGACGCCGCCCGGCAAACGTCCTGTTCTTCCGCCCTGCCCTCACTCCAAGCAAGGCACCCCATGACCCTGACCGCCAACGGCCGCAACGCCGACCACCCCATCGACACCATGTTCCTGGACCGCTGGTCCCCCCGTGCCTATGACGGCCAGCCGGTCCCGCGCGACGACCTGATGACCATGCTGGAGGCCGCGCGCTGGGCGCCGTCGTCCTACAACTCCCAGCCCTGGCGGTTCCTGTATGCGATCAAGGACGGCCCGCACTGGGACCTGTTCCTGGGCCTGCTCGTCGAGGGCAACCGCGCCTGGTGCAAGAACGCCGGCGCGCTGCTGGTGCTGCTGTCCAAGTCCACGATGGCGGTGCCGGGCAAGGAGGGCGAAGTCCCATCGCACAGCCACAGCCATGACGCCGGCGCCGGCTGGGCCTACTTCGCATTGCAGGCCACGAAGATGGGCTACCAGGCGCACGGCATGGTCGGCTTCGACATGGACCGCGCCTTCGCCGAGCTGCACGTCCCGATCGGCTACCGCGTCGAGCAGATGATCTGCGTCGGCCGCCGCGGCGACCCCGCGCAGTTGCCGGAGCCGGTCCGCGCGCGTGAGCTGCCGAACAACCGGCGCCCAATATCCGAAAGCGCGTTCGAGGGCGCGTTTCCGACGGCCTGAGGCACCGCCCCACCCCGGACTGCGCCGCGGCTGGCACAGTCCGGGCACAGACCACGCCGGCCTTTTCGCTTGCACCGACGGGATTGCCGTTCAAGTCCCGGTCCCGGCACAACCGGACCCAGCCATAACCGGTCCTAGCTCTGCTCCGGGCTGAGGTAGCGTACCACCGCATCCGCCAGCATCGCCCGCTGCCGCGCCGCATCATCGGCCAGGCTCAGGTCCCGCCCGAAGATCACCCGCCAGGTGTGCCGGTTGGACATCCGGTAGAAGCACATCGAGTTGATCATCAGGTGCAGGTGCAGCGGGTCCACCCCGGCACGGAACGCCCCCTCCCGCTCGCCCCGCGCCAGCAGCCCCGCCAGGATGGCGAGGATCGCCGAGTTCTGCGATGCGATGGTCGGCGAGTCCAGGATGTGCTGCGCCCCGTGGATGTTGGCGACCGAGATCAGCCTGATCCATTCGGGATGCTCGGCATGGTAGTCGAACGTGACCTGCACCAGCCGCCGCATTGCCTCGACCGGCGACAGGCCCTGCAGCTGCAATGAGCGCTCGATGGCGCGCATCCCGGCATACACGTCCTCCAGCACGGCCGCGAACAGGCCCTCCTTGCTGCGGAAGTGGTAGTAGATCATCGGCTTGGTCGTGCCGGCCAAGGCGACGATCTCGTTCACGTTGGCGCCGCTATAGCCCTTCTCGGCAAAGATCGAGCGCGCCGCGTCCAGGATACCCTGCCGCGTGCGCGGACCATCGGGCGCCCGGGCGCGGGACAAGCGGATACGGCCCGGCGCCTGCCGGCCTGCTTGGAGCTTACCGGGCCGGGCATCCACGCCGTCGTCGCCCTGCTTCGCCATGAGTGCCATCACCCTGCGTATCCATCCCTGTGCCTGCCCTGCAAGGGCGGGCAGATTATTTCTGGCCGAAACCAGAGATTCCACTTTGCACCCTACCGTCCGGTAGGTATAGGGATTTTCACTGAGCAATGACAATGCCGCGCCACGCCGCGGCCAGGGAGGCCGGGCCATGCTTGCAAGCGTTCATGGGCTGACTGCGCCCAGGCTGCCGCCCGCCCAATCCCGGTCATACCGGGCTGCCCCCGCTGCAATTGGCCCCAGCCCATCCGCAACACGATTGGCCAGAATACGATTGACCAGCCCGAAGCAAGGCGGCCCGCACATCCGCCACGACTGAGTCACGAAACCCGCGGAAACCGCCGGGAAAGGCTGCCGCGCCTGCATCAACCAACAACGGAGGAGACGCACATGGACAGCACCACCCACGAGCCGCAGGGACGGCGGCAGTCGAAAAAGGCGGCAGCCAGCGGCTGGATCGGCTCGGCGCTGGAATACTACGACTTCTTCATCTACGCGACTGCGGCGTCGCTGATCTTCCCGCAGCTGTTCTTCCCGTCATCCGACCCTACCACTGCCATCGTCGCATCCCTCGCGACCTACGGCGTCGGCTACGTCGCCCGGCCCATCGGCGCCTTCGTGCTCGGCCATTACGGCGACACCCACGGCCGCAAGGGCGTGCTGCTGGTGTGCATGTTCCTGATGGGCTTCTCGACGATGGCGGTCGGGCTGCTGCCGACCTACTCGCAGGTGGGCGTCTGGGCGCCGGTGCTGCTGGTGGTCCTGCGCTTGATCCAGGGCTTCGCCGTCGCCGGCGAGATCAGCGGCGCCAGCTCCATGATCCTGGAGCACGCGCCGTTCGGCCGCCGCGGCTTCTTCGCCAGCTTCACCCTGCAGGGCGTCCAGGCCGGCCAGATCCTGGCGGCGGCGGTGTTCCTGCCGCTGGCGCGCTTCATGCCGGCAGACCAGTTCGCCTCCTGGGGCTGGCGGGTGCCGTTCCTGCTCAGCGCAGTGGTGATCGTCGCCGGCTACATCATCCGCCGCGAGGTGGACGAAACCCCGGCCTTCGCCGAGGAGGGTGCCACCGTGCCGAAAGCCCCCATCGTCGAGGCGTTCCGTCTCAGCGGCGGCGACATGCTGCGCGTGGTGTGCATGTCGCTGATGAACGTGATCCCAGTGGTGGCGACCGTGTTCGGCGCGGCCTATGCGGTGCAGCCGGCCTACGGCATCGGCTTCGCCAAGGACGTCTACCTATGGATACCGGTGCTGGGCAACATCCTGGCCGTGGTGGTGATCCCCATTGTCGGCAACCTGTCGGACCGGATTGGCCGGCGCCCGCCGGTCATCGTCGGCGCGCTCCTGTCGGGGCTGCTGTCGTTCGGCTACCTGTATGCCATCAGCATCGGCAGCGTAACGCTCGCCATCTTCATGTCGCTGCTGATGTGGGGCGTGGTTTACCAGGGCTACAATGCGGTGTTCTCCGCCTTCTACCCGGAACTGTTCCAGACCCGCACCCGGGTGTCGGCCATGGCGATCGCGCAGAACGTGGGGACCACCATCACGGCGCTGCTGCCGGCGCTGTTCGCCATCACCGCGCCGCCGGGCTCGGCCAACATCCCGCTGACGGTGGGCGCGATCACGTTGGCGATCACCGCCATTGCCGCCATCGCCGCATTCAGCGCCCGGGAAACCTACCGGGTGCACCTGAACGACTTGGGCCACCGCGACGCGGTGCCGGTGCCGAAGGCGGAATATGACCGGATGCGGGAAAGTGCGGTCGCCAACGCCGCGATGGCCCGGGGCTGACAGGAACGGGGCTGACAGAAACGAGGCTAACAGGAACGGGCGTGCTCCAACCAGGGCACGCCCACGCCGGGCCGGGTCAGGCGGCCCGGCTGCGGTCCGCACTGAGGCCATTCCCCTGGAGTTCTCCGGCATTCCGCAGCTTGCCCGGCCGGCCCTCACTCCCAGCCATCCCGCAGCATCGCAGCCCGGCACACCAAGCCGTACGTCACCCGGCAAGGAACAAGGAAACCCGGGAATGGCCACGACGCTGACCCTAAACGTGAATGGCCGCAGCACCGAGGTGCACCCCGACGCCCCCGACATGCCGCTGCTGTATGCCTTGCGCAACGACCTCGGCCTGCAAGGCCCGCGTTTCGGCTGCGGCCTGGCCCAGTGCGGAGCCTGCACGGTCCACCTGGATGGCCAAGCCGCGCGGTCCTGCCAGGTGCCGCCGTCCCAACTGCAGCCCGGCCAGAAGATCGTGACCCTCGAAGGACTGGGCAGCGAGGAGCACCCGCACCCCGTCCAGGCCGCCTTCATCGGGGAACAGGCGGCGCAGTGAGGAGGTCGCCTCCCACCGCGCGGCCGTCATCAGCCTGGACTGGGCCAGCTACCCCATCATCACCGTCCCCAACGTCCCGCGGGTGGAAATAGACCTGATCGAGCGCCAGGAGGAGAAGCCCTGGGGCGGCAGCGAGCCATCCTCGGCGGTGATCCCGTCCGCAATCAGCAACGCGGTGTTTGACGCCGCGGAGGTGCGGCTGCGCACGGCGCCCTACACGCCGGACCGTGTGAAGGCGGCAATACGCTCGATCTAAACAAACCTCAGGAGAGGTCTGCGCACGGCTGAAAAGCTAAGCAGGCTTGCCCATCCTGGCACGACCGCAAGCCATACGTGCGACAGGTCGCGCAAGCCTGCTTAGTGGGTCAGGACACGACAACCTTGCGGTTCAGCAACGCCGAGGGCAGTGTCGTCGCAAATCGTCCCCTCCCCAACATTGCGGAGGATGACGAGACCAATTGGAAGGGAGAGACGATCATGCGAACCGTCATCGCAGCGGCTTGTCTGCTTGCAGGAACTGGGTTGTCCGTCGAGGCCCAGACCGTCACCCGCTACCCGCCACTTGCCTCCGAGACAATGGCCCCCGAGCAGAAGGCCATGTACGACAGCATCATGGCCGGGCCGCGTCACTCGATCGAGGGACCGTTCAATGCCTGGCTTCGAAGCCCGGTACTGGGCGACAGGCTGCAGCGGGTCGGTGAATACCTCCGCTTCAACACGACCATCCCGCACAACTTGAACGAGTTCGCCATCCTCATCACCGCAGTCGAGTGGAACAGCGGTTTCGAATGGTATGCGCATTACCCGCTCGCCATGAAAGCAGGATTGGAACCAGGAGTTGCGGCAGACCTGCACGAGAAGCGCCGACCCGCGGCCATGACACCGGACGAAACCCTGGTATACGATTTCTCCACCCAACTTCATCGCCAGCATCAGGTAACCGACGCCGTCTTCACTGCTGCCGTAAAGCGTTTCGGCGAGCAAGGCGTCACTGACCTGGTCGCGCTTCTGGGCTACTACGGCCTGGTTTCGATGACGCTAAACGTAGCCGAAGTCACTCCACCTAAAGACGAGCCAAGTTTGGCGGCGCCACCGAAGTAATCCGGAGACCATGGATCGTGAAGCAGCACTTCATGGGACCGCCTTCAATGACGATGCAGGCCATCTGTGCGACAGGCCGTGCAACCCTGCTTAGCATCGACGGTCACCCTCTCATACCAACCGCCATCTCCTCCAACCATTTCCCCGGTAAGCCCCGTAGGGCGTATAAGCGAAGCGCCGTACGCCGCCGCCCAGCATCGCGTCGTGACTGAATGCGTCGAAGGTTGTCCGCCCTGCAAAAGCCATCACCGCCAGAACGGTCAAAGCAAATGGTGGTTGATATCAGACCATTCTGCACCTGCACCGCGATCCGCTTGAGGCGCGGCGATCCAGGGCCTGGCAGGACGACGCCTGCGGTTTCTGGATTGCCACGGCGTCCCGCCCCCGCAATGACGAAAAGGATCAAGCGCGTAGCAACGCCAACGCTCCAATGCTCCCCACAGTGCCGGCCCGCTACGGCGACGTAATTACCGACGTATCGGGATCGCTGGCATCGCCCTGTGGGCGCAGGATATGCAGCTTGGCCGCAGCCCCCGATGACGCCACGCCTGCCACCCGTCCGTCCCGGGGCCAGTCAGGCCAGCGGCACCGCCTGCGGACGGGCGCGGACGTCCAGCCGATCATACAGGATGGCAAGCGGCAAGCTGAAGCCGACCGACGCCAGTGGCAGCACACCTCCCAGATCGCGGAGTGTCCCGCTACACCCCTGTCCCGGCCCAGGAACCGACCCAGCCCGCCCGCACAACGGTTCAGGCATCAGAACTGCCCCGCCATCCCAACCCGGGCCTCACCGGGCGCCGACCAGCCCCTCCGCCAGCCCCGGCACCGCCGGGAACCCGTCCGCCACCGCAGCCGCCCCTTCCCCCATCGCCGCCGGCCCGTAACCCCAGCCCGCAAAGATGCACGGCACTCCAGCCCCAGCCGCCGCCAGCACGTCATTGCGGTGGTCCCCCACCATCACCGCCGCATCCGCCGTTCCCCCCGCGGCAGCCAGCGTCATCAGCAAATGCGCCGGATCGGGCTTACGGACCGGGAAGCTATCGCCGCCGCCCACCGCCGCGAACCACGGCGCCAGCCCAAGAGCCTCCAGCAGCGCACGGGTCGCCGCCACGGGCTTGTTGGTGCAAACGGCAAACCGCCAGCCCTGCCCCTGCATCAGCCGCATCGCCTCGGCCGCCCCGGGAAAGGCCCGGCTGTCAACCGCGGCATGGTCGGTATAATCAGCCAGGAAGCCGTCGAACCCCGCCTCGTCGAACGCCACCCCGCGAGCCGAACATGCACGCGCATACAGCACTCGCGCCCCATCCCCGACCATCGCCGCCGTGTCCGGCCGGCTGAACCCCGCCAGCCCCCGCACAGCCATCGCCCGGTTCAGCGCCGCAGCCAAGTCCGGCACGGAATCCACCAACGTCCCATCCAGGTCCAGCACCAGGGTGCGCTGCACCCGCTCAGGCCCGGCGAAACGGACGGTCCCCGGCGATCGTCACCCGAGTGCCGGTCCGAGTATGCGGAAAATAATCCCACAGCGCATGGTGCTGCGACGCCCGGTTATCCCAGAACGCCACCGACCCCGGCGCCCAGCGGAAGCGGCACTGGAACTCCGGCGTCTCGATATGCCGGAACAGGAACGCCAGCAGCGCGTCGCTCTCTGCCTTATGCAGCCCCAGGATGCGAGTGGTAAAAAACGAGTTCACGAACAACGCCTGCCGCCCCGTCACGGGATGGGTACGGACCACGGGATGCTCGGCCCGAGGATACACCCGGCCGCGGTCGTCGGTGCCATAACGCCCGCGATACAGCCCCTCCCCGTCATGCACGGCCGTCAGACCCTCCAGCATCGTCCGCATCGGCTGCGACAGCGCCTCGAACGCCGCATACATATTTGCGAACAGCGTATCCCCCCCGACATCCGGCAGCACGCGCATCTGCAGCACGCTGCCCATCGGCGGCTCCGGGTCGCAGGACACGTCGGAATGCCAGCCTTCCCCGTTCACGAACGTCGAGTTGGCATCGGCATGGATCACCATCACCTCCGGATGACCCGGCACCGACGGCGCCGCAGGATGAACATGCAGCGTGCCAAACCGCCGGCCAAACTCCTTCTGCTGCGCGTGGTCCATCGTCTGATCGCGGAAGAACAGCACCAGGTTGTCCATCAGCGCATCGTGCACGACCTGGAACGCCTCGTTGCCCAAGGGGCAAGACAAGTCAATGCCGCCCATCTCCGCCCCGATCACGGGAGTGACCTTGCGTATGGTGATGTCGCCCTGCATCGCGTCCTCCGCCTTTGCCGCGGAGAGTGCTGCCCCAGCCCCCACCGGGTCAACCACCGTCACCGCCGGGCCAACCGCCGTCATGTCTGGGTCAACTGCCGTCCAGGCCATACGCCTCGGGAAAGAACAGGTCGCGCCACGTATCCGCACGCGCCGCCAGGGCGCCGGTCGCCTGCATGAAGGCCATGAAGTCCATCACCCGCCGAGGCGTGGTGGTCCACTCGTTCTCGGGCCGGCGGATCATCTCGGCGACGGCGGGGACGCCGAGCCGGGATCGCTCCGCCCGCACCCAAACCGCGGCGGCCTCCTCGGGATGGTCGCGTATGGACGCCATCGCCCGCTCCAGCGCCGCCAGGAACGCCGCAACCACCTGCGGATGCGCCTCCCGGTAGCGCCCGGTGGTCCACACCAGGTTGAAGCTGTGCGGCCCGCCCAATACCTCGTAGCTGTCCAGCACCCGGTGGATGCGTGGCGATTGCAGCTCCTCATACATGTACGGCGCCGAGGTGAAGTGCCCCGTGATCTCCGTCCCGCCGCCCACCAGCGTAGCCTGCCCGTCCGGATGGCCCATCGAGACCGTCAGCGCGTCCAGCCGCCCGGACTGGCCCTCGCCGAACGCCTGCCGCGCCGCCATCTGCAGCACGACCGCCTGGATCGACACCTTCACCGCCGGCAACGCGATGCGGTCGCGCTCGGTGAAGTCCGCGATCGAACGAACCGCAGGATTGGACGTGTTGAGCCAGATCGGCATGTTGCCCAGCGACGCCAGCGCCCGCACCCGCAGGTTGGTGCGGGTGCGGCCCCACAGGGTCAGCATGGTGGTAACCCCGCCGGAGGCGATGTCCAGGTTGCCGGAGATCAGCCCGTCATTGATCGGCGGCCCGCCGGTAAAGGTCAGCCACTCCGGCTGCAGATCCAAGCCGCGGGCGCTTCCCTCCGCTTCCAGCAGCTTGCCATCCTGCATCAGGATCAGCGGCAGGTACGAAATGCCGAACTGCCGGGCGATGCGCACGGTCTCCGCCTGCACCGGACGCAAGGCGGCCACCAGCACGGCAGCAGCGATCAGAAGGCGGCAAACAATGCGCATGATGCCCTCGGCGGTAGGTACGCGACCCTAGGCCAGGGTTCGCACAACTGAAAGCAGAGTGCTTGCTTCTCCCTCTCCCTCCGGGAGAGGGCCGGGGTGAGGGGATCTTGCGTGCCGAAGCAAGAACCACCGTTGCCGCCGCACAAAGCCCCTGCAACGAAAGAACCCGTGCCATGAAACCTTCTCACCCCACCTTTCTGCCGCCTGAACGGCAGCATTTGACGATATGGCCTGCCGTAGTCCCCTCTCCCCCCGGCAGAGGATTTCGGGTGAGAGGTCTTGGCGGCAGGTGTGGAAACCGCTGGCACACCAGAAACCAGGCTTTTCCAGGCCAAGAGTAGTCTTGAAGACCCCCCTCACCCCGGCCCTCTCCCGGAGGGAGAGGGAGAAGGAGCGCA